>JBIKLI010000499.1:0-2570 GCA_044359885.1 Alphaproteobacteria bacterium | reverse complement strand
CGCGCCCCGGCGGCCGCGAGGTTTCCGGCGTGGATGGCGCCGATCCGTCCGGCGCCGAACTGGCTGATCGCGATCATTTCCCCTCCGTCGTGTCAGTCGCCGAGCAAGGCAAGACCCCCGGGGCCGAAGCCGGCATGGGCTGTCGCGCCACGCGCGAACGCCGCCGCGCCGCCGGCCTCGCCGACGGCGAACAGCTCGCCGGTCGCACCCTGCAGCGTATACTCGACATGCGAACCCAGATAGGTCGCCTTGCGGATCTCGACCGGCATCCGACCAGGCGCCGGCGCCGCGTGCAGCCGGATGGCGTGCGGTCGGATCGCAAGCGTGGCAGGCCCCGGTGCGATGCCGCGATGCGGCAGCTCGAATTCAATCGCTCCCAGCCGGCACGCGGCCAGCGCGCCGCGATGCGCCTGGACCTCGCAGGGCAGAAGATTGGCGCCGCCGATGAAGTCGGCGACGAAGCGGGTCTGGGGACGGTCGTAGAGTTCGGCGGGCGAACCGCTCTGCGCGATCCGCGCCTGGCTCATCACCACGATACGGTCCGAGACGGCGAGCGCCTCCTCCTGGTCATGGGTGACGTAGACGGCGGTCAGGCCCAGCTTCTGCTGCAGGTCGCGTATCTCCTCGCGCATGCGCCGGCGCAGCTTGGCGTCGAGATTGGAAAGCGGCTCGTCGAAGAGCAGGACGCTGGGCTCCAGCACCAGGGCGCGGGCGACGGCGACGCGCTGCTGCTGGCCTCCCGACAATTCGCTCGGCATGCGCGCGTCGTAGCCGGAGAGGCCGACCAGCTCGAGGCCGGCCTTGGCGCGCTCGCGACGCTCGGCCTTGCTGCCGCCGCCGACGGCCAGCCCGTAGCCGACATTCTCGAGCACGGTCATATGCGGAAACAGCGCGTAGCTCTGGAACACCATGCTGACGTCGCGCGCCGTGGCCGGCAGATGGGTGACGTCCCGTCCGCCGATGAGGATCGTCCCGGCGCTGGGAATCTCGAGGCCGGCGATCATGCGCAAGGTCGTCGTCTTGCCGCAGCCCGACGGACCGAGAAGTGTCACAAGCGTGCCGGTCTCGATCCGGAAAGAGATCCGGTCGACGGCGACGACATCGCCGAAACGGCGCGTGACGTCGCGGAACTCGACATCGGCGGACCGGGCACCGATCTTCATGACGAAGCCTCCCTGAAAATCGATGTCGCACCGCCGCGTCTGCCGAGCTTGCGCTCGCCGACGAGCAGCTGGATCAGGCCGATGCCGACCGCCATGATCACCACCAGGACCGAGGAATAGGCGATCGCGACGCCGAACTCGCTGACTTCGACCCGATTGACGATGTAGGCGGTCGCCAGATTGTATTCGGCGCTGACCAGGAAGACGACGGCGCTGACCGACGTGATGGCCCGCACGAAGCTGTAGACCAGCGCCGCCACGATGGCCGGCCGCAGCAGCGGCAGCACGACGCGCCGGATCGTCGCGAAGCTGCCATGGCGCAGCATCAGCGAGCTTTCGTCGAGGCTGCGGTCGATCTGGGACAGGGTGGCGACGCCGGCACGTATGGCGACGGGCATGTTCCGGAAGACGAAGCAGATGACCAGTATGATGCCGGTCCCCGTCAGCTCGAGCGGCGGGACGTTGAAGGCCACGATGTAGCTGACGCCGATCACCGTGCCGGGAATAGCGAAACTGAGCATCGTCGTGAACTCGAAGGCCCGCTTGCCTGCGAAATCCTGCCGCGCGAGCAGATAGGCGGTGAGCAGGCCGATACCGGCGGTGAGCGGTGCGGCGAGCGCCGAGAGCTGCAGCGTCGTGAAGAGCGAATTCCAGGCCCGCCCGGCCCAGACCAGACCGTGCTGGCCCCATTCCAGTCCGAAGGTGACGACGTAGTGCTTGAAGGTGAGGCTGTTGTCGCGACCGAAATTCTCGACGAACCCGCCCACCACGATCATCGCATAGACGACGAGGGTGAAGGCCATCCAGGGCACGGCGGTCGCGTAGATGAGCCATCGCGCGGTAGCCGGCAGCGGCGCGTGCAGACCGCCGTCGCCCTTGCCGGCGACGGTGGTGTAGGAACGCCGGCCGAGCCAGACATTCTGGAGGAAGAACGCGGCGAGGCAGACCGACAGCAGGACGATCGACAGCGCGGCGGCGCGGCCGGGATCGCTCTGCGCGCCGACGATCGCGAAGAAGATCTGGGTCGACAGGACCCCGTAGTTGCCGGCCAGGACCAGGGGATTGCCGAAATCGGCCAGGCTCTCCACGAAACCGATCAGGAAGGAATTCGCGAGGCCCGGCCGGATCAGGGGCAGGGTGACGGTGGTGAAGACGCGCCAGCGCGAGGCGCGCAGCGTCTGCGCCGCTTCTTCCATCGACGGGCTCACCCCCTGGACGACGCCCAGAAGCACCATGAACGCGATCGGCGCGAAGGCCAGGGTCTGGACCAGCACGAGGCCGGGAAGGCCGTAGATCCAGCGGGTCGGCGGGATGCCGAAGGCGCTTTCCAGAAACAGCGTCACCGCACCGTTGCGCCCGAACAGCAGGATGATCGCAAGTCCGATCACGAAGGGCGGCGTGATCACC
>JBIKLI010000498.1:0-2573 GCA_044359885.1 Alphaproteobacteria bacterium | reverse complement strand
TGCGCCGCCAGGCCCGGCGCGAGGTCGGGCTGGTCGCATACGCCGAGGTCGACGCCGGTGCGGTGCGCATCGCCGCGCGGTTCGCCTCGCTTGCCGCCGCAGGAACCGGTCTCGCCATCGTCGACGCCGTCTCGGACCGCCATCTGCGGGAAATCGGCGAGGCCGCCGCCGACCACGCACTGGTCACCGGCGGTTCCGGCGTTGCGCGCGGCCTGCCGGCGGCATGGCGCCGCCGCGGCCTGCTGGCGGACAATCAGGCCGCGGACGACCTGCCGCACGTGCCCGGACCGGGCGCCGTCCTCGCCGGCAGCTGCTCGGCGGCGACGCTGCGCCAGGTCGCCGCCTTCGCGGCGACCGGACGACCGACGCTCAAGCTCGCCCCCCAGGAACTCGCCCGCGATCCCGGACTGGTGGCGCGCGCCGCGGCCTGGGCCGCCGAACGGATCGGCGACGGGCCGGTTCTCATACATGCCAGCGCCCCCGCGGAGGAGGTCGCCGCCGCGCAGGCGACGCTGGGACGCGACGCGGCAGCGACGCTGGTCGAGACGGCGATGGCCACGCTCGCGCGCGCGCTGGTGGCCGCCGGCGTACGCCGGCTGGTGGTGGCCGGTGGCGAGACCTCCGGCGCGGTCGGCGCGGCCCTCGGGGTGCGAGCGCTGCGGATCGGCCGTCAGATCGATCCAGGCGTGCCCTGGACCTCGGCGCTCGGCACGACGGTCGGGATGTCGCTGGCGTTCAAGTCGGGCAATTTCGGCGCCGACGACTTCTTCGCCAAGGCGCTCGGCACCGCGCCATGACGGCCATGCGTCATGGCACGGTGCGGAAGATGGGATGCCGGACGACGTCCCCCGGCTTCAGCCCAAGCCGCGCCGCGGTGCCGCCGTTGAGTTCCAGGACGCTGCGGACAGGACCGCCCGAGTCGATCGCGGTCTCGTCGAACGGCACCGCACGCTGATGGATCCGGGTCACCAGCCCGTCGCGATCGATGAACAGCATGTCCAGCGGCAGGCGCGTGTTGCGCATCCACATCGCGACCGGCTGGTCGCGCTTGAAGTCGAAGATCATGCCGTGATCGGCCGGCATCGAATCCCGGTGCATCAGCCCGTAGGCGCGCCGCTCGTCGTTGTCGGCGACCTCGACCTGGAAGCGATGCGTGCGTCCATCCCGCGAGACGATCGTGAGCTCCGAGCGCGGAAAGCTCGGCGGGCGCGCCGCGGACTGGGCGGCGGCCGATCCGGCACCGAGGGCGCAGGCGGCAGCGAGAAGGGCGAGACGACGCGTCAGCATGGATGCACCATGCCCGGCGCAGGGCTCAGGGTTCAAGCGCGCTTGAGGCCAGCGCACGCACCGCCGACCGGACCGGCCCGTCGCGGCGCGGATCGGCCAGGGTCGTGAACCATGCCTCGGGACGGGGCTCGCTGCGGCGCCGGTTCCAGGTCAGGCCGCGCAGGACCGCCTCGGCCTGCCGCGGCAGCGCATCGGGAATCTCGAGCCCGTTCAGCGTCGCCCAGATCCCGCTCCAGCAGCGCGCCACGCTCCAGGGATTGTAGCCGCCGCCGCCCAGCACCAGCAGGCGCGGCGCCGCCCCCATCAGCGTGCGGACGGCCGCGAAATAGGCGTTGTTGGAGAGGGCGAGCCCGCTCATCGGATCGTCGGCGAGCGCGTCGGCGCCGCATTGGACGACCAGCGCCCCCGGCCGGAACGCGGACAGCAGCGGCAACACCGCGGCGTCGATCAGGAAGGCCAGTTCGCTGTCGTTGAACCCCGGCGGCACGGGCAGGTTGCGCGCCGATCCACCGGCGCGATCGCCGGCTGCGCCGGTATAGGGCCAGCGCCCATCCTCGTGGATCGAGATGGTCAGCACGTCGGCCGCGCCGGCGAAGGCGAACTCGACCCCGTCGCCGTGATGGGCGTCGAGGTCGACATAGGCCACCCGGCCGACGCCGCGCTCGCGCAGTTCCAGGATCCCGAGAACCGGATCGTTGAAGTAGCAGAAGCCGGATGCCCGGTCGCGCTGCCCATGATGCGTGCCGCCAGCCGGCACATGCACGATGCCGCCGCGCTCGGCCAGGATCCGCGCGGCCAGGATCGTGCCGCCGCAGGACGTGGCCGGCCGGCGGAAGACCTCCGGGAAGATCGGGTTGCCATTGCGGCCGATGTTGAAGCGCGCGCTCGCCGCAGGATCGATGCGCTGCTCGGATTCGGCCGCCATCACCGCCGCCACGTAGGCCGGATCGTGGAAGCGCGCGAGCTGGTCGGGCGTCGCCACCGGGCTGTCGAGATAGGCGTGATCCGGCAGCCATCCCAGCGCCCGGCAGAGATCGATCACGGGCGACACCCGCGGGATGCCCAGCGGATGCGTCGCGCCGTAGCGCGAGGCACGGTAGATCTCGCTGCCGACGAAGAGCGGCGCCGGACGCATCGCCCGTGCCCTCAGCCCGGCCCGCGGTCCTCGTCGCGGGCCTCGGCCTGCTGCGCCCACATGCGCGCATAGACGCCGCCGCGCGCCAGCAGCCCCGCATGGTCGCCGCGCTCGGCGACCGCGCCGTCCTGAAGGACGATGATCTCGTCGG
>JBIKLI010000159.1:0-9468 GCA_044359885.1 Alphaproteobacteria bacterium | reverse complement strand
CGCTGGCTGGCGGCGCTGGCCGGGGTCCAGGACCAGCTGGGCGCGCTCAACGACAGCGTGACGCTGCGCGCGCTGCTGGCGCGGCTTGGGCGCCGGCGCGTCGCAGATCGCGCGGCCTTCGAGCGCGGCGCCGCCCTGGTCCTGGGCTGGTGCGCGGCGCGCGAGGCGGCGGAGCTGCGGCATCTGCCGGAGACCTGGCGCGACTTCCAGGACCGGCGGAGCTTCTGGACGTGAGCCGGCGCCGGCCGCCGTCATGCCTGGCCGGCCGCGCCGAGCAGCGCCGGCGTCATGTACGCGACCAGCCGTGCGGGGACGTCGAAGATGCCGCGCCAGTCGGGTGCCGGGCTGCGGAACCACGCGACGGCCGCGGTCGGGAAGCGCTCGTCGCCGTCGGCGCGCGCCGGCGATGCGCCGGCCGCCAGCGCGGCGACCAGCTCTTCCAGCCCCGGGTTGTGGCCGACGATCATCGCCGCCGCGCAACCCGGATCGATCGCCCGGATGCGGGCGCGCAGGTCGCCGCGCGAGGCCAGATAGAGCGGCGGCTCCTCGGTCCGGCGCGGGCAGGGCAGGGTCGCGCCGACGATCGCGAGGGTCTCGCGGGTGCGGGTCGCGGGCGAGCACAGGACGAGATCGGGGCGCCAGCCGGCGCCGAGCAGCCAGCCAGCCATGGCCGCGGCATCTTCGCGTCCGCGCGCGCCGAGCGGCCGGTCGCGGTCGTCCTGGCCGGCGGCGGCCGGCAGGGCCTTGGCATGGCGAAGCAGAACCAGATCCTTCATGTCCCTGCTCCTCGGGCCGACGGCCGGCGCAGACGCCCCGGCCAGGATAGCCTTGGCGCGCATCGCCATGATATAGGCGCGCATCGGCGCGGAAAGGCGGAAGCGAGTGGCTGACGGCACGGGCGATGCGGCCGCTGCCGGTCCGGCGGGGCCGGAAGCCCGCTACATAAATCGCGAACTTTCCTGGCTCGCCTTCAACCAGCGGGTCCTGGCGCAATCGCACGATCCCGGCCATCCGCTGCTGGAGCGGGTACGATTCCTGTCGATCTCGGCGAGCAATCTCGACGAGTTCTACATGGTGCGCGTCGCCGGCCTGCGCGGACAGCGTGCCGCCGGCGTCAAGACGCCCAGCCTGGACGGGCTGTCGCCGGCGGAACAGCTGGCCGAAATCCACCGGCGGGCCGCCGAACTGACCCACGCCCAGCATGTCTGCTGGTCGGGGCTGCTCGCCGAGCTGCGCGGGCAGGGGATCGCGGTGCTCAACGCCGGCGAGATGACCGGCGAGGAGCGCGCCTGGGCGGATCAGTATTTCCAGTCGACCGTCTTCCCCGTGCTGACGCCGCTGGCGCTGGACCCGGCGCATCCCTTCCCGTTCCTGCCGAACAAGGGCTTCGGGCTGGCGCTGCAGCTGGTGCGGCAGGCCGACGGTCAGACGCTGAACGCGCTGCTGCCGCTGCCGGCCCAGGCCGAACGCTTCGTTCGTCTGCCCGGCGCGCGGATCCGCTTCCTGCCGATCGAGGACCTGGTCCGGCTGTTCCTGGACCGGCTGTTCCCGGGCTTCGAGGTCCGCGCCCATGGTGCGTTCCGGCTGCTGCGCGACAGCGAGATGGAGATCGACGAGGAGGCGGAAGATCTGGTCCGCACCTTCGAGACGGCGCTCAAGCGCCGCCGGCGCGGCGTGCTGATCCGGCTCGAGATCAGCGACGCGATGCCCGACGAGGTGCTGGATTTCGTGCGCGACGGGCTGAAGGCGAGCGCCGACGACGTGTTCCGCCTCGAAGGCCCGCTGGGCCTGCCCGACGCCGCGCAGCTGATCGTCGACAGCCGGCCCGATCTTCTCTTTCCGCCCTATGCGCCGCGCTTCCCGCAGCGCATCCGCGACTTCGGCGGCGACTGCTTCGCCGCGATCCGCGAGAAGGACATCGTCGTCCATCACCCCTACGAGAGCTTCGACGTGGTGGTGCAGTTCGTCCGCCAGGCGGCGATCGATCCCGACGTGGTCGCGATCAAGCAGACGCTGTACCGCACGTCCGACAACTCGCCGATCGTGCGCGCGCTGATCGAGGCCGCCGAGGCGGGCAAGTCGGTGACCGCGCTGGTCGAGCTCAAGGCCCGCTTCGACGAGGAGCGCAACATCCGCTGGGCCCGGGACCTCGAACGCGCCGGCGTCCAGGTCGTCTACGGCTTCATCCGCCTCAAGACCCACGCCAAGATCTCGCTGGTCGTGCGCCGCGAGAACGCCGGCCTTCGCTCCTACGTGCATTTCGGCACCGGCAACTATCATCCGGTGACCGCGCGCATCTACACCGACCTGTCGTTCTTTTCCTGCGATCCGGCGCTGTGCCGGGATGCGGCGCGGCTGTTCAACTACATCACCGGCTATGCGCGGCCCGACGCGATGGAGAAGATCAGCTTCGCGCCGCTGACGCTGCGCCAGCGGCTGCTGCAGCTGATCGCCGAGGAGATCGCCCATGCCGAGGCCGGACGGCCGGCGGCGATCTGGGCCAAGCTCAACGCGCTGATCGACGGCGAGGTGATCGACGCTCTTTATCGCGCCAGCGCCGCCGGGGTCCGGGTCGAGCTGGTGGTGCGCGGCATCTGCGGCCTGCGCGCGGGGGTGCCCGGGCTGTCGGAAAACATCCAGGTGAAGTCGATCATCGGCCGGTTCCTCGAGCATAGCCGCATCGTCTGCTTCGGCGCGGGCAAGGGGTTGCCGCATCCCGACTCCAAGGTCTTCGTATCGTCGGCCGACTGGATGCCGCGCAATCTGTCCTGGCGCGTCGAGACCCTGATCCCGATCGAAAATCCCACCGTCCACGAGCAGGTCCAGGACCAGATCATGGTCGCCAATCTGCGCGACATGCGGAACAGCTGGATCCTGGGACCGGACGGCGCGTATCGCCAGCCACCCGGCGCCGCCCAGGGGTTCAGCGCGCATGCCTTCTTCATGACCAATCCCAGCCTGTCCGGCCGCGGCTCCGCCCAGCGCCGCCAGCCGCGCCGGGCGCGCGACAAGGCGCCGGGCGAATGATCGCCGGCGCACGCGGCGGGCCGGTGGGGGTCGTCGACATCGGGTCGAACTCGATCCGTCTGGTCGTCTTCGACGCGCCCAAGCGCGCGCCCCAGCCGGTGTTCAACGAGAAGATCCTGTGCGGGCTGGGCCGCGGCCTGCAGCGCAGCGGCGAGCTCGATCCGGCGGGCATGGCCCTGGCGCTCGACAACCTGCAGCGCTTTGCCGGTCTGGCGCGCGCCATGGGCGTTCGCGACCTCAGCTTCATCGCTACCGCGGCGGTCCGCGACGCGCGCAACGGTCCGGATTTCGTGCGCGCCGCCCAGGCGCGCGTCGGCGCGCGCATCGAGGTGCTGTCCGGCGCCGACGAGGCGCGGCTGGCGGCGCTGGGCGTCGCCGCGGGCATCCCCGATGCCGACGGGCTGGCCGGCGATCTCGGCGGCGGCAGCCTCGAACTGGTGCGGATCTCCGGTGCGAAGGTGGGCGAGCACGCGACCTTGCCGCTGGGCCCGCTGCGGCTGCGCGACATCGAAAGCCGCGACAAGGTGCGCGAACTCATCGACGCGCAGATCGGCAGGCTGGACTGGCTGGGCGAGGTCCGCGGCAAGTGCTTCTACGCCGTCGGCGGCGCCTGGCGGGCGCTGGCGCGCGTCCACATGGCCCAGGCCGACTACCCGCTGCACGTGATCCACCACTACACGCTGAAGCGCGCCCGCGCCGAGGAGTTCTGCGACCTGGTCGCGGGGCTCAGCCGCGAGTCGCTGGAGCGGGTCCCGGACCTGTCGCGCAAGCGCATCGACACCTTGCCGCTGGCGGCCCTCGTGCTGTCGCGCGTGCTGAGGCAGGCGCGGCCCGCCGAGCTGGTCTTCGCAGCCACCGGCCTGCGCGAAGGCTGCATCCACGGCAAGCTGTCCCCGGCCGAGCGGCGGCGCGATCCGCTGATCGAGGCCTGCACCGATCTCGCGCGGACCCAGGCGCGCTTCGCGGTCGACGGCCATGGCCTGATGGCCTGGGTGTCGCCGCTGTTCCGGCGCACGGCCGCCGCGGAGGCGCGGCTGCGGCTGGCCGCCTGCGCGCTGTCCGACATCGCCTGGCGCGAGCATCCGGACTACCGCGCCGAGATCGCGTTCCTGCGCGTCCTCAGGATCCCGTTCACCGGCATCGATCATGCCGGCCGCGCCTTCGTCGCGCTCGCCATCCACACCCGCTACGAGGGCCGGGCCGACGGGCCGGTGACCCGTCCGGCCTGGCAGCTGCTGGACGAGAACGGTCTTCGCCAGGCCCATGTGCTGGGGCTTGCGCTGCGCCTTGCCTACACGCTGTCGGCCGGCACGCCGGAGATCCTGCGCGCGGTGCGGCTCGGTCTCGACAAGGGCACGGTGCATCTGACCGTGCCGGCGCGCCAGCGCCACATGATCGGCGAGGCGGTGGAGCGCCGTCTCGACGCGCTCGCCCGCGCCATCGGCCGGCGCCCGGACCTGCGGCTGCGCCGGCGCTAGGCCGGAGGGGCTGCGCGCGCCGCGCGCGCCGCCGGGTGCGCGAAGGCGAGCCGCCGCGGCGCCAGGGCCTCCTCGCGCGCCAGGCGCAAGCCCGGGTCGGCGGCGTTGGCGCGCACGAAATCCGGCAGCATGCCGGCGTGGCCCAGCATGGCGGCCAGGGCCCGCTGCGCTGCGATCTGGTCCAGCGCCGGATAGGGGCGCCCGCTCGCCGCGACGGCGGCGAGGCCGCGCGGGCCGTCGCCGAAATCGAGCGCCCCGAGGCGGCAGACATAGGCGAAGGCGCCGTCGGTGACGACGGTCCCGTCGCGTGCCCGCACCGCGACGCCTTCGAGACTGACGAAGTCGTAGAACGTGCCGACGCCTTCGGTCGCATGCATGCGCGCCATCAGGGCCGGCGGCAGCCACGTGATCGAGATGTCGACCGTCACGCCGGGTGCGGGGTGCAGCGTCGCGGCCAGCGCCGCGTAGCCCGACAGATGGGCCGAATGGACGACGTCGAAGCCCGCCAGCCGCACCCGCTCGACCGCGATCTCGGCCTCGGGCATGTCGGCGAACTTGCGCTGCAGCTGCGCCGGCGCGCGGTTGGACCCGATCGCCAGCACCGGCAGCCTGCCGCGGCGCTCGGCCGCGCCGATCGCCGCCACCGGCATCGCCGTCCCGTCGCGGTAGACGAAATCATGGTCCGGCGCCGGGTAGGGATAGGTCAGTGCGCGCTCGACCGGGTCGAGGGCGCTGGGTGGCACATAGAGCGGCGTGCCGCTCATCCGCCGCCGGCGGTTTCCGGCGCGGGGATGATCTTGAGCCGCCGCCCGTCCAGCCCCAGCGCCAGCCGGCCCCGCTTGAGTTCGAGCGCCGCCGTCCCGAACAGCTCCAGGCGCCAGCCCTTCAACGCCGGGATGTCGGCGTCGTCGGCGGCGGCCAGCTGTTCCAGGTCGGCGGTCGTCGCGATCAGCTTCTGCGCGACCCCGGCGGCCTCGCATTTGACCTTGAGCAGGACCTTGAGCAGTTCCACCGTCGCGCCGAGGCCGCCGGGAAGTTCGGGCACCGGCTCGACATCGGGGATCTCGTGCGCCGGCAGCGCCAGCCCGTTCTCGATCGCCTGCAGCAGGTCGGCGCCGAGCCGGCCCTCGGCGAAGCCCTTCGACATGCCGCGCAGCCGCGCCAGCTCGTCGAGACTGCGCGGCGGATGCGCGGCGATCTCGACGACGCTCTCGTCGCGGATGATGCGGTTGCGCGGGATGTCGCGCTTCTGAGCCTCCCGCTCGCGCCACGCGGCGACGGCCTTGAGCACCGCCAGGTAGCGCGGCTTGACGTTCTTGGGCTTGAACCGCATCCAGGCGGTCTCGGGATCGAGCCGGTAGGTCGCCGGATCGAGCAGCGTCGACATTTCCTCGGCCAGCCAGGACGCGCGCCCGGTGGCGGTCAGCCGCCGCGCCAGGGCCACATAGACCTGGCGCAGATGGGTGACGTCGGCCAGCGCGTACTCGATCTGGCGATCGGACAGCGGGCGCTGCGACCAGTCGGTGAAACGGGCGGACTTGTCGATCCGCGCCTTGGCCAGCTGGCCTGCCAGCGTCTCGTAGCTGGCCGCCTCGCCATAGCCGCACACCATGGCGGCGACCTGGGTGTCGAACAGCGGGCGCGGGACCTTGCCGGTCATGTGGAAGAAGATCTCGAGATCCTGGCGCGCGGCGTGGAACACCTTGAGCACGCGCGGGTCGAAAAGGATCTCCATCAGCGGCGCGAGATCGATCCCCGGGGCCAGCGGGTCGATCGTGGCCGCCTGTTCGGCGCCGGCGACCTGGATCAGGCACAGCTGCGGCCAGTAGGTCCGCTCGCGCATGAATTCGGTGTCGACGGTGACGAAATCCGCCCGCGACAGGGCGGCACAGAACCGCGCGAGGGCATCGGAATCGGCGATCATTGTCATGTCAGATCTTGGTTCTACTGGGACTCGGCCCGCGGCGCCAGAGCCCGATCGCCCCGTCTTGACAGGGTGGCCCCGGCCATGCGGCATTGCGCGCCGTTTCGGCGCGGGAGTCCGGTCATGCATGCCTATCGAAGCCATACCTGCGGGGAACTGCGCCGGGCGCATGTCGGCGCGACGGTCCGGCTTTCGGGCTGGGTCCACCGCAAGCGCGACCACGGCAATCTGCTGTTCCTCGATCTGCGCGACCATTACGGCATCACCCAATGCGTGGTCGACACCTCCAGCCCGATCTTCGCGGCGACCGAAGGCGTCCGGCCGGAAAGCGTCGTGACCGTGACCGGGACGGTGGTGGCGCGTTCGCCCGAGACCGCAAATCCGCGGCTGGCGACCGGGGAGGTCGAGATCCAGCTGCGCGAATTCGTCCTCCAGTCGGCGGCCGAGATGCTGCCGTTCCAGGTCGCGCAGGAAGGCGACTATCCCGAGGAGATGCGCCTCAAGTACCGATTCCTCGACCTGCGCACCGAACGCCTGCACGCCAACATCGTGCTGCGCTCTCGCGTCATCGCCTCGATCCGGCGGCGCATGATCGAGCAGGGATTCATGGAGTTCCAGACCCCGATCCTGACCTCTTCCAGCCCCGAGGGCGCACGCGACTTCCTGGTGCCGTCGCGCATGCATCCCGGCAAGTTCTATGCGCTGCCGCAGGCGCCGCAGCAGTTCAAGCAGCTGCTGATGGTCTCCGGCTTCGACCGCTATTTCCAGATCGCGCCGTGCTTCCGGGACGAGGACGCGCGCGCCGACCGCAGCCCGGGCGAATTCTACCAGCTCGATTTCGAGATGAGCTTCGTCACCCAGGAAGACGTCTTCGCCGCGATCGAGCCGGTCCTGGCCGGCGTGTTCGAGGAGTTCGCCGGCGAGCGCCGCGTGACGACGCCGCCCTTCCCGCGGATCGCCTATGACGAGGCGATGCTGAAATACGGCGTCGACAAGCCCGATCTGCGCAACCCGCTGGTGATCGCCGATGTCGGCGAGGTCTTCGCCGATTCGGGCTTCGCGGTCTTCGCGAAGATCGTCGCGGCAGGCGGCGTCGTGCGGGCCGTCCCGGCGCCGGCCACGGCGTCGCGTCCGCGCAGCTTCTTCGACAAGATGAACGCCTGGGCCCAGGAGCAGGGGGCCCCGGGCATGGGCTACATCGTCTTCGAGGCCGACGGGTCCGCGAAGGGGCCGATCGCCAAGTTCCTCGACCCCGCCCGCCTCGCGCGGCTGCGCGAACTGGCGGGGGTCGGCGACGGCGACGCGGTGTTCTTCGCCGCCGACCGCAAGGCGGCGGCGGCCGCGAAGCTCGCCGGGGCGGCGCGCAAGCGGCTCGGCGAGGAACTCGACCTCCTGGAGAAGAACGCCTTCCGTTTCTGCTGGATCGTCGACTTCCCGATGTACGAGTTGAACGAGGAGACCGGCCAGATCGAGTTCAGCCACAACCCGTTCTCGATGCCCCAGGGCGGGCTGGAGGCGCTGGAGACCAGGGACCCGCTGACCATCAAGGCCTATCAGTACGACATCGTCTGCAACGGCGTCGAACTGTCCTCGGGGGCGATCCGCAACCACCTGCCGGAGATCATGTACAAGGCCTTCGCGATCGCCGGCTATCGCCGCGAGGACGTCGAGAGCCGCTTCGGCGGCATGCTGGCCGCCTTCAAGTTCGGCGCGCCCCCGCACGGCGGTTCGGCGCCCGGCATCGATCGCATCGTCATGCTGCTGGCCGACGAGCCCAACATCCGCGAGATCGTCGCCTTCCCGATGAACCAGCAGGCCGTCGATCTGCTGATGCAGGCGCCCAACGGCGTCGACCCGGCGCGGCTGCGCGAGCTGCATATCCGCCTCGACCTGCCGGCCGACAAGCGCAAGGGCTGACGGTCAGGGCGCCGCTCGCGTCTGGCCGATGACCACGGCGCGCTCGACCAGACCCTGTCCGCCGAATTCGCGGCGCAGCGCCAGCAGCGTGCCGGGCGGATGGTCGGCCAGGGCCAGCGCCATGCCGATCTCCTCGCGCGCCATCTCCGCCGCGATCTCGGGCGTCGCCGCATCCCAGGCGCCCAGCAGATGCGCGGTCAGCCGGCGCGCCGCCGCCTCGAGCGCGTCGGCGCCGATCGTCGCCACCTCGCAATGGAAGGCCGGGGCGAAGCTTCCCAGCCCCAGCCAGGCGGCATGGAACACCGGGGCCTCGCGGCCGGTCAGCGTGGCAGGATCGCGATGGGCGAAGCGGAAGGCGCCGGCGACCGCCCATTCGCCGGGTTCGGCGACGGGCTGCGCGATGCGCGGCACCTTGCCATGGGCGGAAACGACGCGAGGAAGGCGAAGAGGCATGGGATCCTGGCCGGGGACGACTATGTATGAGGGCGTGTCCGCGCGCCATCGCGATCCCGCCGTAACCTGTCGCCCTGTCCCGCGCGGCCGGAGACCCACATGACCCGTCTTGCAAACGCCCTCGGCGCCGCACTCCTGCTGTTGGCGCTGGCGTCGCCCTGGCGCGGCGCGGCGGCCCAGGAGGCCGTCCTCACCCCGCATCGGGCCGCCTATGTCCTGACGCTCGGCGCAGCGAAATCCGGGGCCGTCGCCGCCATCGACGGCGCGATGACCGTCGACTGGCAGGAAAGCTGCGAGGGCTGGACCATGACCCAGCGCATGCGCTTCCGGATCTTCGACGCCGACGGCGACACGGTCGAAAACGACATTTCCTTCTCCAGCTTCGAGAGCCGGGCGGGCGACGCCTACCGGTTCACCATGCGCACGCTGAACGACGGCGAACCGATCGAGGAATTGCGCGGCCGGGCGACCCTGGCCGGACGCGACAAGGGCGGCCGGGCGGTCTTCACCGACCCGGCCGAGGAAGTGATCGAACTGCCCCCAGGCACGCTCTTCCCGACGCTGCACACCCTGCTGCTGATCGACGCCGCGCAGGCCGGCCGGCGGTCCTGGGCGCGCCCGGTCTTCGACGGCGCCGCCGTCGACGGCGCGATGGAAGTGAACGCGGCG
>JBIKLI010000158.1:0-9471 GCA_044359885.1 Alphaproteobacteria bacterium | reverse complement strand
CCGCGTATCCCTTTCTCCGTTCACTTGTCATACAGCGCCCCAGCGACCCGCCCCGGCTCTCCGCCGCAACCCGTCGCAAGGGCGCGCTGTATACGACCCGTGCCGAAGCGAGTCAAGAAAACCTCTGCCCTGCGGCAGTTTTTTTTCGAGCCTCTACATCTCGTTGATTTGCTGGAGAGAACGACAAACCGTGGTAGGCCGCGCGCCATCGGACGACGCATGGACCCAGGCGGCTGCGACCCACGTTCAGGCATGTCAGGCCGACTCGCGACGCGTCCTGATCAGGCGCGTTCGCGCGTGGCACCGAAACGGATGGCAGGATTGTCCTGGGCCGTTCGCTGCAGATCCCAGGAATTGCGCGCCAGAAAGACCGGAATGCCGTCGCGGTCCTCGGCGACGGCGAACGGATGAGCGGCGACAAAGGCCTTGAGAGCCGCTGGATCGGCCGAACTGGCCCAGCGCGCCGTCTCGAACGGCGCCGGCTCGAAGGCGATCGCGACCTTGTACTCGGTCTCGATTCGCGAACGCAGGACGTCCAGCTGCAGCGCGCCGACAACGCCGACGATCCAGTCCGACCCCTGGATGGGCCGGAAGATCTGCGCAACGCCTTCCTCGGCCAGATCTTCCAGCGCCCGGCGCATCTGCTTGGCACGGATCGGGTCCTGCAGCCTTACGCGCCGCAGGATCTCCGGCGCGAAATTCGGCAGCCCCGTGAAGCGCAGGTCGGCGCCCTCGGTCAGCGTGTCGCCGACCCGCAGCACACCATGGTTGGGGATCCCGATGATGTCGCCCGGCCAGGCCTCGTCGACGACCTCGCGCTCGCGCGCGAAGAAAAAGATCGGCGCGTTGATGGCGATCGTCTTGCCGGTGGCCGCCTGCCGCAGCTTCATGCCGCGGCGGAAACGACCCGAGCAGACCCGCATGAAGGCCACACGGTCGCGATGGTTAGGGTCCATGTTCGCCTGGACCTTGAACACGAACCCTGTGACGGCGTTCTCCGTCGGTTCGACCGGCTTCGGCGTCGCCGGCTGGGCCTTGGGCGGTGGTGCCCACGCGACCAGGGTGTCGAGCAATTCCCGGACGCAGACCTCCTTCAGCGCCGTGCCGAAGACGACCGGCGTCAGGTGGCCCGCGCGGTAGCTGTCGACATCGAACGCAGGATATCCGGCCAGCGCCAGGCCCGCGCTCTCGGCAAATTCGGCCCGCAACGCCTGCGGCACGTGCTCGGCGAGACGCGGATCGTCGACACCAGCGAACGCCTCCGTGCGGCCCTCGCGCACCCATTCCGGCCGTACCAGCCGATTGGCGCGCAGGTCGTAGCAGCCGACGAACCGACCGCCCATGCCGACCGGCCAGGTCACGGGGGCGACGTCCAGTGCCAGCGTCGCATTGATCTCGTCCAGGAGTTCGAATGGCTCGCGCCCCTCGCGATCGACCTTGTTCACGAAGGTGACGATCGGCACGTCGCGCAGGCGGCACACTTCGAACAGCTTGCGGGTCTGGCTTTCGATGCCCTTGGCGGCGTCGATCACCATCACCGCGGAATCGACCGCAGTCAGCGTCCGGTACGTGTCCTCGCTGAAATCCTCGTGACCCGGCGTGTCGAGCAGGTTGAAGACGAGGTTGCGGTACTCGAAGGTCATCACCGAACTGGAGACCGAGATGCCGCGCGCGCGTTCGATCGCCATCCAGTCCGACTGCGTGCGGCGACCTTCGCCGCGGGCCCGGACATGTCCCGCCAGACGGATCGCCCCGGCATGCAGCAGAAGCTTCTCCGTCAGCGTCGTCTTGCCGGCGTCGGGGTGCGAGATGATCGCGAATGTCCGGCGCGGCGCACGAAGCGTCTCGGTAACGGCGGTCGGAAGGGGCTGTTCGCTGGGCAACTGGGGGCTCCGCCCGCGCCGAAGATCGGCACGAAGGCGCCGGACATTACAATCCGCCTCGGGCGTTGTGTACCGGTTTGCCGCCCCGTCGACGGCCCAGAACCGGCAGTCAGCCGCCCTCGATCGCGGGGATGAAGCAGATCTCGGCGCCCTCGGGCACCGGCTCGAAGAAGGCGTTCTGGTGGATGACGCCATCGATCGCGACGGCCGCGCCTTCTTCGAGACGCGCGGCGATTCCAGGAAACCGCGCGTCGAGGGCGCGAACGAGATGCCGGATCTCGCGCCCTTCGACGACATGCTCCGATTGACCGCCCGCGAAAGCCCGTGCGAGCGAGCTGGTCAGCACGACCCGCGCGGCCATCGCAACACCCCCGGCCTGGACCTCACTCGGCAGCCAGGCGCGGGGGCGGCGCGTCCAGCGCCGCGGACAGGCGCGGCGGCGACATCGGCAACTCTGTCATGCGCACGCCGGTGGCGCGGGCGATCGCGCTTCCGATCGCGGCCATCGGCGGCACGATCGGCACCTCGCCCACGCCGCGCACGCCGTAGGGATGGGTCGGGTTCGGCACCTCGACCATGATCGTCTCGATCATCGGCAGGTCCGAGGCCACGGGCATGCGGTAATCGAGGAACCCTGCATTGTCGAGCCGTCCATTCCGATCGTAGATGTACTCCTCGTTCAGCGCCCAGCCGATGCCCTGAACGGCGCCGCCCTGCATCTGGCCTTCCACGTAGCCGGGATGGATCGCGGTGCCGACGTCCTGGATCGCGGTATAGCGCAGGATGGTGACGATCCCGGTCTCGCGGTCGACCTCGACGTCGACGACATGGACACCGAACCCAGGTCCGGCCCCCTGGGCGTTGATCTGGGAATGGCCGTTGATCGGGCCACCCATCTTGCCGGCCATGCCCGCCAGCTTGGCCAGCGACAGCGGCTCGAAATCGCCGACATTGGTGCTGGCCGGCTTCGCCTCGCCGTTCTCCCACACGACCGCCTCGGGCTCCACCTCCCAAAGACGCGCGGCGCGACGCTTGCACTCGCCGATCACCTCGCGGACCGAGTTGATGATGGCGAGGCCGTTGGCGAAGGTCACCCGGCTGCCGCCGGTGACGAAGTTGAAGCCGATCGAGGCGGTGTCGGCGATGATCGGCCGCACCTTGTCGTAAGGAATTCCAAGCTCCTCCGCCGCCATCATCGCCAGCGCGGCGCGCGAGCCACCGATGTCGGGATTCCCGGAAATCACGGTCACGGTGCCGTCCTCGCCGACATGCGCGGCGGCGCTTGAATCCGCCCCGACATTGAACCAGAAGCCTGCCGCCACGCCGCGCGCAGCACCGGGCTTCAGCGGGCTGTTGTAGTGCACCGACGCCTTGGCCGCTTCGAGGCACTCGACCAGCCCGATGCGGTTGAAGACCGGCCCGTAATGGGTCTTGGTCCCTTCCTTGGCGGCGTTGCGAAGCCGCAAATCGATGGGATCCATGCCGAGTTCGAGCGCCAGCATGTCGATCGTCGATTCGACCGCCCACGCAGAGATCGGCGCGCCCGGTGCGCGATAGGCAGCGACCTTCGGCCGGTTGGAGACGACGTCGAAGCCTTCGACCTTGATGTTGTCGATGTCGTAGCAGGCGAAGCTGCACATGGAGGCCGGCCCGACCGGCGAACCCGGAAAGGCGCCAGCCTGCAGCGCGAACGTGGCATCGGCGGCGACGATGCGTCCATCGCGCGTGGCGCCGATCTTGACCCGCATCGAGCTCCCCGACGTCGGGCCGGAGGCGCGGAACACCTCCTCGCGCGTCATCACCATCTTCACCGGACGGCCGGATTTCTGCGACAGCCGTACCGCCACCGGTTCGAGATAGACGACCGTCTTGCCCCCGAATCCACCGCCGATTTCGGCCGCCATCACCCGGATCTGCGATGTCTCGACGCCAAGCAGGCGGCTGCAGAACCCGCGGACCTGGAAGTGGCCCTGGGTCGTGGTCCAGAGCTGGACCTGGCCATCCTGCGCCGCGCTGGCGAGGCAGGCATGCGGCTCGATGTAGCCCTGATGGACCGGTGCGGTCCGGAACCGGCGCTCGATGACCACCTCGGCGGTCGCGAACCCCCTGGCGACGTCGCCCTTCGCGAAGTCGACCCGCTTGGCGATGTTCGAGGCCACGGTCGGCCGCGGCTCGATCCCGTCGGTGCGGATATGCTCATGGAGGACCGGCGCATCGGGCTTCATCGCGTCCTCGACGTCGATCACGTGCGGCAGCACCCGATAGCGGACATCGATCAGCTTCAGCGCCGCGCGCGCGACGGCGTCCGTGGTCGCGGCCACGGCCGCCACGGCATGACCGTGATAGAGTACCTTCTCGCGCGCCATGACGTTCCGGGTCACGTCGCGCAGGTTGACCTGCATCTCGCCCGCCGGGACGGTCCGGTTCTCCTGTTCGGGGAAATCCGCTGCCGTGACCACCGCCCTGACCCCGGGCAGGGCCAGCGCCTTCCCGACGTCGATCGACTCGATGACGGCATGAGCGTACGGACTGCGAAGCACCCGGCCGACGAGCTGTCCAGGCATGTTCCAGTCGGCGCCGAAGCGTGCGCGACCGGTGACCTTGTCGGCGCCGTCGGGACGGCTGGGACGCGTGCCGACGACCTTGAACTGGCGAGCGCTCATCGTGCGGTCTCCTTCATTTGCGCGGCGACATCCATCACGGCGCGGACGATCTTGTCGTATCCGGTGCAGCGGCAGAGATTGCCCGCCAGCCAGTAGCGGATCTCTGTTTCGGTCGGATCCGGGTTGCGGTCCAGCAGCGCCTTTGCCGCGACCAGGACGCCCGGCGTACAGACGCCGCATTGAAGCGCCGCCATTTCGACGAATTTCTTCTGCAGCGGGTGCAGTTCTTCTCCCTTCGCAAGCCCCTCGATCGTGCCGATGCTGCGACCCTCCATTTCGGCGCCCAGCGCCAGGCAGGCGCAGGCCAAGCGTCCGTCGATCGTGACGCTGCACGCGCCGCAATCGCCGGAGCCGCAACCCTCCTTGCTGCCGGTCAGGCCCAACCGGTCGCGGAGCACATCGAGCAGGGTCTCGGAAGGTTCGCAGAGGAACTCGACCGGTTCGTCGTTGACGACGGCGCTGACGTGGATCTTCGACATGGCTCAATGGCTCCGTGCGCGTTCGGCGGCGATCGCCGCGGCGCGCGCGAGCAGCACGCCGGCGATCTTGGTTCGATAGGCGATGGTGCCGCGCTTGTCGTCGATCGGGCGGCATGCCTCGCGACAGGCGGCGGACGCCCGCGCGACGGCTGCGGCCTCGAGCCGCGATCCGACCAGCGCGCCGGCGGCGGCATCGACCCGCAGCACGGTCGGCGCGACGGCGCCGAGGCCGACCCGTGCGGCGACGCAGACGTCGCCGTCCATCGTCAGGCTGACAGCGCAGCCGACGACCGCGATATCCATCTCGGTGCGCGGGATGAGCCGCAGATAGGCGTCGCCCGAGTGCGCGGGCCGTGCCGGCAGGAAGATCGAGACCAGCATCTCGCCCGGCGCCAACGTCGTGCGCCCCGGTCCGGCGTGGAGCGTCTCCACCGGCGCCTCGCGGCGGCCTTTCGGCCCCTGGATCGTGAGAACGGCCCCGGCCGCGACCAGTGCCGGCGCGCTGTCGGCGGCTGGCGAGGCATTGCAGAGATTGCCGCCGATCGAGGCCCGGCCCTGCACCTGCTTCGACCCGATGAGGTTGACCGCCTCCACCACGCCCGGCCAGGCGCTGCGGAGTCCGTCGTGCTCGCCGATCGCGGCGGCCGGGACCGCGGCGCCGATGCGATATCCGCCCGCGCTCTCCGCGATGGTCGTCAATTCGGCGATCCGCTTGACGTCCACGATCGCGCCCGGTGCGATCGTCCCGGCCCGCATCTGCACCAGGAGATCAGTGCCGCCGGCCAGGATCCTGCCAGCGCTCCCGGCCTGGGCCATCAAGGCCACGGCCTCGTCGAGGCTGCGCGGCGCCGCGTAGGTCGTCTGCTGCTGCATGTCCACATTCCCCACCCTGGGAGACCACACACGGCCTCCGGAGGCTCAGCCTAGTCGAGGGACCGAGTTTCGGTCGAGAGGCGTCCTGCCGCGTCGACCCGTGCCTGCGGCGCCCACCGCCGGGCGGCGCCGTGCCGGCAGTGGCCGTGTCCGCAACCGACGCTATCTCCTGGCGGACGCGGACAAGGAGACGACCGATGATCGCCATCATCTTCGAGGTCTGGCCGGCCGAAGGCCGTAGAGACGAGTACATGGCCCTCGCCGCTGCGCTGCGCGCCGATCTTGCACGCATCGACGGCTTCATCTCCGTCGAGCGCTTCGAGAGCCTGACCGAGCCCGGCAAGCTGCTGTCGATCTCGTTCTGGCGCGACGACGCGGCCGTCGCCCGCTGGCGCGAGGTCGAAGGTCACCGCATCGCCCAGGCGAGGGGACGCGCCGGGGTGTTCCGCGACTATCGGCTGCGGGTCGCCACCGTCGTCCGCGACTACGGCATGACCCGGAGGGACGAGGCGCCCGCCGACAGTCGCGCCATCCATGGCTGACGCGCCAGGCGCCGAGGCGTAAAGATCCCGCAACGTCGGCGTCGCGTCGCCGTTTGGAATCCTTAACCGGTACCCGGCGCCGGGACCGGAACGCAGGCGCGACCGCGGCCAAAGCCGACGTCGTCGGCGATCGAAGCCCCTGGCACGCCCCGTGCAACGCCCGCGGCGATGGTTTCGGCCCCGACCCCGCTCCTGCTGCCTGTTTTGGTGGCGCTGCCGCTGCTTGCAGCGCTGACGGCGGCCATCGTTCCACGCGGCCGATATCCTGTCGGGGCCGCGGCGTCGCTCGCCGGTTTCGTGATCTGCCTCGTGTCGTCGGGGGCGGCCATCTCCGGCGCGCCGCTGGAATTCGTGCTCGATTGGGCCCCGAGCATGGGGGTGGCGTTCGCACTGCGCGCCGACGGCCTGGCGATCGCCTTCGCGGCTCTCGTGACCGGAATCGGCACCCTGGTCTTCGTCTATGCCGGCACCTACCTCGCGCGCACGCAGGCGCGCGAGCGAGCGGCCCCGATCCTCCTGCTGTTCCAGGGCGCAATGCTCGGCGCGGTTCTCGCCGACGATTTCGTCCTTCTGTTCGTCTTCTGGGAACTGACCTCCCTCGCCTCGTTCCTTCTGGTGGCCTACGACCACGAACGAGCACATGCCAGGCGGGCCGCGCTCCAGGGGCTTCTGGTGACGATCGCCGGTGGCCTGGCTCTGCTCGCGGGAATCGTGCTGCTGGCGATCACCACCGGAACGCTCCGCATCGCCGAGACGGTCATCTCGTCATCGCTCCGCGATGGCGGCGCCGCCGTCACCGTCGCGATGTCGCTGGTCATCGTGGGCGCCTTCGCCAAGTCCGCGCAGTTTCCCCTCCATTTCTGGCTTCCGAACGCGATGGCCGCCCCGACCCCGGTCAGCGCGTATCTCCACTCCGCGACGATGGTCAAACTGGGGGTCTATCTGCTGGCGCGCCTCGACCCGGCGTTCGGCGCACGCCCCGACTGGATGGGCATCCTCGTCGTGACAGGAACGGCCACGATGCTCGGGGCGGCCCTCCTGGCCTTGCGCGAGCGCGACCTCAAGCGGATCCTCGCCTATTCGACGGTCGTCGCTCTCGGCACGCTCGTCATGCTCGTGGGGCTGCAGATGGTCGCGGCGGCCTACTGCTTCGCGCTCGTGCTCTTCGTCCACGCACTCTACAAGGCCGCGCTGTTCTTCGTGGCGGGCATCGTCGATCACGAGACCGGCGTGAGGGACGCGGCTCGGCTCGGCGGGCTCGCGCGGCGCATGCCGGTCACGGCCGCCGTCGCCGGCCTCGCCGCCGCCTCGATGGCGGGCCTGCCGCCGTTCCTCGGCTTCGTCGGCAAGGAAGCGGTCTACGACGCCCAGCTCGGCGCCGAATTCGGCGGCCTGCTGGTCGCGGCCTCCCTGCTGGTCAACGGCGCGATCATCGCCGTCGCGGCGCTGGTCGCATTGCGGCCCTTCTTCGGCGCGCCGACCGCGGCGGCTGCTGCCGCTCACGACCCGCCTCCGGCACTCCTGGGACCACCGATGCTGGCGGGCGTCGCGGGGTGCGTCGTCGGGATCGCCCCATGGCTTCTGGAGCCGATCGTCGGCGCCGTCGCCCGGTCGCTCGTACCCGGCGCAGCCGTGCCGGATCTCGGACTCTGGCACGGGTGGACGCCGGAACTGGCCCTTTCGCTGGCGACGCTGGCCGTCGGGATCGTCGCCTATCGCGGGTGGTCCCGGGCCCAGCCGATCCTTGCGGACATCGAACTGGTCGACCGGATCGGACCGGAGCGCGCCTACGACCATGCCGTCGCGGCGGTCATCGACCTTGCGAAGCGACAGACGGGCATGGTCCAGGCAGGAAGCCTGCGCGACTATGCCGGGCTCACGATCGGCATCGTTTCGGCGGCACTGCTTCTGGCGCTCTTGCTCGCCGGCGGTCTCGCCATCCCTGCCGCGACCTTCGCCGCCGGCCCGGTCGCGATCGCAGCTCTGCTGATCGCGGTCGCGGTCGTCGCCGCGATCGCCAGCGACCATGCGCTGGCCTCCTTCATGGCGGCGGGCGTGGCCGGCTTCGGCGCGGCGGCGCTCTTCCTTGTGGGCGGCGCACCGGATCTGGCCTTCACGCAGGCGGCGGTCGAGGCGCTCGCCATCGTTCTGTTCCTCGCCGTGCTCGGAAGACTGCCGCTTCGCGGCACCGACCCGCGCGTGGCGAGCGAACGGCGCCGCGACGCGATCATCGCGGTCGCCTTCGGCAGCGCGATCACGCTTCTGCTCCTGGCCGTCGCGGCGGATCCACCCTCGGCGACCCTCGATCGCTGGTTCGGCGACAACAGCCTGCCGGCGGCGAACGGACGCAATGTCGTCAACGTCATCATCGTCGACTTCCGGGCTCTTGATACGCTCGGCGAGATCGCCGTGCTCGCCTTCGCCGCCCTGGGCGCGATCGCGCTGATCCGCGGCTCGCGAAGGCTCGCGTCATGAGATCGCCGATCCTCGGCGCCTCCGCGCGTCCGATCCTGTGGGCCGCCGTCGCCATGTCGATATGGATCCTGCTGCGGGGCCACAATGCACCCGGCGGCGGCTTCATCGGCGGCCTGGTGGCGGCAAGCGGGATCGTGATCTTGGCGCTTGCATCCGGTCCCGCGGCGGCCAGACAGGTGCTCCGGCTGCCGCCGGTCGTCATCTCGGGTCTCGGGCTGGTCGCGGCGTTCGCCAGCGGATTGCCGGCGCTGGTCGACGGGGGGCCGCTGCTCACGCAGATCTGGGCGACCCTCGATACCGGGCTGCTGCGGCTGCAGCTCGGCACGACCCTGATCTTCGACGTCGGGGTCTACCTCGTGGTCGTCGGCATGTCGGCCGCCGTGATCCTGCCCTTCATCGACGGGGACTGAGCCGTGGAGATCGCCTTGTCAATCGCCGCGGGCGCGCTTTTCGCCGCCAGCACCTATCTGATCCTCGGACGCGACCTCGTCAGGGTCGCTGTCGGGATCCTGCTGCTCGGCGTCGCGGCGAACGTCCTGATCTTCATCGCTGGCGG
>JBIKLI010000497.1:0-2580 GCA_044359885.1 Alphaproteobacteria bacterium | reverse complement strand
GACTTCGTCCGCTCGCCCGATCCGGAACCTGTCGATCCGGCCAGCACGCGCCGGCTCGCGCAGGAGAGGGCAGCCCGTCCCCAGGCATCGCGTCCGCCCGCGGCAGCGCCCCCGGTCGCCGCAGCGCCCCCGGCCGCCACGGCGCCCCCGGCGACCCCGCCGCGCAGCGCGGCACCGGCTGCCGCTCCCGCGGCGCCGTCCCCGTCGCCCGCGGTCCCCGCAGTCGCGGCAGCGCCGCAACCCCCGCCGGCCGGCGCCGCCGCGAGCCCGCCCGCGCCTGCCGCCGCGGTGCCGCCGCCGCCGCCCTCTGTCGATCCGCCCATGCCGCGGCCGATCGCCTTGGCGCCGTCGTCGATCGCCGCACCGGCCGAGATCCGCGCGGCGGCACCGGCCGCGGCACCCAATGCGGCGCCGGAGCCCGATCCATCCCGGCTTGCCGGCGAACCGGCGAACGGCGCGCCGCGAGCCCCCGCGCCGGCGACGGCGACGGAACCCGGCGGGTCGCCGCCGGCTGCCGCCGGCGCCGCGCAGCCCGGCGCGCCGGCGGCGGCGCCCAGGGGCGCGCCGGCCTCGCCCTCTGTCGGTTCGCCTGCGGCGCCGCCGGCGGAGCAGGCCGCGCCCGCCGCGCCGGTCCGGCCCGCTCCGCCGGCCGCCGCCGCGCCGGCCACCGGCGGCCTGACCGTCGGCCCGCTTCCCGCGCGCATGGTGGGCGTCAACACGGTGAGCGTCGACATCTCGCCGAGCGCGGTCGGCTACCGGCTGCGCATCGGTCCCCGGCCGCTGCCGGGGATCTCGGCATTCGTGCGCGGGTCGGTGATCTGGATCGTCCTGGAACAGCGCCATGCGCTCGATCTGTCCCAGCTCGAGGCGCGCCGGCGCGAGATCGGCCAGGTCGATGCGATGGTGCTGGAGACGCCGGTGCCGGCGACGGCGCTGCGCATCGCGCCGCCGTCGCGCTGGGACGTCGCGGTGCTCAAGGACGGCGAGACATGGGTGGTCGAGATCGGCGCCCGGCCCGCGCTGCCGCAGCGCGCGATCGAGCCCGCGATCCGCGCCAATCCTGACGGTTCCGGCGGCCGGGTCGTGGTCGACATGCCCGGGATGCAGAGCCTGGTTCGCATCCGCGATCCCGACGGCAACGACGAACTGATCGTCGTGCCGACCTCGTCCCACGGCTTTGCGGTCGCCAGCAGCCGTCCGTTTCCGGATTTCCGGTTCCTGCCGGCGGCGCAAGGCGTGGTCTTGCTGCCGCGCTCGGACCGCGTGCAGGCGCGCCTGAACGGCAATCTCCTCGAACTCTCGGGGCCGCAGCCGATCGTCGGCGCCGACACCACCGTTCTCGACGGCTCGGCGGCGACGCGGCGACAGGAACTGCTCGACCTGCGCGGATGGCAGCGTCCGCGGATCCCCTTCGACGAGGTCAAGCAGTCGCTGCACCGGGCCGTCGCCACGATGCCGCCGGAGCGGCGCGGGCCGGAGCGCCTGGCGCTGGCCCAGTTCCTTCTGGCGAACGGCTTCGCGCTCGAGGCGCTGGCGCAGATGCGTTTTCTCGAGGTCGAGGCGCCGCGGCTTTCCGGCCTGCCGTCCTCGCGCGCCCTGCGCGCCGCCGCCGCCTGGCTTGCCGACGACATCGAGGAGGCCGAGCGCAGCCTCGCCCATCCGTCGCTCGCCATCAACAACGAGGCTGCGCTGTGGAGCGGCCTCGTCAAGCTGCGGCTGGAGGAGTTCGCCGCCGCGAGCGAACTGGTGACGCGCGGCGTGGAGTTCGCGGAACGCTATCCGTCGCCGGTCGGACCGCGGGTCTGGCTTGCCATCGCGCAGACCCAGCTTGGCGCGGGACAGACCGATTCGGCGGTCCAGTTCCTCGACCTCGCGCAGCGCCAGCCCCTGACCGAGCCGCAGCGGCGCCATCTGGCGTTGATGCGCGGCATGGTTCTGGCGCGCCAGGGCGATGTCGAGGGCGCGGTGCGGACATGGATGCCGCTCGAAACGGGCGGACCGTCGCCGACCCGCGCCGAGGCGACGCTGGCGCGCATCGAGACCCTGCTGGCGGCCGACCGCATGGACCGTGCCGCGGCCGTCGACGCGCTCGACCGGCTGCGCTTCGCATGGCGCGGCGATCGCACGGAGTTGCGGACGCTGCAGCTGCTGGCGCGCGTCCATGGCGAGATGGGGAATTTCCGCGCCGGGCTGCAGGTGCTGCGCGATGCGGCCGCCCAGTTCCCGGATGCGCGCGAGGCGCGCGAGATCGCGAACGACATGGACCTGCTCTTCGCCAAGCTCTTCCTCGACGGCGAGGCCGACAAGCTGCCGGCGGTTCAGGCGATCGGGCTGTTCGAGGAGTTCCGCGACCGCGTGCCGATGGGCGCGCGCGGCGACGCGATGGTGCGCCGGCTGGTCGACCGGCTGATCGAGGTCGACCTGCTGGACCGGGCGGCGACGCTGCTCGAACATCAGGTCAGGCATCGCGCCGCCCCCGCCGAGAAGGCGGAGCTGGCGGCGCGGCTGGCGCTGGTCCAGTTGCTGGCGAACCGGCCGGAGGCGGCGCTGGCGACCCTGGCGGAGACGCGCGATTCCCCG
>JBIKLI010000157.1:0-9505 GCA_044359885.1 Alphaproteobacteria bacterium | reverse complement strand
GCGTCGCTCTTCACGAGCTTGAACGGCCCTGTGCCGACCGGCCAGCCGCGCGCCGGATCGTAGAAGCCGAAGGTCTTCGGGTCCTGGCCTTGCCAGATGTGCTTGGGCACCACCACGAAGCGGCTTGCCTGGCCGGTGGCCAGGAAATCCTGCGGCCAGCGCGGTCCGGGCTTCGTCAGCCGGATGCGCACGGTCAGCCGGTCGACCGCCTCGGCGGACGCGACCCATTCGCGGATCGCGCCCGAAAGGACCAGATCCGGCGCTGCGGCCTTCAGCATCTCGAAGGTGAAGACGACGTCGTCGGCGCCGAAGGGCTTGCCGTCGCTCCAGGTCACGCCGTCGCGCAGGGTCAGTGTCACCTCGCGGAAATCGGCGCTCTGCGTCCAGCCGGTCGCCAGCCAGGGCATGACCTGGTTGGCGAGGTGGTTCGTGTAGAAGAGCTGCTCGTTGATCGTGTAGTGCAGGTTGTTGCGCTGGTGCAGCAGGACGCCGGCATAGGGGTTGAAATTGGTCGTCGCCGGGACCTGGTTGTAGAAGTCCCAGCCCTGGCTGATCAGGGTGCGGTTGCGCGGCACGTCGGGCAGCGCCTGCGCGAGCGCGCCGCCGGCCAGCGCCATCATCGCCGTGCCGGTCGCCGCGGCCGTCAGGCCGGCGCGCAGGGATCGTCTCGTCTTCTTCGTCATGGCGTCCTCTCCTCCATGCGGGTCCAGGCCCGCGTTCGCGGCGGCGTCGCGGCACAAGGCCCTCAACGCGCCGCCTCCTCCTCGCCGGCGACCAGCCGGAATTCCTGCGTCAGCGCGTCGCGCCATGGCCCGCTGTCCGTCTGTTCGAGCACGTCGGCCATGTAGGCGCGCCAGCGCGCCATGATTTCGGTGCCCGCCGGCGTGGGACCGGCCCCGGCGCGGCGGACCTGGCGTGCGAACAGCAGCCGCGTCGGCGCGTGCAGCCAGATCTCGTAGTGCATGATGCCGGCTTCGAGCAGTGCTGCGCGCATCTCGGGCCAGAGCGCATCGTGGCGGCGGCGATACTCGGCCTCCATGCCTGCACGCACGCGCAGCACGAAGCCGAGCGTCTCGGTCGCGGACGCTTCCGCCGCGGTCATGGCGGCGCCTCGGCGCGCCGGACCGGCCGCGCGGCACCGCCGGCTGCGGCCGAAGCGAGCAGCGCCGCGATCGTGGCCACGGTCGTGGCGCCGGTCTCGCCCGGCGACTGGTTGCGCGCCGGGTCCGCGCCGCGTGCCAGCGCCGCCAGCGCCTCGATCGGGCCGCGGCAATGATAGATCCAGTCGCCGGGCGCCAGGTCGAAGCGGCGCTGCGTCCCGTCCTCGCGGCGGATCTCGCAGGAATCGCGGTCGAACTCGGCGAGCAGCGTGCCCTCGCGGCCGCCGAGGAAGATCCGCATCAGCGCCCGGCTGCCCTGCGGCATCGCCGCCGCCCCGGTCAGGCTGCCGACCGCGCCGCCGGCGAAGGCGACGCTGGCGGCGACGCCGAGATCGACGAGGTCGCGACGGAAGACCTGGGCCGAGACGCTGACCGGCAGCAGCCCGGTCAGCCAGCAGAGCAGCGCGATGGCGTGCGACATCTGGCCGTAGGCGAAGCCGCCGCCGCGTGCGGGATCCTGCCAGGTCGCGCGCTCGGGCCGGAAGAACGTGGTCTTCCAGGATTGCTGACCCTGCGCGCCGTGGAAGACGTTGCGCGTCGCCGAGATGAACGTGACCTGCGCGGTCTCGATCTCTCCGATCGCGCCGTCGCGGATCGCGGCGCGCAGCACGTCGACCTGCGGCAGATACTGGTAGCCGTTGGCCACCAGCAGATGCCGGCGCGCGGCGCGCGCGCGGTCGACCAGGTCCCAGGCCTCCGCGGGATCGAGCGTCATCGGCTTTTCGCAGAGCACGTGCGCGCCGGCGTCGATGGCGTCGCGGACCTGCTCGTAATGAAGGTGATGAGGGGTCGACACGACGACGATGTCCGGCCGCCGGTCCAGGGCCGCGCGGTAGTCTTCGGCGGCGAAGGCGAAGCCGAAATGCCCGGCGACGCGCGCGAGCTCCGCCGCGCCGAGGCGGCAGACGCCGTCCAGCCGGACGCCGGGCAGGGCCGCGAGGGTCGGGATATGGCTCTGCGCGCCGTACCAGCCGGCGCCGATCACGGCGGCGCGCAGAGGGGCAGGAGAGGAATCGGTCATGCGCGAGTGTCCTTGGCTGGTTTCAGGCGGGCCTTGCCGCGCCGATGCGTGGCGGGGCGAATTCCGGGGCCTCGGCCGCGGAGAAGACCGGAACGAATTCCGGCTCGACCGAGCCGGCCATGAACGATGAGAGCCTTTCCGCCAGGGCGTCGCGGATCCCTGCATGGGCCGGATCGCCGGCGTGATTGGTCCGCTCGAGCGGATCGGCCTGCCAGTCGGCGAGGAACATGTCGGCCTCGCCCGCGGGCATCGGCGCGCCGTCCTGGCGGATGTTCATGTCCAGCCGCCAGCGCGCCGTGCGGATGCAACCGCGTCGCGGCCAGCCGCCGCCGTTGCGCCAGGCGCCCTTGTTCGCGGCCGACGAGGCGCGCGCGCCGGGGGCGCCGCTGCCGACGCTGGCGAAGATCGCGTCCGGCGGCGGATCGCGGAACAGCGCCCGGCCGCGGACATGCGCGGCCGGCGCGACGCCCGCGAGGTGGCAGAGCGTGGGGCCGAGATCGATCCCCTGGGCGAGATCGTCGCGGACGACGCCGGCGGGCAGGGTTCCCGGCCAGGCGACGATCCGCGGCACGCGCTGCGACTGGGGCGCGAACACGACCTTGCTGAGCAGGCCGTTTTCGCCGAGCGAGGCGCCATGGTCGCTGTCGAAGACCACGATCGTCCGCTCGGCGAGGCCGAGCAGCGAAAGCTTGGCGAGCAGCAGCCCGACTTGCGCGTCGAGCCAGGTGACCAGCGCGCAGTAATCCGCCTGGGCCTGCTGCATCTGGGCCTGTGTGAGTTCCCGGCCGCCGACCATCGCGGCGAAGGTGTCCTCGTAGGCGCTCGTCATGCCGCCCGCGATCGCATGGCCGGGAAATTCCGCGGCGCGGTAGAGGCGACGGAAACGCTGCGGCGGCAGCACCGGGGTATGGGGTTGCAGATAGGACACGCGAAGCAGGAACGGGCTCTCGGCGTCGGCGACCGCGTCGAGCCAGGCCAGCGCGTTGATCGTCACCGCCTCGGGCGGGAAGAATTCCCGGTCCGGAAAGACGCCGCCGACCGGCGAGGGGATGCCGCGCGGCACGATCGGCGCCCGGTCCGCGGGATCACGATCGAGCCCGAAGACATGCATGCCGCCGCCCTCGCCGTTCTCCTCCTGCCAGGGGGCATAGCCGCGCGGCACATGGCTCTTGCCCAGCGTGGCGGTCCGCCAGCCGGCGCGCGCGAAGCTCTCCGGGAAGGTCTCGAGGCGCAGCGGCAGCGGAAACGATGCCCAGGCGCCTTCGTTGCCGTGCACGCCGTTGGCCTGCGGATGGGTCGCGGTCAGGATCGCGGTGCGCGACGGCACGCAGACCGGCGCGTTGCAGAACATGTTGCGCAGATGGACGCCGCTGGCCGCGAGCCGGTCGATATGCGGCGTGGCGACCCGCCAATGCGGACTTCCCTGGCAGCCGATCGCGTCGGCGCGCAGTTCGTCCGCGAAGATCCACAGGATGTTCGGCGCCGACCGCGCCGCGTGCGTCGACACGCCGACCGTTCCCCCGATGCGCGGCTTTCGCCATGCGCTTCATGGCGACGTTGCGATCATGCCCGGGAGATTGTCAAGACGCGCCGGATGCAGACGGCCGTGGCGTGGCCGCATGCGTCCGGCGCCGGCGCGATCAGCGCTTGCGCGCGCGGGCCCCGAGGCGCAGGCGCAGCGCATTGAGCTTGATGAAGCCCTCGGCGTCGCGCTGGTTGTAGGCGCCCTGGTCGGCTTCGAAGGTCACCATGCGCATGTCGTAGAGCGAGCGCGGCGCCTTGCGTCCGACGACGCGCGCATGGCCCTTGTAGAGCTTGACGCGCACCGTGCCGGTGACGTTCTCCTGGCTCCTGTCGATCAGCGCCTGCAGCATCTCGCGCTCCGGCGCGAACCAGAAGCCGTTGTAGATCATCTCCGCGTAGCGCGGCATGATCTCGTCCTTGAGATGCGCCGCCCCGCGATCGAGCGTGATCGACTCGATGCCGCGATGGGCGACATGCCAGATCGTGCCGCCCGGCGTCTCGTAGACGCCGCGCGACTTCATGCCGACGAAGCGGTTCTCCACCAGGTCGAGACGTCCGATGCCGTGCCGGCCGCCCAGCGCGTTCAGTTCGGTCAGCATCTCGGCCGGAGACATCGCCTTGCCGTTGACCGCGACCGGATCGCCCTTGAGGAACTCGATCTCGACATATTCGGGCTGGTCGGGCGCCTGTTCGGGAGCGACCGAGCGCGAATAGACGTATTCGCCGGGCTCCTGCCAGGGATCTTCCAGCGCCTTGCCCTCGGCGGAGATGTGCAGCAGGTTGGAATCGACCGAGAACGGCGCCTCGCCGCGCTTGTCCTTGGCGATCGGGATCTGGTTCTTCTCCGCGAACTCGATCAGCGCGGTGCGGCTGTCGAGATCCCATTCGCGCCAGGGCGCGATGACGCGGATGTCCGGCTGCAGCGCGTAGTAGCTCAATTCGAAGCGCACCTGGTCGTTGCCCTTGCCGGTGGCGCCGTGGCAGACGGCGTCGGCGCCGACCTGGCGGGCGATCTCGATCTGGCGCTTGGCGATCAGCGGCCGCGCGATCGAGGTGCCGAGAAGGTACTGGCCCTCGTAGAGCGCGTTGGCGCGGAACATGGGCATGACGAAGTCCCGCACGAATTCCTCGCGCAGGTCGTCCATGAAGATCTCCTTCACGCCCAGCATCTGCGCCTTCTTGCGCGCGGGCTCCAGTTCCTCGCCCTGACCCAGGTCGGCGGTGAAGGTGACGACTTCGCAGCCATAGGTCGTCTGCAGCCATTTCAGGATGATCGAGGTGTCGAGGCCGCCGGAATAGGCGAGCACCACCTTCTTGACGGGTTTACCCATGATCGGCTGAGCCATCCTCTCATCCTCGCGCAAAGCGCGGGGCGCCCGGGCGCCCCGCCGGAAAACGCGCGGAGTATAGGGATCGGGCCCAGGCGGGCAAGCCGCCCGGCAGGCGATCAGGCGCCGGCGCGCTCGGCGGCCATGGCGGCCGCGGCGCGCGCCTCGTCGCGCCGCTGCTCGCGCCGGCGCAGGATCTCGTAGACCAGCGCGCCGAGCAGGGTCACGCCGATGATCAGCACCGCGAGCGCGCTGATCGCCGGCGTGGTCCCCTGGCGGACCCGGCCGGCCAGCGCCGTGGTCAGGGTCTTGTCGGCGAGGATCGCGAAGGTGGTCGTGTTGTAGTTCTCGAAGCTGGACAGAAAGGCCAGCACGGCCGCCGACAGGATGGCCGGCTTCAGGAACGGGATCAGGATCTGGAAGAAGACCTGGGTGCGCGTGGCGCCCAGGTCCATGGCCGCCTCTTCCTGGGTGCGGTCGAAGCGCTGCAGCCGCGACAGGAAGATCAGCATGCAATAGGCGGAGATGAAGGTCGACTGGCCGAGCGTGGCCAGGAAGATCCCGTCGTAGAGGCTGGTGGCCCCGGTCCAGTCGGTGACGTCCCGCCAGAAGATGACCGTCGAGATGCCGAGGATGACGCCGGGCGTCAGCACCGGCGACACGACGACGAGATAGTAGAGCGAGCGCGCGCGGTCGTGGATCTGCGTCATCACGATCGCGCCGGCGAGGCCGAGCGGCACGGCGAGACATACGACCATCGTCCCGATCAGCAGGCTGTTCCTGAACCCCTCCATCAGCGTGCGGTCGGCGAGCAGCGCCCGGAACCAGCGCAGCGTGAATCCCTCGAAGGGGTAGACCTGCGGGTAGGCGGGGGTGTTGAACGCCGTCGCGCCCATGACCAGCAGCGGCCCGAAGAGGAAGGCGAAGAACAGGAAGATGTAGAACCCGATCATCGCCCGGTAGACGCCGCGGGACGTCATCGCGTCATCTCGGAAAGGCTGACGCGGAAGAGCCGCAGCATCGCCATCACGAACACGATGCACGCCAGCAGCAGCAGGATCGCGTAGGCGGATCCCTGCTGCCAGTTGAACGCCTGGTAGAAGCGGTCGTAGACGATCGGGGTGAACCAGAGGGTCTTCGGCCCGCCCAGCACCAGCGGGGCCGCCAGCGCGCCTGCGGACAGCATGAACACCAGCGTGCAGCCCGAGGCGATGCCTGGCTTCGCGAAGGGCATGACCACGAAAAGGTGGATGTGCCACCACGGGGCGCCGAGGTCCCGCGCGGCCTCGATCTGGTTGTGGTCGAGGCTCTCGATCGCGTTGTAGAGCGGGAAGATCATCAGCAGCAGATAGGCGTAGGTCAGGCCGGCGTAGAGCGCGACGTTCTGCCCGATGAAGTCGATCGGTGCCGAGATCAGGCCCAGCGCCAGCAGCACCTTGTTGATCGTGCCGCCGGTGCCGAACAGCACCATGAAGGCGAACGCGCGCAGGATCTCGTTGACCCAGTAGGGCACGATCAGCAGCAGCAGCAGCACGCGCAGGCGCCCCGGCCGTGCGACCTGCGCCATGTAGTAGGCCAGCGGATAGCAGAGCGCGAAATTGGCGACCGTGACCACGACGCTGACCGCGATCGTCTGCCAGAAGGCGTTGATGTGCACCCAGTTGTAGCTGGTGAAGACGCGGGTGCTGCCGTAGACGAAGTACCAGTAGTTCTCGAGCGTGTAGACGTCGTCGGGACCGCCGCGCCGGCTGGGCGGCAGCTTGCGATGGAACGAATAGTCCACCATGTACAGCATCGGCCAGACGATCATGAACAGCGCCCAGAAGGCGACGGCGACGAACAGATAGGTCGCCACCAGCGGCCCGTTGCGCTGGACGAAGCCCGGCCGCGCGAGGGTCGGACCCGCCAGGCGACGTTCGCGCCAGGCCAGCAGCCAGAACATCGCCGCGACCAGGATGGGCGACAGGAACAGGATCGCTGCGGTCGCAGGATTGCTCATGCGGCCGGTCCGTCGGTGGCGAGCACGATCGCCTCGGCGGGATCGTGGATCAGCCCGATCCGCGCACCGGCGGCCGGGATCGCGGCTGCCTCGCGGTTGGCCGCGGTCATGGTGATCGCCCGCCCTTCGCCGTCGCGCAGGAAGAGATGGGTGGCGCTGCCCTCGTAGGCGGTTGTCGTCAGTTCGGCCTGGATGCTGGCGGTCTCGCCCGGGCCGGCGACGCGCAGCGATTCGGGCCGGATGAAGATCGTGCCGGGCCGGCCGGGCGCGGCGCCCTCGCCGCGGCGGCCGACCAGCGTGCCGAAGGATGTCTCGAGCGCGGCGCTGGCGGCGTCGACGCGGCCGATCCGCCCCGAAAAGCCGTTGTTCTCGCCCACGAAGGACGCGACGAACGGCGTGCGCGGGTCCGCGTAGATCTCGCGTCCCGTGCCGATCTGCTCGATCACCCCGTTGTTCATGACCGCGATGCGGTCGGACATCGTCAGGGCCTCGCCCTGGTCGTGGGTGATGTAGATGAAGGTGATGCCGACGCGCTTCTGGATCGCGCGCAGCTCGTTGCGCATGTGCTGGCGCAGCTTGAGGTCCAGGGCCGAGAGCGGCTCGTCCAGCAGCAGCACCTTGGGCTCGACGGCCAGCGCGCGGGCGATCGCGACGCGCTGCTTCTGGCCGCCGGACAGCTCGCTGACCCGCTTGCGGCCCTGGTCGGGCAGGGCGACGAGCGCGAGCAGTTCCTCCGCGCGACGCATGCGCGCGGCGCGGCCGACGCCGCGCACGCGCAGCCCGTAGCCGATGTTCTCGGCGACGGTCATCAGCGGGAAGAGGGCGAGGTTCTGGAAGATCAGCGCCGTCGGCCGCTTGTTGGGCTCGATGCCGCGCATGTCCTCGCCGCCGATCCGTACGCTGCCTTCGGAGGGCTGCAGGAAGCCGGAGATGGTCCGCAGCAGCGTGGTCTTGCCGCAGCCGGAGGGGCCGAGAAGGCTGAAGAACTCGCCGCCGGCGATCTTCAGCGACGCGTCCTTGACGGCGGTGAACTGTCCGAACCGGATCGTCACCCGGTCGAGGTCGACATTTGCGCTCATGGATGGATCCGGGATGCCGGACGCCCCTCCCGCGCGTGGGCGCGGGAGGGGCGTGGCGCGTCACGCCGCCTTGAACTTCTCGGCGTACTGGGTGCGCAGCTCGGCGAACCAGGACGGTTCGACCGGACGCGCCCAGAGCTTGTCGACCGCGTCGCCAGGATAGGCTTCCTGGAAGATCGCGCGCGCCTTGTCGGAGAGCAGCGCGTCGGCGCCCTTGACCACCGGGTTGTAGCCCGAGCCCTCGGCGACCTTGGCCGAGCCTTCGGCCGAGTGCACGTATTTGAGGAACTCGTAAGCCTGCGGGACGTTGCGGGCGGCCCGTGTCAGGGACCATCCGTCGAGCCAGCTGATCGCGCCTTCCTTCGGCGCCATGAAGGTGATCGGCGCACCGGTCTTCTTGAGGCTGATCGGCGGGCCGTCCCAGGTCTGGCCGATGACGACGCCGTTCGACATGAAGCCGGACCTGGTGTTGTCTGCGGAATCCCACCACTGCTTGATCCAGGGCTTGCGCGCGATCGCCTCGCGCAGCAGCACGTCGTAGATCCGCTTCATCGACGCCTCGTCCTTGTAGGCGTCGAGCATGCGGTTGGAGGGAAGACGACCGTTGCCGTCCATCCACAGGCCGATGCCCAGCAGCAGCGAGTGCGGACGGCCCTGGACCTTGCCGCGGTACTCGTCGTTCCACAGCGTGCCGTAGGACAGGGTGTCGTAGGACAGCCTGGTCTGGTCGTTGCGCCAGCTGATCGCCTCGGTGCCCCAGCAATGCGGCACGTGGTAGAGGCGGCCCTTCCAGGTCCAGCTGGTCTGGGAGGTCTTGATCATCGACGGCAGCAGGTTGCCGATGCTCAGCTGCCGCTCGTCGAAGGGCTGCAGAACGTCGATTTCCTCGAACTGCTGGGCGCGGTCATGCGTCGGCTGGCAGAGATCGAAGCCGGCGCCGCGCGTGGCCTGCAGCTTGTTGATCTGCTCCTCGTTCTGTGAGAACGGCGTCATCGTGACCTTGATCCCGGTCTTCTTCTCGAAATCGGGGATCACGGGATCCGGGAGTTCGTCGTCCCAGTTCAGGAGGCTCAGCGTGCCCGAGCTCGAGAGCGCGTCGTGGACGATCGCGGGGCTGGCAGCGAGGACAGCGCCGTAGACGCTGCTCTTGAGCATGAGGCGGCGGCTGAAGAGGCGGGCGGCGCGCGCCGTCTCCTCCGCCGAAGTGGGTGGCTTCCTGATCGACATGGCTCCCCTTCCCTGATCCTGGGTTGACAGCGGTCCCTCGATGGGCGACCGCGCGTCGAGACGCTAGCCCAGCCGCTTGCGCGGGACAACGCCGCGCATGCCCGTCCGCTGGGCAGTCCGCTGCCTCATCCGACGGCGCGGATGGCGCATTCGAGGCCGCTCAGGCG
>JBIKLI010000496.1:0-2593 GCA_044359885.1 Alphaproteobacteria bacterium | reverse complement strand
GTCCCTCCGCGCATCGTCAAGCCGCGACGGAGTGTGCCTTTCAATCTCGTGCATCTGGACCTCCTCATCCTCCGAGGGGTCAATTCCTCGTGTCGTCAGGGGGTCAATTTGATGTGTCGCCCGACAGACGGATCCGGCAACCCTCAGCGGGTAGCCGCCTTGCCTCGGAACCGATGGCCGCTTTGCGTCGGAATCAGTGGCCGCCTTCCGTCGGAATCACTGGTCGCTTTGCGTCGGAATACGCACTGGGAGATCACAACGCGCGAGATCACAAAACCATCATCCTTATCAGAAGCTTCGTGTGATGTTTGTTATCCAGAGATGGCTTCCGGCCTGCTGCGCCGGGTCTACGACATCGACATGCCCACCTGCCCGAATTGCGGCCTGGGCAGGCTCAAGCCCATCGCGACGATCCTCGACCCCAACGCTATCGCCCGTATCCTCGCCGCCATGGATCGCTTCCCGTGTGCGCCGCCGGGCTGATGCCGTCGGCGGCGCCGTCTGGCGACCGGCCCTCCTGCGATCCCATCTTGTCCACCGCCGCCGCGCAGCGCTCGAATTTGCTGGCGCTGCCACCACCGCAGAACCTCACGGGCGGCGCCGCGCGAAAGGCTGCTTCTTCGCTGCTCAAGCAGGGCTTGCTGCGCTGCGGCGCCAGAGGGGTCCTGCGCCCACGAACCCCTGGCGCGCTCACGGGGCCGGCGTCACGACGCGGATGCGGGCCTGGGCGCTGGCGCCGGTCTCGTCGAGGACGACGAGGCGCAGGAAGCCTTCGCCCGCGGGCGTCACGCTGCGCGGCTCGCTGCGCGCGGCGGCGCCCAGCGGGCGTCCGTCGACGATCCAGGACAGGCGACCGCGCCCGCCCTCGGCCTTCAGCGCCAGCGGCACCATCTCGCCCTCGACGCGTTCCAGTTCGATCGTCGCGCCGTCGGGCGGGAAGAGGATCGACAGCGGCCGCGCGCCGTCGTCCCAGGGCCGGTCCTCGGCGCCGCGCGCGACCAGCCGCGCGAGACCCGGCGGGGCCGCCGCCAGCCGCGGCGGCGGCTCGGGAACCGCCTCCTGCGGCAGCAGGTCGAACACCTTGAACAGGATCGGCGCCGCGGCGCTGCGCCCGTACTGGCCGGGGCGCGGCGTGCCGTCGGCGCGCCCGACCCAGACGCCGACGGTCCAGCGCGGGGACATGCCCAGCGCCAGCGCGTCGCGGAACCCGTAGGACGTGCCGGTCTTGTAGGCGATCATGCGCGCGGTGCCGCGCTGCGACCACGGCTCGGGCGGCGGCGTGCCGGCCAGGATGTCGCGCGTCCAGCGCGCCGCGCGCGGCTCGACGAACAGGGCACCGTCCCCCGCGGACGGCGGCGGCGCATCGGCGCGCAGCTGCAGGGGCCGCACGCGACCATCGTCGCCCAGCGCCGCGTAGAGCATCGTCAGATCGGCGAGGCTGACCCCGACCCCGCCCAGGATCACCGGCAGGCCGGGCGTGTCGAGGATGCGGCGGTCATAATCCAGCGCCGCGCCCGCGGCGCCCAGCGCATGGACGAAGCGCGCGGCGCCCAGCCGGTCGAGCAGCGCCACCGCGGGCACGTTGAGCGACAGCTGCAGCGCCGCGCGCGCGCTGACCTCGCCCTGGAAGCCGCGATCGAAATTGCGCGGCGCGAAATCGCCGAAGCGCGTGGGACCGTCGGCGATGCGCGTCTCGGGATGCAGCCAGCCCTCGTCGAAGGCGAGCGCGTAGAGGAAGGGCTTGAGCGCCGATCCGGGCGAGCGGCGCGCGCGCGCCAGATCGACCTGCCCCGCCTCGGCGGCGAAATCGGCGCCGCCGACCCAGGCGCGCACCGCGCGCGTCGCGGTCTCGACGACGAGGATCGCGACATTGCCGCCATCGGCGAAGAAGCCGCGCTCGCGCCGCGCCAGAAGCTCGGCCTGTTCCTGCAGCGCGCGGTCGATCGTGGTGGCGACGCGCGCGCCCGGCGGCGCCGCCGCGCGCAGGCTCTCCGCCAGATGGGGCGCGTGGAAGGGCAGCGCAAGACGCAATCGGGGCGCCGGCTCCTGCATCGCCTCCGCCGCGGCGCCGGCCGGCAGAGCGCCGCGCGCGGCCAGCACGCGCAGCATCTTGTCGCGGGCCGCGCGCGCGGCGTCGGGATCGCGGTCGGGCCGCGTGCGCTCGGGCGATTGCGGCATCACCACCAGCAGCGCCGCCTCGCCCGGCGTCAGCCGCGCGGGCTCCTTGCCGAACCAGGCGAGCGAGGCCGCGCGCACGCCCTCGATATTGCCGCCGAACGGCGCCAGCGTCAGATAGAGCGACAGGATCTCGTCCTTCGAGAAGCGCCGCTCCAGCTGCAGCGCGCGCAGGATCTCGATCCCCTTCGACGCCAGGTCGCGCGGCCGCCGCTCCAGCAGCCGCGCCACCTGCATGGTCAGCGTCGAGCCGCCCGACACGACGCGCCCGGTTCCCAGCGCCTGCGCCGCCGCCCGCAGCAGCGCCAGCGGATCGACCCCGGGATGCGCGAAGAAGCGCCGGTCCTCGTAGGCGACGAGCATCGCCAGATAGGCGGGATCGACGTCGGCGGCCCGCGCCGCCAGCCGCCATTTGCCG
>JBIKLI010000156.1:0-9543 GCA_044359885.1 Alphaproteobacteria bacterium | reverse complement strand
GGCTGCGCAGCGTCGCGCCGCGCCAGGACGAAGCGCGCAGCGCCTCGAAGGCCAGGAAGGCGGTCGGCGCAAGCAGCAGCGCCGGCTGGGTCAGCGTCGCGAGGCCGAAGGCGATGCCGGCGCAGAGCGCGTGACCGCCGCGCGCCCGCGTCGGATAGAGCGCCAGGGCCAGGGTGACCAGAGCCAGGACCTGCAGTTCCTTGGTCGCGAGCCCGGCGCTCATCACATGGCTGGGCCAGAGCGCGAGCAGGATCGCCGCGATCGCGGCCGCGGGCTCGCCGGCGAGGCGGCGCGCCAGCCGGCGTGCCGCCCAGAGGGTGATCGAGAAGAGGACCAGATTGTGGAGCAGCGGCAGGATCCAGCGATCCCCGAAGGCCAGGATCCAGGCGGCCAGCGCCAGCGGCAGGCCGGGCGGCCAGTAGGCGCGCGTGCCGGCTGCCGCGTACTCGGCCCCTGCGGCGAGCTTGACCGCGAGGGCGTGGTACGACGCGCCGTCGGACACCTGGACCGGCGGTACCGCGGCGATCCAGGCCAGACGCAGCGCGACGCCGGCCAGCCAGGCCGCCGCAGCCAGCCGTCGCGGCGGCACCCGCGCCAGCATCGCGACCGCGGCGCCGGCGGCGTCGCGCAGCGCGTGGCGAAGCAGCCAGGCCGCGATCAGCAACGGTACGGCGCCGGCGATCCCCGCCAGCGCCGCCAGCGCCTCGTCGCGATGGTCGGCGGTGTCGATGTTGAGCGCGAAGACCGCGAAGGCCGCGTAGCCCATCGCGGCGGCGAACAGCCCGTGCGCCAGTGCGCGCGCTTCAGGAGCCAGGGTCATGTGCGAACACCCAGTGACGTTGCGCGAGGAAGAAGACGACGGCGAGGGCCGGGATCGCGGCGGCCTGGACCAGGGCGTGCGGCGCGCCCAGCGCGTCGACCGCGATCGTCAGCGCCGCGAGATTGAGCGCGTAGCCGCCCAGATAGAGGGCGAGGTAGCGCCTGAGCGAGCCGCCGATCGCGCCACGATGGCCGAAGGACCAGCTGCGGTTCACGACGTAGCCGGCGGCGATTCCGGCGGCGTAGGTGGCCGTCATGGCGCCGCGCGGGCCGAGCGGCCCTTCCGCGAGCACCATGTAGGCGAGATAGAGCGCGGCGTTGAGCGCCGCGCCGCTCGCGGCCCAGCGCAGCGCCGCGCGCGCCGGTTCACGGCGCATGGGTCGACGGCCGTCCGAAATGCAGGGCCGACTGGAAGCCGACCGGCACGAAGCCCAGCGCCAGATAGAGCCGGATCGCCGGCCGGTTCTCGCATTCGGTCACCACGTCGACCCGCGTGCGGCCGAGTCGGCCGCCATGGGCGAGCACGGCGCGCAGCAGGCCCCTGCCGATGCCCTTGCCCTTGTCGAGGACCGACAGCAGGTCGATCCTGAGCGCGTCGCCCTCGTCGCGGAAGGTGAGGAACCCGCCGGGCCGGTCGGCGATCCGGTGACGGGCGCCGGACAGCGAGTTGGCGATCCAGCGGGCGAAGAAGGCGTCATGGCCGGCGCGATCGATCGCGATGTCGAGGGCGAAGCGGTCGTAGACGAAGTTCGCGGCGTGGCGCGCGATCTCCTCGGGGGCCAGCGCCAGCCGCGCCGAGATGCGCGCGCCGTCTTCGCCGTGCTCCGCGCCGTCGACGCGGCGCGAAAGCGCGATCTGCGTCGAGACCTTGCGGAACCCCAGCCGCTGAAGGAACAGCGACTGCTCGACCCGGTCGGCGGGCAGCTTGGCGTCGACCATGACGTCGCTGTGCGCCGCATGCGCGGCCAGTTCGACCGGCAGGCGGTCCGCGTCGAAGCGCCGCATGCGGAAGAACGGACGGCCGAACGCGGCGCTGTCGAAATCCTGGCGGACCAGGCAGTCGTCGGTCATGGCCGGATCTCCGGGGGCGGCAGACCGACGGTCTCGGCGACGACGTAGAGCGGCCGGCGCCGCGCCTCGGCGTAGATCTTGCCGATATAGACCCCGACGATCCCCTGCACGATCAGCACGAGACCGCCGATGAAGAAGATCGACACCATCATGCTGGCGTAGCCCTGGACCGCGATCTGCCCGCTCAGCGCGCGCAGCAGCAGCGCGACGCCGTAAAGGAACGCGCCGGCCGCCATCAGGCAGCCGAAGCCGATCGACAGGTGGAGCGGCCGGTCGGAATGGGCGACGATGACGGTGCCGGCGAGCCGCAGCCGGTCGCGCAGCGTGTAGACCGAGCGTCCGGCGTGCCGCCGGCCATGGGCGGCCTCGATCGAGGCGCGCGGGAAACCGAGCCAGGCCAGCATCCCGCCGTAGAAACGCAACTGTTCGTTGAGCGCCAGATAATGCGCCAGCACCCGGCGCGACAGGATCGAGAAATTGCCGTGCGCCGGATCGTAGTCGGTCCCGGCCAGCCAGCGGAACAAGGCATAGAAGCCGCGCTGCGCGATCCGGTACCACCAGGGTTCGGGCCGGTCGCGGCGCGCGACGAAGACGATCTCGAAGCCCTGTCGCGCCTTGGCGTAGAGCTCGGGGATCACCTCGGGCCGGTCCTGCAGGTCGCTGTCCATGACCACGACCCAGTCGCCGCGCGCCGCGGACAGCCCCGCGGTGATGGCGTAGTGCTGGCCGAAATTTCGCGCGAAGCGCAGGCCCTTGATCCGCGCGTCGCCGCGCGCCGCCGCGACGATCCGCGCCCAGGAGCCGTCGCCGCCGCCGTCCTCGACCAGGATGATCTCGTAGTCCTTCGTGACGCCGGCGAGCGCGGCGCCGACGCGCCGGCAGAACTCGGCGACGTTGTCTTCCTCCCGGAAGACCGGCGCCACGACCGACAGATGCGGCCTCAAAGCACGCGCCCGTTCAGTTCGACCGCCGAGATCAGCCGCTTGGCCTCCAGGATCGAACGATACCAGCCGACGGTGACCGTTCGGGGCCCGCTGTCGACGCGGCCGTATTTGAGCGCGTCGTAGATCTCGCGCACCCCGTGCTCGATGCCGTGGGTGGCGGCGAAGCCCAGCACGCGCCGGGCCTTGGCGAAGGAGATGCTGTAGTTGCGGCGGTCCGCGTCGTCGGGAGCCACCGCGACGGTCACCGGGATGGGCAGCGTCTCGCGCACGATGAACGCGAGGCTGCGGATCTGGTGGTTGCACAGGCCGATGTTGAACACCTGGCCGGCGACCTGGGCCGCCGGGGCCTCGATCGCGGCGCAGAAGGCGCGCGCGACGTCGCGGACATGGACCAGCGGGCGCCATTGCCGTCCGCCGCCCATCACCGTGATATGGCCGCGCTCCACCGCGTGCAGCGTCATGAGATTGATGACCAGGTCGAAGCGCATGCGCGGCGACACGCCGAACACGGTCGCGTTGCGCAGCACCACCGGGCAGAAGCCGTCGCCGGCGAGGGCCAGCGCGTCGCGTTCCGCGTTCAGCGTCGACTCCGCGTAGGCCGTCAGCGGCGCCGTCGCGGCGTCCTCGGTCAGTTCCAGCGTGTCGCCGGCGCCGTAGACCGAGCAGGAGCTGGACAGGACGTAGCGGCCGACCCCGGCGCGCTTGGCCGCGGCGCTGAGCCGCCGGCGCCCGTCGTGGTTTATGGCGTGGGTCAGGCCGGGATCGATCTCGCCGCTGGGATCGTTGGACAGCGCCGCGAGGTCGCAGACCACGTCGACGCCGGTCAGATCTCGCGGCTCCGCGTCGCGGATGTCCTTCTGGACCAAGGTCAGCCGGCCGTCGCCGTCGGCGCCGGCGAGCGCGTCGCGCCCGAAGAAGAAACGGTCGTAGGCGACGACGCGGTGACCCGCCGCGAGCAGCTCGCGGGTGAGCACGCTGCCGATGTAGCCGCCGGCGCCGGAAACCAGGATGGTCCGCGCCGGGGTCTGGTCGTGGGTGGTGGATGGCATCGCTTTTCTCCGCTATCGGATCGGTCCGCGCGCTCAGGCCGCGCGGCGGCACAACGGCGCGATCCGCTCGCGCAGCACGGCGACGACATGGTCCTGATCCTCGGTCGCCATCTCCGGGAAGAAGGGCAGCGTGATCGTCCCCTCGCCCCAGGAATCGCTGACCGGGAAATCCCCGGGCCGGTAGCCGTATTTGCGGCGGTAGTAGGCGCGTGTGGGCACGGCGCGGTAGTTGACCGCGACCGACACCCCCGCCGCGTTGAGCGCGGCGATCGACTCGTCTCGGATCGCGGGCGGCACATGGATCGGATAGATGTGGTGGGCGCTGACGGTGCCGGGATCGCTCGTCGGCCGCCGGATCGGCAGGCCGGCGAGCGCGTCGTCGTAGCGCCGCGCCAGGGCGGCGCGCCGCGGCAACCGCGCCCGGATCGTCTCGATCTGCGGCGGCAACAGGGCTGCGAGCAGATCCGGCAGGTTGGCCTTGGTCCCGAGCCGCGCCATGTCCCAATGTCGGTAGGCGCCCGCACGGAAGCGTTCGGCCGCACCGGCGTTCATGCCATGCAGCCGGGTCTGCGCCATCCGCTCCGCCAGCAGGTCGCTGTTGGTGGCATAGGCGCCGCCCTCGCCGCAGGTCACGTTCTTCGTCGCGTAGAACGAGAACAGCGCGATGTCCGAGTGCATGCCCGGAAGCTGTTCCGCGCGGCTGCCCTCGAAGCAATGCGCCGCGTCCTCGACCAGCCGCACGTCGGCGCGGCCGGCCGCGTCGAGTCCCGCGCGCAGCGCGCGCATGTCGGCCATCTGGCCGTAGAGATGCACCGGCACGACCGCGCGGGTGCGCGGGGTGAGGGCGGACAGGACCGCGTCGGTCGTCAGCAGCAGCGTCCCCGGATCGACGTCGGCGAAGACCGGCTTCGCGCCGACGAGTTCGGCCGCGTTCGCGGTGGCGACGAAGGTCATCGCCGGCACGATCACCTCGTCGCCCGGACCGATGTCGAGCGCCAGCAGCGCGGCCACCGCGCCGTTGGTCCATGAATTCACGAGGCCCGCGTGCCGCGTCCCGAAGAAGGCCCGCAGCTGCGTCTCGACCGTGCGGCCCACGTCGCCCGAGGTCAGCATCGGCGTGTCGAGGACGGCGGCGACGCGCGCCGCGTCGGCGGCGCCCAGCGCGTGTCGGAAGAAGGGAACGTTGCGGTGCATGGGGCGGACCTCCTGGGTGTCGTTCGAAACCGCGTCTCGGGAGCGGCGCGCTTCGGCGCTAGTCTGTGGCCTCGAATCGACCTCCAGCCAGGGCGCCCGCCGAACTCCCATGACCCATTCCGCCATCGCCGGCCTGTCCGCCGCCTGCATCGCGCTCAAGATCCGCAGCGACGAATTGACGCCCACCGCCGTCGTGCAGGCCCATCTGGCCTCGATCGCGCGGCGCAATCCGCAGCTGAACGCCGTGGTCACCGAGACTGCGGCGCAGGCGCTGGAGCAGGCGCGCGACATCGAGCGGCGCCGGGCCGCGGGCGCGCCGCTGGGGCTGCTCGCCGGCGTGCCGGTCGGGGTCAAGGACACGCATCCCACGGCCGGCATCCGCACGACCTACGGGTCGGCGACGATGAAGGACCATGTGCCGGCCGAGGATGCCGTGATCGTGGCGCGGCTGAAGGCCGCGGACGCGATCGTGCTCGGCAAGACCAACGTGCCGGAATTCGCCTATGGCGCGCATACGACGAACGCGCTGTTCGGGCCGACGCGCAATCCCTGGAACCCGGCGCTGTCCGCCTCGGGCTCGACCGGCGGCGGCGCCGCGGGCCTGGCCGCCGGCATGTTCGCGCTGGCCACGGGCTCCGATCTGGGCGGCTCGCTGCGCCTGCCGGCGTCGTTCTGCGGCGTCGTGGGATTGCGGCCCTCGCCCGGCCTCGTGCCGCTGGTGCCGTCCGACCAGCCCTGGAACCCGCTGAGCGTCGACGGCCCCATGGCGCGCAACGTCGCCGATGTCGCGCTGATGCTGCAGGCGATCGCAGGTCCGCATCCGCTCGAGCCGTTCGTCGTCCCGGTCGAAGGGCGCGACTTTCCCGCGGCCGCCGCGGCGGCGCCGCGGCCGGGACTGCGTATCGCCTATTGCGCCGATGTCGCGCGCATCGGCATCGATCCGGAGGTCGAGCGCGTCGCCCGCAATTCGGCCTTCGCGCTGCGCGACCTTGGCTGCACGGTCGAGGAGGTCGATCTGGACCTGTCCGCCCATCGCCGGGCCTTCATGCAGCTGCGCGGCCAGTTCGTGCTCAATGGCGGGCTCGACATGCTCGACCGCATCGACCGGCTGGGCCCCAATTTCGCCGGCAATCTGCGTTTCGGCCTGGCCCAGTCGCCACGCGACCTGGCCGAGGGCGAACGCAGCCGCGCGCGGCTGCTGGCGGCCATGGCCGCCTTCTTCTCGCGCCACGACCGCCTGCTCACGCCCTGCGCGCCGGTGCCGCCCTTCCCGGTCGAGCAGAACTATCCCGAGCTGGTCGGCGGACGGAAGATGGAGACCTATGTCGACTGGCTGGCGCCGACCTTCGTGTTCAGCCTGACCGGCCTGCCGGTGCTCTGCGTGCCGGCGGGTCTCGACCGGTCCGGTCTGCCGGTCGGCCTGCAGGTGGTGGGGCCGCGCTGGAACGAGGAGGGCGTGCTGTCGCTGGGGGCGGCGCTGGAGCGCGTGGCCGCGATGCCCGCACCGCCGTCCGGCGACTGAGGCGCGCTCAGCGCGATGCCTCGCGGCGTGCGACCCAGGCCGCGTAGGCGAGCTGCAGGGCGAAGGCGACGCCGAAGCCGCGCCACAGCCCGTCCGCGTCGGCTGCCGCAAGGGCCAGCGCCGCGGCGGACAGCGCGGCGGCGCTGACCACGAGCGTGACCCAGCCATGGCTGAGGCCGGTGCGGTTGAGCCGCTGGTAGAGATGCTCGCGATGGGCCTGCCACAGCGCCGCGCCGCGCCGCCAGCGCCGCCACGCGGTGAGCAAGGTGTCGAAGAGGAAATGGAACAGCAGCAGCGGTACCAGCAGCGCGCCGCCGCCATCGTCCATGCGCGCGGCCATCAGCACGCCCAGGCCGGCGAAGGCGAAGCCCAGGAACTGGCTGCCGACATCGCCCATGAAGATGCGCGCGGGCGGCCGGTTGAGCAGCAGGAACCCGGCGCTGGCCGCGGCCAGCGACCAGGCGAGCGCCGCGACCGGCCCGTTGCCGCTGGCCTGCGCGACCAGGGCCAGCGCGGCCGCCGCGATGGTCGCGGTTGCGGCCGCGAGTCCGTCGAGCCCGTCCATGAAATTGAAGGCGTTGGTCAGCCCGACCAGCCACAGGAAGGTCAGTGGCCAGGCCAGCGGGCCGAGTTCGACCACGCCCAGCCCGGGCAGCGCCACGCGCTCGATGGCGAGGCCGCAGCCGATCGCGATTCCCGCCGCCAGCGCCTGCGCCCCCAGCTTGATCGACGCGGGCTGGGCGCGGCGGTCGTCCATGAGCCCGGCCAGCGCCACCACCAGCGCTCCGGCAGCGAGCCCGAACTCCGGCGCGCCGGCCGGCCGCGAGCCGAAGCCGGCGCTCCAGAACATCACCCAGCCGCACAGCGCCGCCACGACGATCCCGACCCCGCCGCCGCGCGGCGTCGGACGGACATGCGAGGAGCGGTCGTTGGGCGCATCCATCAGCGGCCGCCAGCGCGCCATCGCCCAGGCGATGGCGGCGGCGACACCGCCGAGCGCCGCATAGATCACGGCATGGACGACGACGAATCGGGTCATGGGCGGCGAGCTTATGTCCGCAACCGGACCGCTCTCCAGCGCGGAAACTCCCCACCGACAGTTCCGCCGACGAGACGGTTGCGCCGGGGAGTTTCCGCGCTGGAGAGCGGTTTCGCGATCACGCGCCCTTGGCGGCGCGTTCGCGGGCCTGGGCGTCCAGGGCCGCGACATAGGCGCGGTTCCACGCCGGCAGCATCACGACCTCGTTCAGGTTCACATGCCGGGGCAGCCGCGCGCAGTAGAGCATCAGATCGGCGACGTCCTCGGGCTTCAGCATGCGGTCGAGTTCCTGCGGCGTCAGCGGGATCGGCCGGTTCTTCAGGATCGGCGTCGCGATCTCGCCGGGGCAGATCACCATCGACCGGATCCCGTTGACGCATTCCGACATGTTGAGCTGGTGGCTCATCGCCACCATCCCGTGCTTGGCCGCCGTGTAGCCGGGGCCGGACAGCAGGCTCACCCAGCGGCCGGCGCCCGAGGCCGTATGGATCAGGATGCCGTCGCCCTGGGCGCGCATCGCCGGCAGCACCGCATGGGCGCAGAACATCGCGCTGGTCAGGTTGGCGTCGATCAGCAGCGCGATGGTGTCGGCGTCCAGATCCTTCCAGCCGCGATTGGGAACATTGACGCCGGCATTGTTGACCAGGATGTCGATGCGGCCATGCGCGGCCAGGATGTCCCGCGCGATGCGATAGGGGACCTGCCGGCGCGCCAGATCCCCCGGCAGACAGATGGCGTCGCCGCCGGCGGCGGCGATGCCCGCCGCGACCGCCGCCAGCGGTTCGGCGCGCCGGCCGGTCAGCACCACCCGCGCCCCCGCCGCGGCGAAGCCCCGCGCCGCCGACTCGCCGACCCCGCTGCCCGCCCCGGTGATCCAGACCACCTTGCCCGACAGATCCGACATGACGACTCCCCCTCGCGACCGATCCCGTGGCGACGCTGGCATGGTCCGGGCGCCCGAGGCCAGCAAAGACGCCCTCCAGCGCGCAAACGCGCCGCCGGCCGTCCCGCGCTGTCGGGGTCGTCGCGCCGGGGCGTTTCTGCGCTGGAGAGGGGTTTGGCGTTCGGATAGAACCGCCGCCGTCATGAAGCTCTCGGATTTCGACTTCGACCTGCCGCCCGAGCGGATCGCGCAGCACCCCGTGCGGCCGCGCGATGCGGCGCGGCTGCTGGAGATCGCGCCGGCGGGGCTTTCGGATCGCGCGATGCTCGACCTGCCGGGGCGGCTGCGCGCGGGCGATCTGCTGGTCTCCAACGACACGCGGGTGATCCGCGCCCAGCTGACCGGGATGCGCGGCGCGGCGCGCATCGGGGTGACGCTGCACAAGGCGGTTGACGAGGCGACCTGGCAGGCCTTCGCGCGGCCGGCGAAGAAACTCGCGGCCGGCGACCGGCTGGTCTTCGCCGGGGATTTCGCGGCCGAAGTGCTGGCGCGCGGCGAGGGCGGGGCGGCGACGCTGCGCTTCGATCGCGGCGGGGCGGCGCTGATGGCGGCCCTGGCGTGCCACGGGCGCATGCCGCTGCCGCCCTATATCAAGCGCTCGGGCGCCGGGCCCGAGGACGATGCCGACTACCAGACCATGTTCGCGCGGCGCGACGGCGCGGTGGCGGCGCCCACCGCGGGCCTGCATTTCACGCCGCGGCTGATGGCGCGCCTCGCCGAGGCCGGCATCGGCCATGCCCAGGTCACGCTGCATGTCGGTGCCGGCACGTTCCTGCCGGTCAAGACCGAGGACGTCGCGGCGCATGTCATGCACGCGGAATGGGCCGAGCTGCCGGCGGAGACGGCCGCCGCGATCGCCGCGACCCGCGCGCGCGGCGGGCGCGTCGTCGCGGTCGGCACCACGACGCTGCGCACGCTGGAAGGGGTCGCGGCGTTGCAGGGCAGCCTTGGGCCCTGGGCGG
>JBIKLI010000494.1:0-2602 GCA_044359885.1 Alphaproteobacteria bacterium | reverse complement strand
GCGCAAGAACCTCGCCTGGCTGGGCACGATGACCGGCGCGGTGGCGGTCGAGGCGCAGGTTCCCTTCCCGACGCCCGACGAGGCCAGCGTTCTCGACGCCATCGCCGCCACGATCACGCCGCGCACGCGTCTGCTGCTGGTCGACCACGTCGCCTCGGCTTCGGCGGTGGCGATGCCGCTGGCGGCGATCGTGAAGCTGGCGCATGGACATGGGATACCGGTGCTGGTCGACGGCGCGCATGGCCCGGGCATGGTCGACCTGGACGTCGATGCGATCGGCGCCGACTGGTATGTCGGCAACTGCCACAAATGGCTCAGCGCGCCGAAGGGTTCCGCCTTCCTCGCCGTCGCGCCGGGCGCGCCCTGGCCGGTGCATCCGACCGTGATCTCGCACAGCTACGGGGCCGGCTTCGCCGCCGAGTTCGACAAGATCGGGACGCGCGACCACTCCGCCTGGCTGGCCACGCCGGCCGCGATCGATTTCCATCTGGAGCTGGGCGGTGCGGCGCTGCGGCGGCGGAACGCGACCCTCGCGCGCGATCGCGCCTTGGCGCTGGCGGCGGCGCTGGGCACCGAGACCGGCGCGCCCGCGCGGATGTTCGAGGCGATCGCGACCGTGCGCCTGCCCTGGACCGGACCGCCGACCTGGGACGCCGCGCGGCTGCTGCGCCGCGAGCTGTGGCAGAGACGGCGGATCGAACTTCATGTCACGGCGCTGGGCGGCGCGCTGTGGGCACGGATCTCGGCCGCCGCCTACAACGAGGAAGCCGACTACGCGGAATTGGCGTCGGCGCTGGGGGAGAGCATGGCGATCGCGATCGACGGGATGACATCATGAGACTGAAGCGCACGCGTGTCGGCATCGACGTCGGCGGGACCTTCACCGATTTCGTGCTCGCGGACATGGAAGGCGGCCGGCTGCTCTTCCACAAGGAGCCGAGCGTGCCCTCGGACCCCTCCGCCTCGGTCGAAAAGGGGATCGCGGCGCTGGTGGCCGAGCACGGCGTCGATCCGAAGGGGCTGGAACTCATCGTCCACGGCACCACCATCGGTCTCAATGCGATCATCCAGCGCCGCGGCGCGCGTCTCGCGATGGTCGTCTCGCCGGGAAACCGCGACGTGCTGGAGATCGCGCGGCTGCGCATGCCGTCCTCCTACGACTTCACCGAGCCGCGCGAGAGCCCGCTGGTGCCGCGCCGGCTGGTGTTCGAGGTCGGCGCACGGCAGCGCGCCGACGGCACGGTCGAGACGCGGCCCGACGCCGCCGAGCTCGACGCGCTGGCCGCGCGCATCGCCGCCACCGGCGTCGAGGCGGTGGCGGTCATGCTGCTGAATTCCTATCGCGACCCGGCGCTGGAGCGGCAGATCGGCGACGGTCTCCGGCAGCGGCTGCCCGGCGTCCTGGTCACCGAATCGGCCGTGCTGTGGCCGGAGATCCGCGAGTACGAGCGCTCCCTGGTCGCCGGGCTCAACGCCTACATCCACCCGCTGATGAACCGCTATTTCGACCGCCTGACCCGCCGCGTGGCGGACCAGGGCGTCGCGGGGCCGATCTACATCACCGCCAACAACGGCGGCACGCTGTCGCTCGATTCGGCGCGCGCGCGGCCGATCGACACCGTGCTGTCGGGGCCTGCCTCGGGCGTCGTCGCCTCGACGCGGGTCGGCGGTGCCGTCGACCGCCTCAAGCTGGTGACCATCGACATGGGCGGCACGTCCGCCGACATCTCGATCGTCACCGCCGGCGCGCCCGAATTCACGACCCAGACCTTCGTCGGCGACTTTCCGCTGATGATGCCGGTGGTGAATGTCGGCGCCATCGGCGCCGGCGGCGGCTCGATCCTCTGGGTCGACGCCCAGGGCCTGCTCAAGGTCGGACCGCTCTCCGCCGGCGCCGATCCCGGCCCGGTCGCCTATGGCCGCGGCGGCACCGACCCGACGATCACCGATTGCTATCTGGCGCTCGGCATCCTGGACGCCTCGCGGTTCCTCGGCGGCCGCATGCGTCTGGATCTCGACGCCGCGCACCGCGCGCTCGACGCGATCGCCGACCGGCTCGGCCTGACGGGGCCCGATCGCGGCCTCGACGCGGCGGAGGCGGCGCTGCGCGTGGCCAGCGCCAAGATGGCGACCGAGCTGACCAAGCTGATGGCGACGGGCGGCGTGGATCCGCGCGAGTTCAGCCTGGTCGCCTATGGCGGCGCCGGCCCGACCCACGCCAACCTGCTGGCCGAGGAGGCGGGCCTCGACAGCGTCATGGTGCCGATCGCGCCGGGGACCTTCTGCGCGATGGGGGCCATCCTCGCCGACGTGCGTCGCGACTATGTCCGCACCGCCCGGCACCTGATCGCGCCGCCCGGCACGCGCGAGGCGGCGAAGGACGCCTTCCCGGCCATCGCCGCGATCGTCGCCGAACTCGAGCGCGAGGCCATCGCCTGGATCGACCGCGAAGGCGCCCTGGTCGGCGCCCATGACCTGGTGGTGGCGTTGAAGCTGCGCTATCCCGAGCAGGCCGACGAGCTGGAGATCATCCTGCCCGAGACGCTGCGCCGGAAGCTCGATGCCGCCGGCGTCGCGGCCCTGTTCCATGCCGAGCACGAAC
>JBIKLI010000493.1:0-2608 GCA_044359885.1 Alphaproteobacteria bacterium | reverse complement strand
CGACGCTGGAAGGGACGCCGCCCGGCGAAGGTGTTCGCCTCCACCGTGATCCGCGGACCCGTCGGCAAGGTCTGGCCGATCCTGCGCGACTTCGCGGGCATGGGCGCCTGGCATCCCGGGATCACGCGCATGCGCATGCTGGACGGCAAGCGCGCGGACCAGGTCGGCGGGGTGCGGGACTTCCTGTTCGGCGACGGGCGCCTCAACGAGGAATTGCTGCATCTCTGCGACCGCACGCGCAGCTTCTCGTACCGGATCAACCTGAGCCCGCTGCCCTGGCTCGACTATGTCGCCGGGCCGAGAATCTGGCCGATCACGGACCGCGACCACACCTTCGCGGTCTGGACCGCCGACTGGGACGCCAATCCCAACGACGACCTGGAACTTATCCCCAAGGTGCACGACGAAGTGTTCCTCAAGGCGTTCGAGACCATCGACGCCCGGTATTTCGGCGGCGCCGGCCGATGAGCACGCAGATCGTCGAACGCATGGCTGCGGAGATCGCGGGATCGGGCGAACCGGTTGTGCTGATCCATGGCCTCGGCGGCACCTCCAATGTCTGGACGCCGGTGCTGCCGGCCTTCGCGGCGCGCGCGCGCGTCGTGCGCTTCGACCTGCCGGGCTCGGGGCGCTCGCCCGCGGGCGGACCGATCTCGATCCAGGCCTTCGTCGACCGGATCGCCCGCGCCATGCGCGTGCTCGGCACCGAACGCGCCCATGTCGGCGGGCATTCGCTCGGGACGATCGTCGCCGCCCATCTGGCCCAGCAGCATCCCGATCTGGTTCGTGACCTGGTGCTGCTCGGCGCGCTGCCCGAACCGCCGGAACCGGCGCGCGCGGCACTGCGCGCGCGCGCCGCCAAGGCCCGCGCCGAGGGCCTCGCGGACGTCGCCGACCAGATGGCCGAGGCGGCCCTGTCGCGCGACAGCCGCGAGAAGAATCCGCTGGCTGTCGCCTATGTGCGCGAGACCATCATGCGCCAGGACGCCGAAGCCTATGCCGCCACCTGCGAGGCGCTGAGCGATGCCCGCGCCGCGGATTTCGGGCGGATCGCCAAGCGCGCGCTGCTCGTCACCGGCGAGGACGACGCGATCGGCACGCCGGCCATGTCGCGCGACATCGCCGCGCGGATGCCGGGGTCGCGCGCCGAGATCCTGGCGCGCACGGGGCACTGGACTCCGGTCGAGCGGCCGATCGAGGTCGGTCGTTCGATGGCGCAGTTCTGGTTCGGACGCTAGGGAGGCGCTGGCATGGATTCGATCCTGTTCACGAATGTGCGCGTGATCGACGGCTCGGGCGACTATCCGTTCCCGGGCGAGGTCCTGGTCGAGGGCAACCGCATCCGCCGCGTCGCCCGCGGCATGCGCGCGATCCCGCCCAAGGGCGCGACCGTCGTGGATGGCGCCGGCGCCACGCTGATGCCGGGGATGATCGAGGCGCACACGCATCTCTCCTGGAACGACCAGCCCAGTCTCGACGCCATCTTCCGCATGCCGCCCGAGGAGCACACGCTGGACGCGGCCCGGGTCGCCAGGATCTATATCGACCACGGCTGGACCTCGGCCGTGGGCGCCGCGGCGGCCAAGCCGCGCCTGGACGTGGTCATCCGCAACGCCATCAATTCCGGGCTGATCCCGGGCCCGCGCTATCTGGCGAACGGGCAGGAGATCGGCACGCTCGGCGGCCTCGGCGACACCGCGCCGCCGCATGTCGACCACCCCGGGCTGTCCTTCGGATGCATCGTCTCGGGACCGCACGAGATGCGCAAGGCGGTGCGCCTGTTCATCAAGTACGGCGTCGACCTGCTGAAGCTCAACCTGTCGGGCGAGGAGATCACCGGGGTGGGGTCGGCCGAGACGCCGATGAGCGACGAGGAGGTCGCGGTCGCGGTCGGCGAGGCGCATCGGCGCAACCGGCGCGTCTGCGCCCACGCGCGCTCGGCCGAGTCCGTGAAGATGTGCGTGCGCCACGGCGTCGACATCATCTACCACGCCAGCTTCGCCGACGAAGAGGCGCTCGACATGCTCGAGGCGCGCAAGGACCGGCACCATTTCGCGCCCGGGCTCGCTTGGCTCGTGAAGACGTCGCGCGACGCCGGTCCCTGGGGCATCGCGCCGGACTCGCCGCTCGCCCAGGCCTATGCGCGCGAACTGGAGGCCGCGGTCGAGGTCTGCCGCAAGATGCGCAAGCGTGGCATCCGCATCCTGCCGGGCGGCGACTACGGCTTCGCCTGGACGCCGCATGGCACCAACGCCAAGGACCTGCAGTACTTCGTCGAGATGCTCGGCTTTTCGCCGATGGAGGCGATCCTGGCGGCGACGCGGCACGGCGGCGCCATCATGGGCATGGCGAACGAACTGGGCCAGATCAAGGAGGGCTTCCTCGCCGACCTCCTGCTGGTCGACGGCGATCCGCTCGCCGACATCCGCATCCTGCAGGACCGGGCGCGGCTGCTGGCGATCATGAAGGACGGCAAGTTCCACAAGGAGCCGCGTGTCTCCGGCGGGAGGATGTGAACGTGGCGACGAACGCCCGATCCGCCGCGCCGCTGCTGGAGATCGCCGATCTCCAGGTCCATTACGGCCACGCCCATGTCCTGCAGGGCATC
>JBIKLI010000155.1:0-9583 GCA_044359885.1 Alphaproteobacteria bacterium | reverse complement strand
ATCGCGGCGGCGATCGCCGGATTTTCCGGCGGCGCGTTGCGCGCCGACCCGCGTTTTGCGGATCTGCGCGGCCAGGGTACCGCGATCGCGGTGATCGACAGCGGCGCCGATCTCGGCGATCCGATCTTCGGTGCCGATCGCGACGGCGACGGCGTCGCGGACCGCATCCTGTTCCAGCGTGATTTCGTCGGTGCCGGCGATCCCGACGCCACGGACGAGAATGGCCATGGCACGCGCGTGGCGGCGATAATCGGCGGCTCAGGCATCGGCGGCGCAGGCATCGTGACGCGCCAGGGCGTGGCGCCGGAAGCCGGGCTCGTGATCCTGCGCGCGCTCGACGCCGATGGGCGCGGGACGGCGTCCGACGTCGCCGAGGCTCTCGACTGGGTTCTGGCCAACGCCAGCCGTCACGGCATCGTCGCCGTCAATCTTTCCCTCGAAACCCTGCCGGGCACCGATGCGGCGACGCTGTCGGATCTCGATGCGCGGTTGCGCGCGTTGTCCGAGGCCGGCATCGTGACCGTCGCGGCGGCCGGCAATGCGGGGCGCGCGGGTGTCGCCCATTCGGCGACCGGCCCGGATGTATTGTCGGTGGGAGCGCTTGGTCCCGACGGCGGCATCTCGGGACCTGCGGCGACGGGATCGGAGATCGACATCTTCGCGCCCGGAACCGCCATGGCCGGTCCGGATGGTTCCGGCACCGCTTCCGGAACAAGTTTCGCGGCCGCCGACATCGCCGGGCTTGTCGCGCTTGTGCAGCAATCGGCCCTCGAGACGATCGGGCGCCGGTTGGGCGCCGGGGAACTGGCCGACCTGCTGCGCGCGACGGGGACGCCCGTTCCAGGGGCGTCCGAGGCGCGTCGCGCCGATCCCGTCGCGCTGGCCGAGGCGATCGCTTCGCTGCCCGCCGGGGCGGCCCCGGTCGCCGCCATGCCCGTCGCCGCAGCGGCGCACGCAATTGACCCGGCGCCGGCCGGCTCGCAGTCCGAACCGGTCTTCGCGATCGCGTCCGGTGGCGCGGCGCCGGCCCTGCGCGGCATGGCCTATGACTGGAAGACCCATACGCTGCTGCACGGTACGACGGCGACCCTCACGGCCGCCGGCGACGCGGCGAGCGTCACCACCGATGCCACGGGCCGTTTCGCGCTGTCCGCGCAGATCAACGGCGGCGCGAACCTGACCCTTGCGCGCGGCACCGGCGACAGCATGGATGCGATCGAGGCCGACGACGCGCTGGCGGCGCTGAAGATCGCGGTTGGCCGCAACCCGAACCCGGACCCGGATGGCCAAGGCCCGATCACGTCCCCGGCGATCGCCCCGTATCAGTTGATCGCCGCCGACGTGACAGGCGATGGCCGCGTCGATGCGGAGGATGCGCTCGGGATCCTGAAGATGGTGGTCGGCCGGATCGGTGCGCCGATGCGCGAATGGGTCTTCGTGCGGGAGGATTCCGATTTCTGGGATGAATCGCGGGGCCTGATGACGTTGCAGGCCGATTCTCTGAGTTACGAGAAGGGCCCGGTCGCGATCGACACGCCGGTCGACGGCGACAGGAACTTCGTCGGCATACTCAAGGGCGACGTGAACGGCAGCTGGGCCTCCGGCTCAGCCGACGCGCAGACCCTCGAGCGTGCGCATTTGGCCGACCTGTCGTCGCGGCTCGGGGCGCCAGCATCCTTTTGGGGGTTCGGCACGGCCGATGGCGTTCTTCTGTCGGCGCGCGCGGCACGCGGCGCCGAGGATTCTCCAATCGCATTGTCGATTGCGGCGGTGGCGACCGATCCGTCGGGCACGCCATCCGTGACGATCGCCGGCGTACCCTCTGGCGTCGGCCTGTCGGCCGGCACGAATGCAGGAAATGGCGTGGTCCTTCTGACAGTCGGCGAGTTGCAAGGCCTCACGATCCAGCTGCCGGCGCATAGCGACGACGATTTCGTGCTCACGGTCACAGCCACGGCGACCGGGACCGCACAGGTGCCCGCGTCCGTTGCGATGCTGCCCGTGACGGTGGACCCTGTCGCCGACGGGCCCGTCCTGGCGGTCAGTCCGGCGGCCGGCGACGAGGACGGCGCAATCCCGCTGTCGATCACCGCCGTTTCCCCCGATCCCTCGGAAATCGTCTCTGTGAGGATCTCGGGCGTGCCGCCCGGCGCCAGGCTGTCCGCCGGGGACGATGGTGGCGGCGATGGCGGGGTGTGGACACTGACGCGCGAAGAACTCGCCGGCCTTGCCATCACGCCGCCGGCGCATGCCGACGATGACTTCACGCTGACGGTGACGGCGATATCGCGCGACGGCGCCGTCAGCGCGTCGACGAGCCGCGAGATCATCGTGGCGGTGACCCCGGTCGTCGATGCGCCGTCGCTCGCCGGGAGCCCGGCGTCCGGCAACGAGGACAGCGCGATCCCGCTGTCGATCCTGGCCGCGCTGCGCGACACGGACGGTTCCGAGAGCCTGTCGATCCGCATCTCCGGCGCGCCCGCAGGCGCGGCGCTGAGCGCCGGCGGTGCATCGCTGAACGCGAGTGGCGGCGGCTGGATGGTAACGCCGGCGCAACTGGCCGGGCTGAGCATCCGGGCGCCCGGCGACGACGATGCGGATTTCACGCTGACCGTGACTGCGACGGCGACCGAGTCGGCCACCGGCGCTAGCGCCGCGTCGACGCTCGAAATCCCGGTGGCCGTGAATGCGGTGGGCGACACGCCCTCGGTGCAGATCGCGGCGACGCCGACGACGGCACCGCTGATCCCGTTTGCGGTCAACACCTTCCCCACGGCCGCGTCCGCCCAATTAGAGCCGGCGATCACTGGTCTTCCCGATGGCGGCTTCGTCGTCGCGTGGACCGGCGCGGAAAGGCAGAACGCCAGCGCCGGTCAGGACGGATCAGGTGCCGGGGTCTATGCCCAGCTCTTCGACGCGATCGGGAGGCCCGCGGGTGACGAATTCCTCGTCAATGGGGTCATCGATTTCAACCAGACGATGCCGGAGATCGCAGCGTTTCCCGATTCCCGTTTCGCGATCGCGTGGGATACGACCTACCCTGGATTTCACCTGGGAGGGTTCGCGCGGATCTTCGGCCCAGGCATAGCTTCGGCCGGCGACCAGTTCACGCTCACCCCCGGGTCGTATCATTCTTATTTCGGCCAGACAGGGCCACTCGTCGACTCGATCGCCGTGCTGTCCGACGGCCGGTTGGTGGCGTCCTTCAGCGACGGCGACATCCGGTTCCGTATTCATGCGCCCGACGGCACGATAATCGGGCAGACATTCGGGGCGCACGCCCGGGATTCCATGGCGCAGACCGGCTCGCGGATCGTGCCGTTGGCGAACGGCGAGTTCGTAATCGTCTGGGCCCAGCATCCGGGCGACTATTTCCCCGACATTGTCGGCGCGCGTTTCGGTGCGGATGGCGTACAGATCGGGCCGCAGTTCGCAGTGAATACGTACACGACGAGTCAGCAGGACTTCCCGTCGATCGCTCCCCTGGCGGATGGCGGGTTCGTCGTCGCCTGGCAATCCTACGGTCAGGACGGAAATCATTGGGGCGTCTATGCCCGGCGCTTCGATGCCGCCGCGACCCCGATCGGCGCCGAGCGGCTCGTTCCGGTGTCCAGCGGGTCACAGGAAGACCATCCGCATGTCGCGGGTCTCGCCGATGGCGGCTACGTCGTCACCTGGGTCCAGTCGGGTGGCAACGCCTTTATCCGGCGCTTCGATGCGACCGGGGAGCCGGTCGGTCAGGATGTCAGGGTATCGACTGTCGGAGATATTCCGCGCCATCCCGCGATCGCCGCCTTGGCGGATGGGGGTTTCGTCGTCACCTATTTGGCGGAAAATTCCGGCATTTTCAGCATCTGGGCCCAGCGCTTCCGCGCCGATGGCAGCACGCGCGGCGGCTATGCCGAGGACCTGCCCATCGCGCTCACCTTGTCCGGCGCCCTGTCGGATGGCGACGGCTCGGAGATCCTGACCTATGTGCTGAGCGGTCTGCCGGCCGGCTCGTCGCTGTCCGCGGGGATGGCGAATGCGGATGGCAGCTGGACGCTGACCGCCGCGCAGCTGGAGTCGCTGAACCTGATCCCGGCGGCGCATTTCAGTGGCGCCTTCACGCTGACCGCGACGGCCGTGGCGACGGAGCGCGAAGGCGGTGCCTCCGCCCGCGCCAGCGCCACGCTGGCCTTCACGCTCGACCCCGTCGCGGACGCGCCCGACCTGGCGGTCAGCCCGGCCGCCGGAAACGAGGACAGCGCGATCCCGCTGTCGATTACCGCCGTGTCCCCCGATCCCTCGGAAATCGTCTCGGCGAAGATCTCGGGCGTGCCGGCCGGCGCCAGCCTGTCCGCCGGGGTCGATGGCGGCGGCGGGGTCTGGACCCTGACCCGTGAACAACTCGCTGGCCTTGCCGTCGTGGCGCCGGCCAACTCGTCGGCGGATTTCACGCTGACGGTGACCGCGACATCGCGTGACGGCGGTGACAGCGTCTCGACCGCCGCGACGCTGACGGTGACCGTCGACCCCGTCGCCGAGCCGCCCAGCCTAGAGGTGCCGGCGACCCTGAACGGCGCCGAGGACACACCCGTCGCGCTGCCTTTCGCGGTCGCCGCGACGGAGCCCGGTTCGGTGCTCGCGGTGACCATTTCTGGGGTGCCCGTTGCGGCGCGCCTCTCGTCCGGGGCGAATGCCGGCAACGGTGTCTGGGTCGTTTCGCCTTCAGACCTCGCCGGTCTCGCCATCGACCCCGCGCCTGACAGCGATGCGGACTTCACCCTGACCGTCACCGCGACGTCCCAGCGGACCGGCGAGGCGGAGGGGATTGCGCGTGCGCAGGTCACCGTCACCGTGGATCCGGTGGCCGACACGCCCGAGGTCGTCGTCGCTCCGGTCGCCGGCGCCGAAGACGCGGCGATCCCGCTGTCGCTCGATGCGTGGCTGCGCGACACCGATGGTTCCGAGACCCTGTCCATGCTGCTGAGCGGGCTGCCTGCGGGGGCCAGCCTCGACAAGGGGGTGGCTGCCGGAAGCGGTTCGTGGCGACTGGCCGCCGACCAACTCGAAGGCGTCGCGCTTCTGCCGCCCGCCAACGCCAACGGCGCGTTCACGTTGACGGCGACGGCGGTCGCGACCGAGACGACCGGCGCAACCGCGACGTCCAGCGCGACGTTCATCGTGACCATCGCCCCCATGTCCGATCCGCCGACGCTGGAACTGCGTGCCGCGTCTGGGACGGAGGACACATCGATCCCATTGTCGATCGCGACCGGCAGGGTCGATGCAGCGGGCAGCCTCTCGGTCACGATCGCCGGGGTGCCTGAAGGGGCCTTTCTGACGAAAGGCTCCCGCCTCGGGACCAGCGACACCTGGTCCCTGACACCGGAGCAGCTTTCGGGGCTGCAGATCCGGCCACGCTACGACAGCGACGTGGATTTCACGCTGACCGTCACCTCCACCTCGACCGATGGCGGCGAGAGCCGGTCGATTTCGGAAACGCTGTCGGTCGCCGTCACCGGCGTGGCCGACGCCCCGGTGGTGGGCTTGGCTGCGCTGCCGACGGCGCAGCCGATGGAAAATGTCCATATTGCATCCCCGATGTTCCAAGCGGCGCGCGATCCCGCCGTTGCGGGCCTGGCGGATGGGCGTTTCGTGGTCGCATGGTTTGCTGACACGCCGAACACTCAAACCGGATTCCACGAAAGCGGGGTGTATGGGCGAATCGTCGCCGGGGATGGAAGCAGTGCGGCACCGGCGTTCTTGATTACTGGCGGGGATGATTTTCACTCCGGCTATTCCCATGCGGGTCCGCCCGCGCTGACCGCGCTGCCGGATGGCGGCTTTGTCGCCGTCTGGAACTCGCGACAGGTCAATAGTGGTCATGGCGCTCTCTACGCCCGTCTCTTCGCTGACGACGGCGCACCTGTCGGCGGCATGTTCTCGGTGGGGACGACCGGCACTTCATATGGAGAAATTGTTCAAGTCGTCACGCTCGCTCAGGGCGGGTTTGCGGTGGCATGGGCATCGAACAGCGGTGGCGGCGGCGATGACGTCCATGTCCGGCGCTTCAACGCCAACGGCACCGCCGCGACGCAAGAAGTGCGGATCGAGACGAACCAATCGGGTTTCCTGGAATTGGACGCTGCGGCGTTGATCGACGGTGGCTTCGTTGTTGTCTGGAAGGATACGTTTTCGAACACCATCCACATGCAGCGTTTCGACGATCTAGGGGTAATTCGGGGGCAGGAGACTATCGTCGACCCCGTCGGCGGTGCCACGGATCCAGTCGTCGCTGGGCTCGCCGACGGTGGGTTTGTAGTGGGTTGGACAAGGCCCGACGGTCTATTCCTCGGGCAGCGCTTCGATCCGCTCGGGATGCCGACCGGATATCCGCTGACCGCCGATTTCATCATGGTTGGCAGTGGCATCAACCGTGGGTCCGCGCTGACGATTGCGACGGATGGAAGCTTGGTGCTCGCAGGCGCTGGATCCGGCACTTTGGTTGGAACGTCCATGCGCGACACTTATGGGTCGGGGATCTCGGTCCAACTCTTCGATGCGCAGGGTGTTTCGGTCGGGCCGAGTTTCGGCGTGAACGCGGTCACTCTCGGCAACCAAGACCAGCCTGCAATTGCGGGATTGCAGAACGGAGGCTTCGTCGTCGTCTGGCGGTCGGACATAGTTGCCGATGGCGGGATCTACGCTCAAATTTTCGATCCCCAGGGACACAAATTCGGGTACCGCGAAGATGTGACGATCCCGCTCGATCTGTCCGCAGCCCTGTCCGATCTGGACAATTCGGAAAGCCTGTCCCTGGTGCTGAGCGGTCTTCCTGCGGGTTCGACGCTGTCGCGCGGCGTCGCCAATCCGGATGGCAGCTGGTCCCTGGAACCAGGGCAACTCGCCGGGGTCAATCTGATTCCGGCGCCGCATTTCAGCGGCGCCGTCGTCTTGACCCTGACGGCGACGGCGACCGAACTTGACGGTGGCGACCGGGTCTCGCGGTCGGCGACATTCGCGTTGACGCTGCAGCCCGTGGCCGATGCACCCGCGCTGGTGGCGGGGCCGGTATCCGGCGACGAAGACAGGCCGATCGCGCTGCCGATCACGGCCACGCTTGTGGATCCATCGGAGGTCCTGTCGATCGCGATTTCCGGCGTGCCCGCCGGGGCGCGGCTCGACAAGGGGACCGATGCCGGTGCGGGGACCTGGACGCTGACGCCAGGCCAGCTTTCCGGTCTTGCGGTCGTTCCGGCTCCGGAAAGCGATGCGGATTTCTCGCTGACCGTGACCGCCACTTCGCGTGACGGGGATGAAAGCGCCGCGTCTTCCGCGACCATCGCGGTGACGGTGAACGCGGTGTTCGATCCTCCCAGGCTCCAGGTGAACCGGCTGGTCGGCGGCGCCGAGGACGAGCCGCTCGCGCTGACGATCTCCGCGCAGCCGGTGGAACCGGACTCCACGCTGTCGTTGACGATCTCGCAGGTTCCTCTCGGGGCGGCGCTCTCCAAGGGCAGCAATCTGGGGGGCGGCGTCTGGGCGCTGTTGCCGCAGGACCTGGAGGAGCTGGCGATCACGCCACCGTCCAACAGCGACGCCGATTTCGTCTTGAGGGTGACCGCTGTTTCCTCCCGGCCGGGCGAAACGCCGGCATCGGTCACGGACAGCATCGGCGTGACCGTGAACCCGGTCGTCGACGCGCCGATGCTCTCGGTCGCGGATGCGACCGGCGTAGAGGACATGCCCGTCGCCCTGGCGATCGCCGCGGCGGTGCGCGACACGGACGGTTCCGAGAGCCTGCCGTCGGTGCGGATCTCCGGCGTGCCGGACGGCGTGCAGCTCTCGGCCGGCGCGGCGGCGGGCGGCGGCGTCTGGACCCTGGCGGCAGCGCAGCTTTCCGGCCTGCGACTGACCCCGGTCGCCGACAGCGACGCGGATTTCACGCTGACCGTGACCGTGGCGTCGCGCGAAATCGCGGGCGGTGTGAGCGCGGACGCGTCGGCGACGCTGGTGGTGACCATCGACTCCGTGGCCGATGCCCCGTCGCTGCGCTTCGCGCCGGTGCCGACGGGGCCGGCGACGGGCGAGTTCCTGGTCAACGCCGTCACCGGCGGCGCGCAGCGCGATCCCGCGATCGCGCCCCTGGCGGATGGCGGCTTCGTCGCGACATGGCAATCCTACGGCCAGGACGGGGCCGATTTCGGCATCCGCGCGCGCGTCTACGATGCGACCGGCGCGGCGACCGGCGCCGATTTCGCGGTCAACCGGTCCGGCGCCGGCAATCAGGAGGTCCCGGCCGTCGTCGCGCTCGCCGATGGCGGCTTCGCCATCGCCTGGATGTCCGCCGGTCAGGACCGCAGCGGGTCGGGGATCTATGCCCAGCGCTTTGCCGCCGGCGGCATCGCTGTCGGCGCCGAGTTCCCGGTCAACGCGACGACCGCGATGGATCAGCAGTTTCCGGCGCTGGCGGGGCTGTCGGGCGGCGGGTTCGTGGCGGCCTGGGAATCCTTCCAGGACGGCGGGGGTTACGGGGTCTATGCCCGGCGCATCGGCGCCGATGGCAGCCTGGGCGCGGAGTTCCGCGTCAACGCCGTCACGGCCGACTGGCAGTACCGGCCATCGGTCGCCGCGCTCGACGATGGTGGCTTCGCGGTCGCCTGGATGTCGAACGGCCAGGATGGCAGCGGGGCCGGGATCTACGCCCGCCGCTTTGGCGCCGACGGCAGCCCCGCCAGCGACGAGTTCCGCGTCAACACGACGACCGCCGACACGCAGTCCGAACCCAGCATCGCGTCGCTCGGCGGCGGTGGCTTCGTGGTCGCCTGGACCTCGCGCGCGCAGGACGGATCAGCCGAGGGGATCTTCGCCCAGCGTTTCGCCGCGAATGGCGCCGTGCTCGGGACGGAGTTCCGGGTCAACGCCGTCACCGCCGGCGCGCAGTTCAATCCGGTGGCGACGGCGCACGCGGAGGGCGGGTTCGCGGTCTCCTGGACCTCCGACGGCCAGGACGGCAGTTCCTGGGGCGTCTTCGCGCGGCGCTTCGCCGCCGACGGCGCGCCGCTCGATCCGCAGGACATCGCGCTCAACCAGACGACCCCGGGCGAGCAGCGTTCCGCGGCGCTGGCGGCGCTGACGGATGGCGGATTCGTCGCGACCTGGCAGTCCGCCGGCCAGGACGGATCGGACCTGGGCGTCGTCGCGCGGCGCCTGCAGGCCGACGGCACGCCCTTCGCGACCTATGCCGAAGATGTCCCCATCGAGCTCGACCTTTCCGCCGCGCTTGTCGACGGCGATGGCTCGGAAACCCTCTCCGTTCGCATCGTCGCGCTGCCGGCGGGCGCGTCCCTTTCCGCGGGAACCCACCAGCCCGACGGCAGCTGGAGCCTGACATCCGGCCAGTTGGCAGGCCTGACCCTGACCCTGCCCCAGGACTATGCCGGCAGCTTCGTGCTCACGGCCTCGGCCACTGCAAGCGAGCGCGCCGGCGGGTCGATCGCCACCGCGACGGCGTCGCGGGTGATCGTCGTCGACGACTCGCCCGACGCACCGCGCTTCCTGCGGCTGGAGAATGGCGGCGTGGACGAAAACGCCGCCG
>JBIKLI010000154.1:0-9597 GCA_044359885.1 Alphaproteobacteria bacterium | reverse complement strand
CCGCTGGCATGCGCCACCCGCGCCGCCTTGCGGAAGGCCTCCTTGGCCTGCGCCTTGTCCCAGAGATAGCCCTCGAGATAGACGATCCGCGACGCCTCGATGACCGCGGCCGAGACGTCGTCGGGCCCGAAATCGACGCAGGCGCCGAGATAGGTCTGCATCGTCCGCTGCGCGTCCGCGGTCACGAAGATGAGGCAGCGGGCGGTCGGCGGACCCGACGTGGCCGCGGGCGTCTCGAAGGCGACGCCCGTGGCGCGGATGTCGTGGCGGAAGACCTGGCCAAGCTGGTCCGCAAAGACGCGGCCCATATAGGCGGCGCGCCCGCCGAGCGAGGCGATGCCGGCCATGGTATTGGCGGCGGATCCGCCGGACACCTCTATCGCGGGCCCCATGTCGGCGTAGAGACGATCGGCGGCCTCGCCGCTGATCAGCGTCATCGCGCCCTTCGTCAGCCCGTGGCGACGCAGGAACTCGTCCTCGGTGCGGGCGATCACGTCGACGATCGCGTTGCCGAGTCCGGTGACGTCGTAGCGATATTCCATGTCCTCGTCCCTCCCCCTGGGCCGGCGATCGGATCCGCCGTGTCAGGCCATGCACCAGGCCAGGATGCCCTTCTGGACGTGAAGCCGGTTCTCCGCCTCGTCCCAGACCACGGATTGCGGACCGTCGATCACCTCGTCGGTGACCTCTTCCCCGCGATGGGCGGGCAGGCAATGCATGAACAGGGCGTCTGGCCTGGCATGAGCCATCAACGCCGCGTCGACCCGGTAGGGCGCCAGCATGTTGTGCCGGTTCTCGCGACCCAGCCTGGCGGCGGCGCTTTCCTGGTCCATCGACACCCAGGTGTCCGTCACCACCGCGTCGGCGTCCGCGATCGCCGTCCGGGGATCGTGGGTCACCACCACGCGTGCGCCGGCGCCGCGCGCCCAGCCGAGGATCTCGGTGGGCGGCGCAAGTTCGGGCGGGCAGGCAAGCCGGAGCGTGAAATCGAACCGCGCCGCCGCCTGGATCCAGGAGCCAGCCATGTTGTTGCCGTCGCCCGACCACGCGACCGTCCGGCCGGCGATCGAGCCGCGATGCTCCTCGAAGGTCATCACGTCGGCCATGACCTGGCAGGGATGGGTGCGCTCCGTCAGGCCATTGATGACCGGCACGCTGGCATGCGCGGCCATCTCCATCAGCCGGGCGTGCGAGGTCGTGCGGATCATGATCGCGTCCACGTAACGCGACAGGACTCGCGCCGTGTCGGCGATGGTCTCGCCGCGACCGAGCTGCGTGTCGTTCGGGGTCAGGATGACCGCATCGCCGCCCAGTTGGCGGATCCCGACCTCGAAGGAGACGCGGGTGCGCGTCGACGGCTTCTCGAAGATCATCGCCAGGGTCTTGCCGGCGAGCGGCTTGTCGACGCCCCCCGGCGGCGCACGGCGCTTGTGCGCCGCGGCGAGGTCCATGATGCCGCGCAGCGTGGGGGCGTCCAGTCGGTCGAGGTCCAGGAAATGCCTGGGCGCGGGACGGGCGGTCACGGCGTCACCCCGGCTGACCGGCGGCCTTCGCGGCGAGCGCGCCGGCGGCGGCCTCGATGGCGGCGCAGGCCTCGGCGACATGCGTCGCCTCGACGATCAGGGGCGGCAGGAGACGCACGACGTTGTCGCCGGCATTGACCGTCAGCAGGCCGCGCGCGCGCAGCGCCGCCGCGACGTCGCCCTGCGGCATCCGGCATTTGAGACCGAGCATCAGCCCCTGCCCGCGGACGTCCTCGAAGACGGCCGGATGACGCTGCACGATCCCGTGGAGCTGCTGGACCAGATGACTCGCCACGGCCTGGACCCGGTCGAGAAAGCCCGGCTCCAGCATGACGTCGAGGACGGCATTGCCACAGGCCATCGCCAGCGGGTTGCCGCCATAGGTCGACCCGTGGGTACCGGCGACCATGCCGACCGCCGCCTTCGCGGTGGCGAGGCAGGCGCCCAGCGGGAAACCGCCGCCGATCGCCTTGGCGAGCGCCATGACGTCGGGGGTGACGCCGGCCCATTCATGCGCGAACAGCTTGCCGGTGCGGCCCATGCCGCACTGGATCTCGTCGAAGAACAGCAGGATGCCATGCCGGTCGCAGAGTTCGCGCAGGCCGCGCAGGCACTGCGTCGGCACCGGGCGGATGCCGCCCTCGCCCTGCAGAGGTTCGATCAGGATGCCCGCGGTCTCCGGGCCGATCGCCGCCTCCAGCGCCTTGTGGTCGCCGAAGGGCACCTGGTCGAAACCCTCGACCTTCGGACCGAAGCCCTCGATGTATTTCTTCTGGCCACCCGCGGCGATCGTCGCGAGGGTGCGGCCATGGAAGGCGCCCTCGAAGGTGATCAGCCGATAGCGCTCGGGATGGCCGTGATGGGCATGGTACTTGCGCACCGTCTTGATGCCGCACTCGACCGCCTCGGCGCCCGAATTGCCGAAGAAGACCGTGTCAGCGAAGCTGTTCTCGGTGAGGCGCCTCGCCAGTCGCTCGCCTTCGGGAATGCGGAAGATGTTGGAGACGTGCCACAGCTTCTGCGCCTGCTCGGTCAGCGCGGCGATCAACCGGGGATGCGAATGGCCCAGCGCGGTGACGGCGATGCCGCTCATGAAGTCCAGGTAGCGTCGGCCGTCGGTCCCATGCAGATACGCGCCCTCCCCGCGCTCGATGGCGAGGTCGAGCCGGGCATAGGTGGGCATGACGGGCGGGAACGCCTGGGACGTCGCGACGCTCAAGGGGTGTCTCCTCGGCACGGCGCGCGGGGGATCCGCGCGCTTCCAAAACGGCAAGGGACCCGTTCCCGGGTCCCCTGGAGCAAACCGGGATTTATTCGCGCTTCCCCGATCCGTGTCAATCCTTGGAAAAACTGTCGTTTTCAGCCGCGCAGACGATATCCCCCGGCGATCAGCCGGTGGCAAAGCAGCAGCAGCGCCGCATCGACGCCCGCGACGGTCGCGACCCCGACCACGAGATCGCCGTCGTGATGCCCAAGGAACCCGAAGCGGAAACCGTCGATCATGTAGAAAAACGGATTGGCGAGCGCGATCGCGTGCCAAGGCTCCGGCAGGCGGTCGACGGTGTAGAACGTGCCCGACAGGAACGCGAGCGGCGTGACGACGAAATTGGTGAACGCCGCGACATGGTCGAATTTCTGCGCCCAGATTCCGGCAAGTATGCCGAGCAGCGACAGCATCAGCGTCGCTGCCACGGCATGGAAGACCACGTAGACCGGAGCGTGGACATCGAGGCGGACGAAGGGCAGCAGGCAGAGCGCCGTCACGGCGCCGACCGCCACGCCGCGCACGACGCCACCGATCGCAAGACCGGCCGCGAGTTCGGCCGGGCTCAGCGGCGGCATCAAGGTGTCGACGATGCTGCCCTGGACCTTCGCGATGATCAGCGACGAGGACGTGTTGGCGAAGGCGTTCTGGACCATCGCCATCATGATCAGCCCAGGGGCCAGGAATTCCGCGAAGCCGACGCCGCCGATCTCGCGAACCGCCCCGCCGAGCGCCAGCGCGAACACCGCCAGGAGCAGCAATGTCGTCGCCGCCGGCGCCACCAGGGTCTGGGTCCAGACCTTGAGGAACCGCCGGACCTCTCGGCCGACCAGCGTCGCGAGGCCGATCCAGTTGACCGCGCCATAGCGGCGCGGCGCGGGCGGCGAGGGAGGGTCGGTGGGGGCGGTCATGACGCCCGAGGATTACGCCCGCCGCGCGACGGCTGCAACGCGCGCGCAGGCGTGCAAGGATCCGGCCGATGGACGATCGTGATCCCGATGAACCGCCGCAGACCGCTCCGGATCGGCCAGCCGGGCTGGAGGACGACGCGCTCGAACGCGCGGCCCTCGACTACCTTGCCCGCTACGCGGCCTCCCGCCGCGGTGTCGAGCGCGTGCTGACGCGCCGTATCGAGAAGCGCGGGCGGCTTGGCGCGGGCGAGACCGGCGACGCGCGCGCCGCGCTGACACGTGTCCTCGACCGGCTCGCGGCGCAGGGACTGCTCGACGACCGGCGCTTCGCTGAAGCCAGGGCTCGCAGCCTGCTGGCACGCGGCCGGTCCACCGCCGCGATCCGCGCGGCGCTGCGCGACAAGGGCGTCGATCCGGCGCGTGCGGACGAGGCGGTCGCCGGTCTCGCCGAGGAAACGCCGTCGCCCGACCTTTGCGCGGCGGTCGCCCTCGCGCGACGCCGCCGCCTCGGGCCCTTCAGACCGCAGGACGCGCGCGCCATCTGGCGCGACCGGGACCTCGCCACCATGGCGCGCGCCGGTTTCCCGCGCGACGTCGCCTGCCGGGTCGTCGATGCCCGGGACCCGGAGGCGCTGCGCGGTGCGATGGGCGACGCGGTCTGAATCGGTCATGCGCCGGCCGGCGCCGATGCGGACACGATGACGCATGCGGCTGCCTGTCCCTAGGCGCCACTGCCGGTCCGGTAGGATGATCCGTGATGTCGCCGGATCCTGCGAAAGAAAAGAGTCCGCGGGCAGACAAGGTTTGCGCGTCGGCGCTGACGCATTCCAGGCCCCGCCGATCGCGGCCTGATTAATTGCTGAACTTGTCAACCAACGGGTGTAGGTTCGGACCGTGGCTCTTTACCCAAAGCGAGACCAGACATGGCAAAAACCCGGATACCAGAAGAGAACATCCGACAGATTCTGGCAGAACAGGACGCCGGCGTCCCGGTCGCGGAACTGATCAAGAAGCACAAGATCTCATCCGCCACCTTCTACAACTGGAAATCGAAGTACGGCGAGAACAAGCCCAGCGCCGGCCCGAAGCGCGGCCGTCCGAAGGGCTCGAAGAACCCACCTGCCCGGGCCGTGGCGCCCGTGGCGACCGCGACCCCGACCGCCTCGGCGGACGAGAACAGCCGACTCAAGATCATGGTCGTCGATCTCATGCTGGAGATCGATCATCTGAAGCGTCAACTCGCCAAGCGCTGAACGCGCCGCGAAACGAGCTATGGCGATCCCGCCCGCGACGCACGCGGGCGGGTCCTCCCCTCACCGGCGACGCCCCAAGCACGACGCCTGGCCGTCGGCATGCCCGGCCCGATGCCGACGCCGCAAAAATTTTGCGCGTTGCCGATGATTGCCCTTGCTTGGCGCGCAGATTCAAGTAATAGCGTGCGTCAGACGCCAATCGCACGTGCCCTAGGCTAGCTCGCGCCACATCAGCGTAGAGCGGGGTCAAGCAACGACGGAACGCGTCCTGTTCGGTAGAGCCGGTCGAGTGTGGACCGGCGCCTTATGGGAGCTGTCTATGGTTGCTTCACGTCGCATCGCGACGGGGTCGGCCCCGCTACACGACTACGTGGCGCGAGGCACCGATGACTGACCTGTCCAGGCGTCACGTCGCCTTCTATGGCCGCCTCGTCATCGTCGGCTTCGGCTCGATCGGTCAGGGTGTCCTGCCGCTGATCCTGCGGCATGTCGACATGCCGCCATCGGCGATCTCGATCGTCACCGCCGAAACGCGCGGCGCCGACGTCGCCCATGCCCATGGCATCGCCTTCCAGGAAATGGCGCTGACGCGCGCGAATTATCGCGACGTGCTCTCGCCGCTGCTGGGCCCCGGCGACTTTCTGCTCAATCTTTCGGTCGACGTCTCCTCGGTGGCCCTGATCGAGTTCGCCCAGGAGCGCGGCGCCTTCTATCTCGACACCTGCATCGAGCCCTGGGCCGGCGGCTACACGGACCCCGCCCTGACGCCGTCCCAGCGCTCGAACTATGCGCTCAGGGAATCGGCGCTGGCCCTGGCGCCTCGCTATGCCGGCGGTCCCACCGCCGTGCTCACCCATGGCGCCAATCCGGGACTCGTCTCGCATTTCGTCAAGGAAGCGCTGCTGACGATCGCGCATGACACCGGGCATCGTGCCCTGCAGCCGCGCGACCGCGAGGGCTGGGCCCGGCTCGCCCGCGATCTCGGGATCAAGGTGATCCATATCGCCGAGCGCGACACCCAGATCGCCGGCATCGCGAAGGAGCGCGGCGAGTTCGTCAACACCTGGTCGATCGACGGATTCGTCGGCGAGGGTTCCCAGCCATCGGAACTCGGCTGGGGAACCCACGAGCGGCATTTCCCCGAAGACGGACGGCGCCACGGCTTCGGCTGCGATGCCGCGATCTATCTGATGCGTCCAGGGGCCGGCACGCGCGTACGCAGCTGGACGCCGCTGGAGGGCGCGTATAACGGCTTCCTCGTCACCCACAACGAGTCGATCTCGATCGCCGACTACTACACCCTGCGCGAAGGTGCGGCCGTCGCCTACCGGCCGACGGTCCATTATGCCTATCACCCCTGCGACGATGCCGTGCTCAGCCTGCACGAGCTGGCGGGCAAGAATTGGTCGTTGCAGAAGCGAAAGCGGCTGATGATGGACGAGATCGTCGGCGGCATCGACGAACTCGGCGTCCTGCTGATGGGGCACGCGAAGGGAGCATTCTGGTTCGGTTCGCGTCTCGGGATCGAAGAGACCCGCCGGATCGCGCCCTACAACAACGCCACCAGCCTGCAGGTCACCGCCGCCGTTCTGGGGGGCCTCGTCTGGGCGCTGGAGAACCCGCGCGCCGGCATCGTCGAAGCCGACCAGATGGACCATGCACGGGTGCTGGACATCGCGCGGCCCTATCTCGGCGAGATGGCCGGGGTCTACAGCGACTGGACCCCGCTCGCCGGGCGCGAGGCGCTGTTCCCCGAAAGCCTCGACCGCGCCGACCCCTGGCAGTTCAAGAACTTCCGCGTCGTCTGACCCCGAACCAAGAAGGAACGCAAGAAGAAATGACCAAGAAGATCCAGCGCTTCCTTGCGGAGCAGCGCCCCGCGACGCCCTGCCTCGTCGTCGATCTCGATATCGTGGCGGACGCCTATAGGAAGCTGCGCAACGCGGTCCCGGCCGCCGGGATCTACTACGCGATCAAGGCCAATCCCGCACCCGAGATCCTCAAGCTGCTGGTGCGCCTGGGTTCGAGCTTCGACACCGCCAGCGTCAACGAGATCGACATGGTGCTGGCGGCCGGCGGCAGCGCCGATCGCATCAGCTACGGGAACACGATCAAGAAGAAGACCGACATCGCGGCCGCGCATGCGCGCGGTGTCAAGCTGTTCGCCTTCGACAGCGGCGCCGAACTCGACAAGCTCGCCGAGGCGGCCCCCGGTGCGAAGGTCTTCTGCCGCATCCTGACCTCGGGCGTCGGCGCCGACTGGCCCCTCAGCCGCAAGTTCGGCTGCGAGATCGAGATGGCGCGCGATCTGCTGATCGACGCCGCCGCGCGCGGCGTGGTCCCGCACGGCGTCTCCTTCCATGTCGGCTCGCAGCAGAAGGACCCGCAGGCCTGGGACGACGCGATCTCGCAGGCCGCCTGGATCTTCCAGGAATGCGAGGCGCGCGGCGTGAAGCTGTCCATGCTCAACATCGGCGGCGGCTTCCCGGCGCGCTATCGCCGCGACATGCCGACGATGGCGGCCTATGGCGAGGCGATCCACGAATCGCTCAGCCGCCATTTCGGCAACAGCATCCCCGAGATCATCGTCGAGCCGGGACGACAGATGGTCGGCGACGCGGGCATCATCCAGACGGAAGTTGTGCTGATCGCGCGCAAGGGCCGCAACGATCCGCGGCGCTGGGTCTATCTCGACATCGGCAAGTTCGGCGGCCTCGCCGAAACCATGGACGAAGCGATCCAGTACCCGATCTCCACGCCGCGGAAGGGCAAGCTGGAGCGTGTCATCCTGGCCGGCCCGACCTGCGATTCCGCGGACGTGCTCTACGAGAAGTCGGACTACCGGATGCCGATCGATCTCCAGGTCGGCGACAAGCTGGAGATCCGGAGCGCCGGGGCCTACACCACGACCTACGCCTCGGTCGCCTTCAACGGCTTCGAGCCGCTCAAGACCTTCTGCGTCTGAGGCCGCCCGCCTCCGGCCGGCTGCCGGGACATCAGGCCGTTCGCGCCGACAGACGGCGCGCGCGCCACGTCAGCGCCCTGGCCGCGAGCTGCCATATGACGGCATGCAGCCGGCCATTGGACGGCAGGCCGACGGCCTTCATGGCCATCGCGACGCCGCGCGCGACATGGCCGGGGCGGTAGAGCGCATAGGCGAGGCGTTCATAGGCCCGGCTCCATGTCCGCCGGTCGTAGATGGCGTCTGCCGGCGCGTTGGCCGCGAAGAAGGCGTAGGCGAGTTCGTCGTCACCCGCCTCGATCAGCCGGCCGAGGCCGACACGCAGTCGGCCAAGCCTGCCGAGGCGCTCGCGCGTCTGATAGCGGCGCATGTGGTCGTAGAACAGCTTGTAATGGCGGAATTCGTCCGCGGCGATGCGCCGGCAGATCTCCGCCAGGACCGGTTCCTCGGCGGCATCCGCGATGGCACCGTAATACGAACTCGTCCCGGTCTCGACGATGCAGCGCGCGATCAACTCGCCCGTCCGCGAGCCCCGCACCGAACGCGTCGCATCGATATCGACCCGATAACCGGCGGTGAACCGGGCCGCCGCCGCGGCAAAGTCCCATCGCGGATCTGCAAGCATCGCCCAGCGCGCCAGCGCTGCACCGTGACGGACCTCTTCCTCGGCCCAACGGGCCGCTGCCGCCTGGAACTCCGGATCGTCGGCGAAGACGCCGGCCAGATACCGGGCGTAGTCGCGTCCGTTGTTCTCGACCAGCGCTGCCGCCTTGGCGATCGCCAGCAGAGCGGGCGACACGCGTGCCGCGTCGAAACGCGACCAGTCGACGGTGTCAGGGGTCCAGTTGGCCATGGGCGGTCTGCCTCCGGCCAATTCATATAGGAACCCGATACCGGCGCCGCCAGGACCCTGGCGCGCCGGTCCGGCTCAGAGACAGGCGAGCTTGGCCTCGGCGACGGCGATGCCCGACGCCAGCGCCATGCGCTCCGCGTCGTCGCCGGCGACCGCCAGACGGTCGCGCAGGCTCTTCAGCTCGACCTCGACGGTCGCCCGGTCCAGATCGCCGACCCGTACCGCCTGCTCGGCGAGGACCGTGCAACGCTCGGCGGTCACCTCGGCGAAACCGCCGGCGACGAAGATCCGCTCGGCGACCGCGCCGGCGTCGTGGATGTCGATCACACCCAGCCGCAACGTCGAGATCAGCGGCGCATGGCCACGCAGAACGCCGAAATCTCCCTCCGTCCCCGGGACCACGACCATGTCGACGGCCTTGGCGACGAGCAGGCGCTCGGGGCTGACCAGCTCGAACTCGACTTTCTCGGTCATTGGCCTCGGTCCTCGTCTGGATCTGGACGGCGCTGGCTGGGGCTGACGGCGATCAGGCCGCCTCGGCGGCCATCTTGCGCGCCTTGGCCATCGCCTCTTCGATCGTCCCGACCATGTAGAAGGCGGCTTCCGGCATGTCGTCGCACTCGCCGGCCACGATCTTCTTGAAGCCCTTGATCGAGTCCTCGAGCTTGACCAGCACGCCCGGCGTGCCCGTGAAGACCTCGGCGACGTGGAAAGGCTGGGACAGGAAGCGCTGGATCTTGCGCGCGCGCGAGACGATCAGCTTGTCCTCTTCCGAAAGCTCGTCCATGCCCAGGATCGCGATGATGTCCTGCAGCGACTTGTAGGTCTGCA
>JBIKLI010000015.1:0-30133 GCA_044359885.1 Alphaproteobacteria bacterium | reverse complement strand
GATCGACCAGTCGTTCCGCTATGCCCACCATCTGCGCCGTCATGGCGGCGATCCCGGCGTCGTCGTGTCGCCGGGCTTCCATCACTTCGACATCATCGACCAGTATATGGATCCGGCCAGCGACGTAATGCGCGCCGTCCGGGCCGTGGCCGGCATCTAGGCCAGCGAGGGGACCATGAGCCGCATTCGCGACATCCGCGTGGTGGGCCTTGAATTCGCGATGCCCGAGGCACGGGCCTACGGGATGGCGCGCGGCCTCACCTCGCGCCGCGGTGGCGGCATCGTCCATCTCGAGACCGAGGACGGGATCGTGGGCATCGGCGAGGCCTGGGGCCCGCCGAGGGTCACGGCCGCCTATCTCGACATCGTGAAGCCCTATTTCGTCGGGGCCAGCGTCTTCGCGCAGCGCGGCGTGCAGCGCATGGTGCATGCCAGGCACTATCATTTCGGGACGCAGGGCCAGCTGACCGCGTTGTTCAGCGGCATCGACATCGCCGCGCACGACGCCATGGGCAAGCTGCTCGGCGTTCCGCTCTGCGACCTGATCGGCGGCCGCCAGCGCGACGCGGTCCCCGTCTACGCCTCGGGCGGGTACTTCACCCGCGACGCCGACCAGATGGCGGCGCTTGCGCGCCAGCTGGAGCCGCATGCGGGCAAGGGCTATCCGGCCTTCAAGATCAAGATCGGCCGCAGCCCCGCCGACGACGAGGCGCGCGTGCGCCTGGCAAGGCGCGTGATCGGCGACGGCGCCGTTCTCGCCGTCGACAGCAACGGCAACTATACCGTCGACCTCGTGCTCGAAAGCATGCGTCGCATCGCCGGCTACGGCATCGGCTGGTACGAGGAGCCGCTCGCGCCGCAGGACTGGAAGGGCTATGCGGAACTGCGGCCGCGCGCCCCCCTCCCGGTGGCCACCGGCGAGGCGCTGTACGAGAGCTTCGACCTGCGGCGGCTGATCGACGGGCGGCTTGCCGACGTGATCCAGCCGGATCTTGCGCTGTGCGGGGGCATCAGCGTCGCGCGTTTCGTCGGCGAGCTTTGCGCCGCCGAACATCTGCGTCTGTCGCCGCATGTCTGGGGCACCGCGGTCGGGCTGGCGGCGGCGGTGCACTGGGTGGCGTCGCTGCCCGACTATCCGCACGCCCATGACGTCCCGTTCCCGACGCTGGTCGAATACGACATCGGCGAGAACGCGCTGCGCGACGGCCTGTTCACGACGCCGATGGTCGCTCGCGACGGCATGATCGCGGTCCCGCGCGGCCCCGGCCTCGGCGTCGAACTCGATCCCGGGGTCGTCGCGCGCTACGCGCTGCGCTGAGCGCCCGCATGGACGCCGGCCCGTTGCTGCGCCTCGCCGGGCTGCGGACGGAGTTCGAAACGCCGCGCGGCGTGCTGCGCGCCGTCGACGGCGTCGACCTGTCGCTCGCCGCGGGCGAGACCCTGGCGATCGTCGGCGAATCCGGGTCGGGCAAGTCGGTGACCGCGCTTTCGATCCTGCGCCTGTTCACCCGCGCCGACCGCGCGCGCGTCGCCGGCCGGATCGAGTGGCGGGCGCGCGACGGCCGCCTGCTGGACCTGGCCTCGCTCGGCGAACGCGGCCTGCGCGATCTGCGCGGCCGCGAGATCGCGGTCGTCTTCCAGGATCCCTCCGCGAGCCTCGACCCGGTGTTCTCGATCGGCGCGCAGATCCGCGAGGTGGTCCGTCGCCACCGTCCGGGCGAGGATCCTGCCGCGCGGGCGGTCGCGCTGCTGCGCGATGTCGGCATCGCCGACCCCGGGCGACGGATCCATGCCTTCCCGCACCAGCTTTCGGGCGGCATGCGCCAGCGGGCGACGATCGCCATGGCGCTGGCCGGCGCGCCCCGGCTGCTGATCGCGGACGAGCCGACAACGGCGCTCGACGTCACCATCCAGTCGCAGATCCTGCGCCTGCTGGCGGATCTGCAGCGGCGCGACGGGCTCGCGCTTCTCTTCATCACCCACGACCTGGCGCTGGTCGCCGGGATCGCCGATCGCGTCGCGGTGATGTACGCAGGGCAGGTGGTCGAGACCGGACCCGTCGCCGCGGTCCTCGGGCGGCCCGCGCATCCCTACACGAGGGCGTTGCTGGCGTGCCGGCCGCAGCGGCGCTATCGCGACGGCGCACCCGACGAACGCATCCTGGTCCCGATCCCGGGCGCGCCGCCGCGTCCCGACGCGGTCAGTCGCGGGTGCCGCTTCGCGCCGCGCTGCGCCCTGGCCCAGGCGGACTGCACCGGCGCCGAAGTGCCGCTCGCCGCCGCCGGTCCGGGCCGTGCGGCGCGATGCCTGCGCTGGCAGGAGGTCGCGTGATTGCGGCGCCGCTTCTCGAGGCGCGCGGGCTGGGCCGCGTCTTCGATCTGCCCCGATCGGGCTTTGGCCCGCGGCCGCGGCTGCGCGCGGTCGACGACGTGTCGTTCGCGATCGCGCCGGGCGAGGTCCTCGGTCTGGTCGGAGAGTCGGGTTCGGGCAAATCGACCATCGGCCGGCTGGTGCTTCGGCTTCTGGATCCCAGCGCCGGCGCCGTCGTCTTCGAAGGGCGGGACATCACCCGCGCCACACCGGCGGCGATGCGGCCGCTGCGCCGCCGCATGCAGATGGTGTTCCAGGATCCCTACGCCAGCCTGAACCCGCGCCGAAGCGCGGGCGACGCCATCGCCGAGGTCCTGGCGCTGCACGCGATCGGGACGCCCGGCGAGCGCCCGCTCCGCGTCGCCGATCTGCTCGTCCAGGTCGGGCTGTCGCCCGAGGACGCGACGCGACGTCCGCGCGAATTCTCCGGCGGGCAGCGTCAGCGCATCGCCATCGCCCGCGCGCTCGCCGTGTCGCCGCGCCTGCTGGTCGCCGACGAGCCCGTCTCCGCCCTCGACGTGTCGGTCCAGGCGGGGATCCTGTCGCTGATGCGCGCGCTTCAGGAGAGGCTGGGGCTCGCGATGCTGTTCATCTCCCATGATCTGGGCGTCGTCGAAGTGATGGCCGACCGGGTGCTGGTCCTCTATCTCGGCCGGGCGATGGAGCTGGCGCCGACACGCGCGATCTTCACGGCACCGCGCCATCCCTACACGGCCGGGCTGCTGGCGGCCGCGCCGGCGATGGCGGGACGGCGGCGCCCGGCCGTGCAGCTGCGCGACGAGATCCCGAGCCCGGCCGACCCGCCCACGGGCTGCGTGTTCCGGACACGCTGCCCGTTCGCGCTGCCGCGCTGCGCCGCCGAGGTTCCGGCGCTGAGGCCGGCCGGGCAGGGACGTGCGATGGCGTGCCTGCGCGATGATCTCGAATTCTGACCGCCCTCCCGTGCTGGTCTTGGGTGGCCGCGGCTTCGTCGGCGCGGCGACGGTGCGCCGCCTGCTCGCCGCCGGCGCCGCCGTCCACGTGTTCGGACCGCCAGGCCCGGTGCCGCTGCCGGACGGCGCCGGCGAGACGATCGGATCGATCGAGGACGCGCCGGCCGTCGCGGCGCTGCTGTCGCGCCTGCGCTCTGACGTGGTCGTCAGCCTCGCCGCCTTCTCCGCGGGGCCGATCGGCCTCGGCCGCTCCGGCGAGGCGGATCCCGAGCGGACACTTGCCGTCAACGTCCTGGGTTTCCACCGGATGCTCGACGCCTGCACCGGCGCCGGGGTCCGCCGCGTCGTCTGGACCAGTTCGACGGTCGTCTTCGGCCGCGACGAGGCGCCCGGACGCCGGCTCGACGAGCGCGCGCCGCGCCGCCCGGTCAGCGCCTATGGGCTCAGCAAGGTGCTGGCGGAGGATGTCGCGCGCTACCACCGCGATCGCCACGGGCTTGAGACCGTCGCGCTGCGCCTGCCGCTGATCCTCGGCCCGGGTCTCTGGTATGACGGCGCGGCGAGCGTCCTCAAGGCCATGATCGCGGCGGCCGTTGCCGGGGCCACCCCGGCATTCGACGCGCCCGGCATCGCGTTCGACGCGATGCATGTCGCCGATGCCGCGGATCTGATCGCGACGCTGGCCGCCGCCGCGCCCGGGCTGGCCGACGTCTACAACGTCGCCGGCTTCACGACCGGCTATCCGGCGATCGCCGCCGCCCTCTCGACCCTGGTTCCGGGCTACGCGCCGCGTCTCAGACTGCAGACCCCGGATCCCGCCTATCCGCTCGTCGGTCAGTCGGCGCTGGAACGCGAAACCGGCTGGCGGCATCGCCGCGATCTGCGCGCCGTGCTCGCGGACATGCTCGCCGAACGGAGGACAATGCCGCCATGACCATCGACTCGCGTCTTGCCGCACTGGGGATCGAGCTTCCCGCGCCGCGCGCTCCCGCCTTCGCCTATGTGCCCGTCGCCGTGGATGGCGGACTTGCCTGGGTCTCAGGGCAGCTGCCCTGGCGGCCCGACGGAAGCCTGCCCCGGGGGCGCGTCGGCGAAGCGGTGACGGCGGAAGAAGGGTGGGCGGCGGCGCGGCTCTGCGTGCTCAACGGTCTTGGGGTCTTGCGGGCGTCGATCGGCTCGCTGGACCGCGTTCGCCGGATCGTGAAGGTCACCGGCTTCGTCGCTTCGGCGCCCGGCTTCGTGGCGCAGCCGGCGGTCGTCGACGGGGCATCGACCCTGCTGGGCGAGGTGTTCGGCGAGGCGGGCCGCCATGCGCGCTCGGCGGTCGGCGTCGCGGAACTGCCGCGCGGCGTGCCGGTCGAGATCGAATTCGTGGCGGCGATCGAGGGCGCATCTTGACGCCGGCACACGCGCGCCGGAACTTCGATCCTCGTTCCGGCCTCCGGGGAGGGTCTGCCATGTCGAACCGCCTGCGGCATCTGACGTCGTTCTGCGCCGGCCTCGCGCTGGCCGCGTTCGCGGCGACGGCCGCCCCGGCGCAGGATGCGCTGATCTTGGGCCGCGCCGCTCCGGCGGCGCGCGCCGGCGGCCGGCTCACGATCGGCTCGCTCACCGAGCCGCCGGCGCTGGATCCCTACCATCAGGGCGCCGATGCGCGCGTGCGCGTCACCGTGCTCTGCTATCAGGGCCTGTTCTACGAGGATTCGTCGGGACAGGCCGTCCCGCTGCTCGCGCAGGACTTCGAAATGTCGCCGGACGGTCTGGCCTACACGTTCCGGCTGCGCCGCGGGGTGAAGTTCCACACCGGCCAGACGATGACCGCGGCCGACGTCAAATACAGCTACGACTATCTCCGCGATCCGCGCAACGGCTCGCCGGGCGCGGGCGACTTCACCACCGTCGAGGCGATCGACGCCGTCGACGACCATACGGTCGTCTTCCGGCTGTCCCGCCGCAACGGGCTGCTGCCGATCACGCTCACCCATCGCTACGGCGGCGTGATTCCCAGGGACTATTTCGCGACACCCGAGGCGCGCACCCGCCTCAACGAGGTGTCCGTCGGTACCGGCCCGTTCCGGCTTCGGCAGTTCCGCCAGAACTCGGTCATCGTGCTCGAGAAGTTCCGGGACTACTGGCAGCCCGGCCTGCCGCATGTCGACGAGATCACCTTCGCCTTCATGCCGAACTCGGCGGCGATGGTCGTGGCGGCGCAGAACCGCCGCATCGATCTCGGCATCTTCAGCCGGCCGCAGGACGCGGAGCAGCTGGCGCGCGTGCCCGGCGTGCGGCTGGTGCGCACGCCTTCGATGGGCCAGCGCTCGATCGACCTCGGCGCCGAGCATCCGCTGCTCCGGGACGCGCGCGTCCGCCGGGCGATCGCGCTCGGCATCGACAAGGAGGCGGTCATGCGGGCCTCGGTCGCCGGCTACGGTCAGGTGATCGGCACGATGGTCGCGGGCATGCAGGAGCGCTGGGGCCTGCCGCTGGCCGACACGCCCAACCAGCGGCCGGATCCGGCGCGCGCGCGCCGGCTGCTCGCCGAAGCCGGGCACCCGAACGGGTTCGAGATCGAGCTGACGACGATCATCGGCTACGACTGGATGGACGCGGCCGCGGTGACGATCGCCGACCAGCTGCAGCGCATCGGGATCAAGGTGAACATCCGCAAGATCGAGCTCGGCGTCTGGATCCGCAATTTCCAGAACCGCCAGATGGGCTTCACCTTCAACGACTGGCCGACCTCGCCGGATCCCAACCTGCTTTTCTATCGTCATTTCCGCGCCCAGCCGCTGGGGGCGGATTTCCGCAACTGGAACAACGCCGAGGCCAGCGCGTTGCTGGACCGCGGCCGCGAGGAATCCGACTTCGGGACCCGTCGCGACATCTACCATGCGTTCCAGAAGCTGCTCGCCGAGGAGGTTCCGACGATCATGCTGTTCTCGGCCGACCTGCTGACGGTGGAGCGCGAGCGCGTGCGCAACCATCAGCAGCACCCGACCGGCTGGCATTTCGGCCTGATCAAGACCTGGCTCGCCGATTGATCCCGCCGCACGCTCCCCGTCCGGCTCCGGCGGCGCGGGCCGGTCTCGGCCGCCGCAACGCATGATCCGCTTCCTCGCCGCGCGCGTGGCCAGCGCCCTGCTGGCCGCGCTGCTGTCCAGTCTGGTCGTCTTCGTCCTGATGCGCGCCGTGCCCGGCGACATCGTCGCGCAGATGCTGGGTCAGGCGGGCGATCCCGCCGCCGCCGCCGCGCTGCGCCGGTTCTTCGGCCTCGACCGTCCGGTCCTCGCCCAGTTCCTCGACTGGCTCGGCCAGGTGCTGCAGGGCGATCTCGGCCGCAGCTGGTACCAGGGCAGGCGCGTCGCAGCGCTGGTCTGGGACGCGTTCGGCGTGACGTTCCAGGTCGCGGCGGCGACGCTGATCCTGGCGACGCTGATCGGCGTGCCGCTCGGCGTGATGGCCGGCATCGCCGAGGGAACCCGGCTCGATGCCGCGATCCAGACCTTCAACCTCGTCGGGCTGTCGGCACCGGTCTTCTGGGTGGGGCTGATGTTGCTGGTCGGCGCTTCCGCGGTCTTCGGCTGGTCGCCGCCCTTCGCCTACATGCCGCCCTCGGTCGACCCGGCCGAGACTGTCGCGATCCTGATCCTGCCCGTTCTCAGCCTCGCGCTGCTGCAGGCGGCGGCCTACAGCCACTTCGTGCGCGACTGCATGGTCGCCGAACTGCGCCGGGACTACGTGCGCGCCGCGTTCGCCAGGGGCCTTTCGCCGGCGCAGATCCATTTCAGGCACGCGCTGCGCAATATCCTGATCCCGCTGGTGACCTTCATGGGTCTGATCCTGGTCCAGATCCTGGGGGGAACGGTGGTGATCGAGAGCCTGTTCTCGCTGCCCGGTCTCGGCCGCCTGATCCTGTCGGGCATCCAGGGGCGCGACTATCCGGTCGTCCAGGGTGCGCTTCTGTTCGTCGTCGCGATCGCGATCGCGACCAACCTCGCTGTCGATCTGCTCTACGGGCTGATCGACCCGCGGTTGCGGCCATGACCGGTCTCGCCGGCCTGCTGCGCGGCACGACGTCCCTGCAGCGCCTCAGCATGCTTCTGCTCGCCATTTTCGGCGCGCTCATCCTCGCCCCCGAACTGATCGCGCCGCAATCGCCCTACGCGGTGGATCCGTCGCGGGCGCTTCGCCCGCCCTCGGCCGCGCACTGGTTCGGGACCGACGATGTCGGCCGGGATCTGTTCGCGCGCGTCGTGCATGCCACGCGCATCACGCTGGGGCTGGTCGCCGGCGCGCTGCTGCTGTCCGCGGTGGTCGGCGGGACGCTGGGGCTGGTCGCCGGCTTCGTCGGCGGCGCCTTCGATCTCGCGGCGGCGCGTCTGGTCGACGTCGTCCTGACCTTCCCGCCGATCATCGCCGGCGTCGTGATCACCGGCATCCTCGGCCCCGGCGCCGGCAATCTCGTGCTGGCCCTCGCCATCGTCTATCTGCCGGTGTTCTTCAGGATCGCCCGGTCGGGGGCGCTCGCCGAAAGCCGCCGCACCTATGTCGAGGCGGCGCGCACGCTGGGCTTCGGCGAGACGAGCATCCTCTTCCGCCAGGTCCTGCCGAATGTCCTGCCGTTGGTGCTTCTGCAATACGTGATCCTGTTCCCGCTCGCCCTGCAGATCGAGGCAGCGCTCGGGTTCCTCGGGCTTGGGGTGGCCCCACCGACGCCCGACTGGGGCGCGATCCTGGAGCAGGGCAAGAACTTCATCCTGGTGGCGTGGTGGATCTCGCTCTGGCCGGGCCTGTTCCTGCTCGCCTCGGCCTTCGCGGTCATGGTGGCGGGGCGGCTGCTGCAGGCACGCCTGGGCGCAGGGTAAGGCACAGGGCCGCCTGCAACGGGCCGGAACGGGCAGTTGACAGCGCCGGGGCCGGGACGTAACCGGGCTACCCCGTCCTGAGGGAGTCGAGCCATGACCCGCGCGTTCGTGTTTCCCGGCCAGGGATCCCAGGCCGTCGGCATGGGCCGGCCGCTTGCCGAGGCCTTCGCTTCGGCACGCGAGGTCTTCGAGGAAGTCGACGAAGCGCTGCGCCAGAACCTGTCGAAGCTGATCTTCGAGGGGCCCGAGGCCGATCTGACGCTGACCGCGAATGCCCAGCCGGCGCTGATGGCGGTTTCGCTGGCGGTCGTGCGGGTGATCGAGCGCGAGTTCCGCCTCGAGCTGCCGCAGCTGGCCTCGCATGTCGCCGGCCACTCGCTGGGCGAGTATTCGGCACTCGCGGCGGCCGGCGCCCTCGAACTTTCGCAAGCCGCCCGGCTGCTGCGCCTGCGCGGCGAGGCGATGCAGAAGGCGGTTCCCGTCGGGACCGGGGCGATGGCGGCGCTTCTGGGGCTGGACCTGACGGCCGCCCAGGACGTCGCGCGCGATGCCGCCCAGGGCGAAATCTGCGACTGCGCCAACGACAATGCGCCGGGACAGGTGGTCGTCAGCGGAACCAGCGCGGCGGTCGAGCGGGCCGTCGAGATCGGCAAGGGCAGGGGCGCCAAGCGTGCCATCATGCTTCCGGTCTCGGCCCCCTTCCACTGCGCGCTGATGCGACCCGCGGCCGACGCGATGGCCGAGGCGCTGGCGGCCGCACCGATCGCGCCGCCGCGGATTCCCCTGGTGGCCAACGTCACGGCGGCGCCGGTCAACGACCCGGCGGCGATCCGCGAGCTGCTGGTGCGGCAGGTCGTGGGGCTGGTGCGCTGGCGCGAGAGCGTGACCGCCATGCGCGCGCTCGGCGTCACGACGCTGGTCGAATGCGGGGCCGGCAAGGTCCTGACCGGCCTCGCCCGGCGCATCGAGCCCGACATGGCGGCGCTGGCGCTCGGCGCGCCTGCCGACATCGAAGCTTTCGCCAAATCGGTCTGAAGAGGAGCGGAACCCCCATGTTCGATCTGGCTACGCGCACGGCCCTGGTCACGGGCGCATCGGGCGGCATCGGCGGCGCCATCGCGCGCGCACTCGCGGCTCGGGGCGCGCGGGTCGCCCTGTCCGGAACCCGTATGGAGGCGCTGGAAGCCTTGCGCGCCGAGATCGGCGGCAACGCCTGCGTCGTCGCCGGCGATCTCGGTGACCCCGCGGCCACCGACCGCATCGTCGCCGAGGCCGACAAGGCGCTCGGACAGGTCGACATCCTCGTGAACAACGCCGGCCTGACGCGCGACGGCCTGGCGATGCGGATGAAGGACGAGGACTGGCAGAAGGTGATCGACGTCGATCTGTCGGCAGGGTTCCGCCTCGCGCGGGCGGCGATGCGCGGGATGATGAAGCGGCGCTGGGGCCGGATCATCGGCATCACGTCGATCGTCGGGGTGACGGGCAATCCCGGCCAGGCCAATTACGCGGCGGCAAAGGCCGGCATGATCGGGATGTCGAAGGCGCTGGCCCAGGAGCTGGCGTCGCGCAACATCACCGTCAACTGCGTGGCCCCGGGCTTCATCGCCACCCCGATGACCGACGCGCTGGCACCGGCGCAGCGCGAGCGGCTCCTGCAGTCGATCCCGGCCGGACGGCTGGGCCAGGCCGGCGACGTCGCCGCGGCGGTCGTCTATCTCGCGTCCGACGAGGCAGCCTACGTGACCGGCCAGACCCTCCATGTCAATGGCGGGATGGCGATGATCTGAGGCCATGGCCAGGGGAGAAGGGCGAACGCGCCCGGGGCGCTGGCAAGCTGCCGCGCGATTGTGCTAACGAAACCGCCGCGGCGACGCGGCCAAAGGCAGGATTCCGCAGGTGCCCGACATCCGGTCCGGGCAGCGCCGGTACGGGGGCCGGTCGGGTCGACATCATCCAGCTTGAAAGGTGAACGAAATGAGCGATATCGCTGAGCGGGTTAAGAAGATCGTCGTCGAGCATCTCGGCGTCGACGAAGCGAAGGTGACGGAGAACGCCTCGTTCGTGGACGACCTCGGTGCCGACAGCCTCGACACGGTCGAGCTGGTGATGGCTTTCGAGGAGGAATTCGGCTGCGAGATCCCCGACGACGCCGCCGAGAAGATCGCGACGGTCAAGGATGCGATCGCCTTCATCGAATCCCATAAGTGAAGCCGGCCGCCGCGTCCGGCCGAAGTCCCCCGATGACTTGGGAGAGGGCTGAATGCGAAGGGTAGTCGTTACCGGTCTGGGTCTGGTCACGCCGCTGGGTTGCGGCGTGGAGCCGACTTGGCGGCGCCTGATCGCGGGCGAATCGGGCCTGGGCGCCATCCAGAGCTTCGACGTCTCCGATCTGCCGTCGAAGGTCGCCGGGCAGGTGCCGCGCGGCGAGGGGGCCGAGGGCCGGTTCAACGCCGACGACTGGCTCCCGCCCAAGGACCAGCGCAAGATGGACGAGTTCATCGTCTACGGGATCGCCGCGGCCGAAATGGCGATCCGCGACTCGGGCTGGTCGCCGCCGGATGACGAGGCGCGCGAACGGACCGGCGTGATGATCGGTTCCGGGATCGGGGGCCTGCAGACGATCTATGAGGGGTCGATCACGCTGAAGGAGAAGGGACCGCGGCGCCTCAGCCCGTTCTTCATCCCGGCGGCGCTGATCAATCTGGTTTCCGGCCACGTCTCGATCCGGAACGGGTTCAAGGGACCCAACCATTCCGCGGTCACCGCCTGTTCGACCGGTGTCCATGCGATCGGCGACGCCGCCCGGCTCATCGCTTTCGACGATGCCGACGTGATGGTCGCCGGCTCGGCCGAAGCGGCGGTCTCGCGCCTGGGCATCGCCGGCTTCGCCGCGGCGCGTGCGCTGTCGACCGGCTACAACGACACGCCCCAGCGCGCCTCGCGCCCCTGGGACAAGGGGCGCGACGGGTTCGTCATGGGCGAGGGCGCGGGGATCGTGGTGCTCGAGGAACTGGAGCATGCGAAGCGGCGCGGGGCCCGGATCTATGCCGAGGTCACCGGCTACGGCCTTTCGGGCGACGCTCATCACATCACGGCCCCGCCCGAGGACGGCAATGGCGGGTTCCGGTCGATGCGCAACGCGCTGCGGCGCGCCGGCTTGGCCGTCGAGGCGATCGACTACATCAACGCCCATGGGACGTCGACGCCGCTCGGCGACGAGATCGAACTGGGGGCCGTCAAGCGACTGTTCGGCGCGCACGCCCATTCGCTGTCGATGTCGTCGACGAAATCCGCGATCGGACATCTTCTCGGCGCTGCCGGCAGCGTCGAGGCGATCTTCTGCATCCTTGCGCTGCGCGATCAGGTGGCGCCGCCGACGCTGAACCTCGACGATCCCTCGCCGGGTTGCGACATCGACCTCGTCCCCCATCGGGCGAAGGCGCGCCGGATCCAGCATGTGCTCTCGAATTCCTTCGGCTTCGGCGGAACAAACGCGAGCATCGTCCTGTCCCGCTTCGCCTGAGGACGCCTGCCGATGCGCATGATCGGCCGTATCCTCGTCTGTCTTCTGTTGCTTGTCGTCGGAGGCGCGCTCGCCGGCGGACTGATCTGGCAGCGATATACGGCGCCTGGGCCGGCTGCCGGCCCGGTGACGGTGGTGATCCCGCGGGGAGCCGGGCTCGAAGAGATCGCGCGGCGTCTGGCGGAAGCCGGTCTGATCGGCGAACCGCGGATCTTCGCCATCGGCGCGACGGTCGACGGGAACCATCGCCAGTTCAAATGGGGCGAGTTCGAGTTTCCGGCGCGCGCGAGCCCGCAGCAGGTCGCCGAACTGATCGTTCTCGGCCGCACCATCCAGCGTCGTCTGACCATCCCCGAGGGACTGACCAACCGTCAGGTCATGCAACTCATCGCCCGCGCAGAGGGACTGGAGGGGGAGATCTCGCCGCGACCGGAAGGCTCGCTGATGCCCGATACCTGGTTCTACAGCTGGGGCGATTCGCGCGACCGGTTCGTCGAGCGCCAGCGCCAGGCGATGACTCGTCTGCTGCAGGAATCATGGCGTCAGCGCACGCCGGGGTTGCCGCTGAAGACGCCCCAGGAAGCGTTGATCCTGGCATCGATCGTCGAGAAGGAGACGGCGCTGCCCGAGGAGCGGCCACGGGTCGCCGCCGTCTATCTCAACCGGCTGCGCCGCGGGATGCGGCTTCAGGCGGATCCGACCGTGGTCTACGGCATCAACGAGGGGGCGGGCCCGCTCGACCGGCCGATCACCCGCGCGGATCTCGAAACCCCGCATGCCTGGAACACCTATCTGATCGACGGCCTGCCGCCCAGCCCGATCGCCAATCCCGGTCGCGCCTCGATCGAGGCGGTCTTGCGTCCGGCGCAGACCGACGAACTCTATTTCGTGGCGGACGGCAGCGGCGGCCATCTCTTCGCCCGGACGCTGGCCGAGCATAATCGAAACGTCGAACGCTACCGGGCGATCGAGCGACAGCGCGGCACGGTCCGGAACTGACGGCGCACCGGGCCCACCCGCCCGGTGCGCCGGTCCAAGGTTCATTGCGCCGCCGCCGCCCCCTATAGTCCCGCGTCGGCGATTCGCGACGTTCCAGGAAAGGCGGCCGATCTTGGCGATATCGAGCATGACCGGGTTTGCGCGCGCGACAGGCGCGGGGTCCGGCTGGCGCTGGGCCTGGGAGGCGCGCAGCGTGAACGGCCGGGGTCTCGACCTGCGGCTGCGGCTGCCGACCGGGCTCGATCGCGTCGACCAGCGGGTCCGTGCGCTGGCCGCCGCGCGCTTCCAGCGCGGCAGCGTCGCGCTGTCGCTGGCCGTGGAGCCTTTGGGCGGACCCGGCGAATTGCGCGTCGACCGCGCCCGGCTGGCGGCCTATCTCGAACTGGCGGCTGAACTGCAGGCGGTGCACGGGCTGGCGCCGCCACGCGTCGAAGGACTGCTCGCCCTTCGTGGCGTGGTCGACGTCGCCGAGCGCGGCGCCATGGATTTCGAGCAGACCGGTCCCGCCTTCGACGCCGCGCTGCTCGAGACGCTCGACACGGCGCTCGCCGCGCTGGCGTCGGTGCGCGTCGCGGAGGGGGCGCGCCTCGCTGCCGTCCTGTCCGAGACGCTGGACGCGATCGCGACGCTCGCGACCGCCGCGCGTGGCATTGCCGCCATCCAGCCCGCCGCCCTGCGCGCGCGGCTGATGCAGCAAGTGGCCGATCTTGCCGGCGCCTCGCCGGCGCTGTCCGCCGAGCGGCTGGCTCAGGAGGCCGCCCTGCTCGCCGTCAAGGCGGATGTCGCCGAAGAACTGGCGCGGCTCGACGCCCATGTCGCGCAGGCCCGCGATCTTCTGGCCTCGCCCGCCGGCGCAGGGCGCAAGCTGGAGTTCCTGGCGCAGGAGTTCAACCGCGAGGCGAACACGCTTTGTTCGAAATCCGCCGATCTGGAGCTCACGCGGATCGGGCTCGAGCTCAAGACCCAGATCGACCGCCTGCGCGAGCAGGCGGCGAATGTCGAGTGAGCGAGGTGCAACGATGACGGCGCTCCGGATCGCCCGCCGCGGGCTCATGCTGGTCCTGTCTTCGCCCTCCGGGGCGGGAAAGACGTCGATCTCCCGCGCGCTGCTGGCGCGCGACCCGGCGCTGTCGATGTCGATATCGGCGACGACGCGTCCCAAGCGGCCGGGCGAGGTGGCCGGCAGCGACTATCACTTCGTCGATCCGGAGACGTTCGGGCTGATGGTGAACCGCGGCGAACTGCTCGAACATGCCAAGGTCTTCGGCAACTACTACGGCACGCCGCGCGCCCCGGTGGAGGCAAGCCTCGAGGCCGGGCTCGATGTGCTCTTCGACATCGATTGGCAGGGCACGCAGCAACTGAGGCAGACCGCCGGCCGCGACCTGGTGGCCATCTTCATCCTGCCGCCGTCCAACCGCGAACTGGAGCGGCGGCTGCGGTCGCGCGCGCAGGACAGCGCCCGGGTCGTCGCCGACCGGATGGCAAAGGCGGCCGACGAGATGAGCCACTGGCCCGAGTACGACTATGTGCTCGTCAACGACGATCTAGAAACGAGCACCGCGGCCGTGATCTCGATCCTGGCGGCAGAGCGGTTGCGCCGCGAGCGCCAGATCGGGCTGGGCGATTTCGTCAAGTCGCTCCGCGAGGGGCATTAGCCGCATCGGCGTAGGCGCGGGCGAGCGCGCAGAACTGCTCGACCGTCAGGGTCTCGGCGCGCTTCTGAGGATCGATGCCCGCCTTCGCGAGCAGCGCTGCCGTGTCGCCTCCCAGCGAACGCAGCGCTCCGCGCAGCATCTTGCGGCGCTGGCCGAACGCCGCCGCCGTCACCCGTTCCAGGCAGTCCGGATCGGCCGGCGCGAGCGGGGCTTCGCGCGGAACGAGGCTGGCCACGGCGGAAACGACCTGCGGCGGCGGGACGAACGCGGCCGGAGGCACGTCGAAAAGGCGCCGCGCGGTCCAGCGCCATTGCGCGGCGACCGACAGACGTCCGTAGGCCGCGTCGCCGGGGGCGGCCGCGATCCGCTCGACCACTTCCTTCTGCAGCATCACGGTCAGCGAGACGAAGACGTCAGGGCGGCCCAGCCAGCCCAGCAGCAGCGGGGTCCCGACATTGTACGGCAGGTTGGCGACGACCCGGCGCGGCGGCGGGCCGAGCGATGCGGCGTCGACCGCCAGCGCATCGCCGACGACGATGGTCAGACGGCCGGGATGGATGGCCGCGATCTCCTCGAGCGCCGGCACGAACCGCGGATCGCGCTCGATGGCGACGACCTTGCCGGCCCCGGCCTCCAGCAGGGCGCGGGTGAGGCCTCCCGGTCCGGGGCCGACCTCGATCGTGGTGCCGGCGCTCAGGTCGCCCGCCGCAGCGGCGATTCGCCGGGTGAGATTGAGGTCGAACAGGAAATGCTGGCCGAGCGATTTTCGCGCCATCAGCCCGTGCCGGGCGACGACGTCGCGCAGCGGCGGCAGGCCGACGGCGGCCGCCACGGGCGGCGCTGGACTCAACTGCGGATTTCCACGTTGGCCTGCCGCCGGAGGTCCCGCAGATAGCGGCGCGCCAGCAGCTGCAGGCGCTGACGCACCAGCATGTCCTCCGCGTCCTCGCGCGACGGCACGGCGGACGGCGGTTCCTGGCGCGCGCAGACGACGAGCACGACGAGGGTGTCGCCGGCGCGGATGGGTTCGGTCGTCTGGCCGGCGCGCAAGGGGCGCACCGCGTCGCGGATCGCGGGATTGATGTCCCCGAGGCGCAGGCTCTTCGGTTCGGCCGGTGCGGCGATGCGCAATTCGCTCGCCAGGCGGGCAAGGCTGCCGCAATCGGCGATCGTCGTGCGCGCGCTCTGCGCCAGCTGCTGGGCGGCGCCCAGTTCCTGGGCCGTCCGCGCCGGAAAGACCAGCTGGGTCAGCGCCAGGACCGCGTCGTCGGGGGTCGGCGCCGTCGGTTGCCGCCGGTTCCGCAGCCCGAAGATGTAGAAGCCGCCAGGTGTCCTGACGGGCAGGGTCACCTCGCCGGGCTTGAGTTCCTTGATCACCGCTTCCAGCTCGGGGTCGAGCTGGCCTTCCTGCACCCAGCCCAGATCGCCGCCGGCGCTGGCGCTGGCGCTGCGGGAGAATTGCTGGGCGATCGCCGGGAAGGGCGTCCCGCGCTGCATCTGCTGGATCAGGCTGAGCCCGGTCTGGCGGACCTCCTCTTCCTGCTCGGGATTGTCGAGCGGGAGAAAGATTTCCGAGACCAGGAACTCCGGCGAACCCTGCCGCGCCTTGAGCCGCTCCAGCAGTTCGTCGATCTCCTCGTCGGCGACATGGATCTGGGCGCGAATTCGGCGCTGGAGCAGCTTCTGCCAGGCGATCGCCGGGCGGATCTGCTGTTCGAGCGCCGGCAGGCCGAGCCCTGCCTGCGCCAGGATCGTCGCCAATTGTCCCTTCGGGAGGCGATTGGCCTGTTCGATCCGGTCGATGGCGTCGGCGACCTCGCGGTCGTTGGCGAACGCGCCCAGCCGCGCCGCCTCCTGCAGCTGCAGCTTCTCCTCGACCAGCCCGCGCAGCGCCTGGCCGCGCAGCCGCTGGCGGGTTTCGGGCGAATCCGCCATGCCCGACGTCACCATGATCAGACGCACCCGGTTCTCGATGTCGAGAACCGAGATCACCTCGTCGTTGACCAGCGCGGCGATGCGTTGCTGGGCCGCCGCAGGCAGGGCCGGCGCCACGAACAGCAGGAAAGCGGCGATGAGCAGAAGGGGGCGTTTCATGACGAGTTTCCGTCCCTTGGATCGCGGTTGGACCTAGATAGCACCGGCGGGCATGGGCCGGCAGCCTCTCATCCGTCTTCCTGATGGAACAGGATGGCGGCGCCGATGAGGGTGCCGATCGTCGCGGGCGACCACGCGGCGAGATGCACGGGGATCGCCCGGCTGAGGCCAAGCGCGCTGACGAGGTTGGCGGAGAAGAAGACCACGAAGCCGGCGCCGATTCCGAGCACCGTCATGGTCAGGATGCCGCCGCGGCGAGGGAATCGGAAGCTGACCGTCGCCGCGATCAGCACCATGGCGACCAGAAGCAGCGGGCTGGCGAGCAGGCGGTGCAGATGCAGGAGGTGCCGGTGCCCCGAAAATCCGGCGTTCTCGAGCATTCGCACGAAGGCCGGCAACTCCCAGACCGGGATCGTCTCCGGGGCCGCGAAGGCGTCCTGGATCTGGGCGAGCGTCATGTCCGTCGCGAGCCGAAGCGCCGGAACCTGCCGCGGCGGCTGATCGAGTTCGGCGACCGTCGCTTCGGACAGGACCCAGGCGCCGTCGTCGAGGCGCGCCGATCGCGCGTCGATCCGGGAGACGAAACGGTCGGATGGATCGCGCGCGGAGCCACCCCGCGCGAAGTTCCAGATCACCACCTCGGACAGTTCCATCCGCGAAGAGGTCACGCGCTGCGCGTGGATCACGGCGCTGCCCTCGGCCCCGCCCTGGCGCAGCCAGAACCCGTTCTGGGCGACGGCGCTGCTCGCCGGCCGGCCGCGCAGGACCTCGGTCTCGATCGCCTCGTAGCGCGCGAAGAGCGTCGCGGCGAGCGGGTTGAGGGCGACGACGCGCAGCGCGCCGATGGCCAGCACGACGAGCAGGACCGGACCGAGGAACCGCCAGACCGATATCCCGGCCGCCCGGATCACGGTCAGTTCCTGGGTGCGTGCGAGACGCCCGAAGCAGACCATGGCGGCGAAGAGGACGACGAACGGGAACGCGTCCATCAGCAGGTGCGGCAGCTTGAGCAGCGACAGCTGGACGAAGGCGAAGAGCGGGGCGTCGCTGCGCTGGGCCCGGCGCACGTGCTCGACCAGATCGAGCAGGAAGATGATCGCCGCCAGGGACGAGAACACCGCGGCGAACCAGAAGGCGAACCGCCGCGCGACGTAGCGATCGATCGTCTCGACGATCATGGCGCCACCGCCGCCGCCGGTCCGCGCCGCAGCCGGGGGCGCAGGAAGCGCACCGGCGTCGGGGCGAGCAGCCACCATGTCGACAGCGCGATCGGGAGAAGGACGCTCAGATGGATGAGGCCGACCATCGCCGGCCATTTCGCGGCGACGTTCTGGGCGGTCATGTTCGCGGCCTGGATCGCCGCCGCCAGCAGCACGGCGACCAGCATCCGCCGGCCTTGCCCGCGACGGTCATGTTCGCCCGACAGCAGCGCGGCGAGGGCGACGAGGGCCATGGCGAGGGCGAGCAGGGGCGAGGCAAGACGGTTATGGCCTTCGGCGCGCATCCGGGAGACGTTCGCCGCGTCGTTGACGTCGCGCGGCGGCCCGAAAAGCTCGTGCAGATAGCGCTCGCGCGGTTCGCGCCAGCGTTCGCCGCCGCCGCGTTCCCCGAGGCGACCGAGATCGACGCTGTAGCGGTCGAAATAGAGGATCCGCAGCCGGCCGGAGGCACGCTCGCTTTCCTGCCGGTTCCCGTTGACGAGCACGATCCGGGGACCGTTGTCGGCGATCGCGAGCCGGCCGCGTTCGGCGATCATCGACACATGCAGATCGCTGCGCCGCGCGTCATGGACGAGCAACCCGACGAGATCGCCCGACGCGTCGCGGTTGCGGACATAGATGGTGATCCCCGGCGCCACCGTGTTGAAATTCCCTTCCCGCAGCATCATGCCGACGAAATCGTTGCGGACGGCGAAGTCCAGGTCCTTGAACGCGCGATAGGCGAGCGGCAGCAGATAGAGGGTCAGCGCGTAACCGGCCGCGCAGACGATCGCCGTCAGGACCAGCACGGGCCGCGCCAGCTGCATCGGCGACAGCCCGCAGGCCCGCATCACCACCAGTTCGCTGTCGCCCGCCAGCCGGTTCAGGGTGAAGAGCACCGCGGCGAACAGCGCGATCGGCAGCAGCAGCCACAGGAAGCTGGGCAGCAGCAGCAGCGTCAGATTGAGGAAGGTGCCGAGGGTGAGGCCGCGATTGACGATCAGGTCGATGAAACGCAGCGACTGGGTCAGCCAGATGGCCGCGGTCAGGGTCACCGCCACCAGCAGCGTGGCGGTCGCGAGTTGGCGCAGCACATAGGCGTTCATGAGGCCCATGCCGGTCATTATATCACGCGAGCGGCTTCCATGGCCGTCAGGATCCGTTACATTCCGCGTTGAGCGGCCCCGCGCCGCCGCAGGTCAAGCCCGCAGGAAGGAAGCCTCATGAAGATCGCGTTCGCCAGGCTGGAGATGCCGAAAACCGGCGCCTATGTCGTGGGGGTTCACGAGGACCGCAAGCTCACCGCCGCGGCCACCGATCTCGACGCCCGCAGCGGCGGCCAGATCACGGCGGCGCTGTCGGCCAGCCGCTTCAAGGGACGCAAGGGCGAGACCCTCGACATCCTGGCGCCGAAGGGGATCGACGCCCGCCGCATCGTCCTGCTCGGGTTCGGGAAACCGGCCGATCTCGGCACGCTCAGGCTGCAGCGGATCGGCGGATCGCTCGCGGCCCATCTGAACCGGGCCGGAGAAACCACCGCGACGGTCGCGGTCGACGTGCTGGCCGATGGCGGCCCGGCGATGCCGGCGGTGGCCGCCAATCTCGCCTACGGGGCGCGGCTGCGCACCTGGCGCTTCGACAAGTATCGCACCGGCGAGAAACCGGAGCAGAAACCGACCCTGTCCAGCCTGACCTTCGGCGTGGCGGATCCGGCGGCGGCGCGCAAGCTCTACGGGCCGCTGTCGCGGGTCGCAGACGGCGTCGATCTCGCCCGCGAGGTCATTTCCGAACCGGCCAACGTGATCTATCCGCAGAGCTTCGCCGAACGCTGCAAGGACCTTCGCCAGCTCGGCGTGTCGGTCGAGATCCTGGACGAGAAGCAGATGGCGCGCCTGGGCATGGGGGCGCTGCTCGGCGTCGCCCAGGGAAGCGCGCGGCCCCCGCGTCTCGTGGTCATGGAATGGCGCGGCGCGGGCAGCAAGCGTGCCGCTCCCATCGTCTTCTGCGGCAAGGGCGTCACCTTCGACACCGGGGGCATCTCGCTCAAGCCGGCCGCGGGGATGGAGGACATGAAATGGGACATGGCCGGCGCGGGAGCCGTCCTGGGCACGATGGCGGCGCTGGCTGGCCGCAAGGCGCGGGTGAACGCGGTCGGCGTGCTCGGACTGGTCGAGAACATGCCCGACGGGAACGCCCAGCGCCCGGGCGACATCGTCAAGGCGATGTCGGGACGGACGATCGAGGTCCTGAACACCGATGCCGAAGGGCGCCTCGTCCTTGCCGATGTCTGCTGGTACGCCCAGGAACGTTTCAAGCCGGCGGCGATGATCGACCTCGCCACCCTGACCGGCGCGATCATCATCGCGCTCGGCCATGAATATGGCGGCCTGTTCGCAAACGACGACGAACTGGCGCGCCGCCTCGAGGCGGCCGGCCGTGCCACCGGCGAGCGGCTCTGGCGCATGCCGCTGGGCGAGTCCTTCGACCGGATGATCGATTCCGACGCCGCCGACGTGAAGAACATCGCCTCCGATCGCGGCGCGGGCTCGACGATCGGCGCGGTCTTCATCCAGCGCTTCGTGAACAACGTGCCCTGGGCCCATCTGGACATCGCAGGGATGGTCTGGAGCAAGAAGGATCATGCCCTCACCGCGAAAGGCGCGACGGCCTACGGGGTGCGTCTGCTCGACCGGCTCGTGGCCACCCACTACGAGGAGAAGGCGGGCTGACGGAGATCCGCTTCTACCATCTGACCGCCACCGCTCTCGAGCAGGCGCTGCCGCGCGTGCTCGAGAAGGTGCTGGCCATGGGCGACCGCGCGGTCGTCGTCGCCGGCTCCGAGGAACGGGCCGAAGCGCTGGCGGCCGCGCTCTGGACCTATGACGACCGCAGTTTCCTGCCCCATGGCACGGCCCGGGACGGATCGGCGCCGGACCAGCCGGTCTGGATCACGACGGCGATCGAGAACCCGAACGGGGCACGCATGCTGGTCCTGGTCGACGGCGTGGGCCCGCCCGATCTGGGCGCGTGGCCGTCGCTCTGCCTGTTCTTCGACGACGGCGACGCCGACCGCCTCGCCGAGACCCGCGGCCTCTGGAAGCGCTGGAAGGCGGAGGGTCACTCGGTCCGGTACTTCCGCCAGAACGCGCGCGGCGGCTGGGAACCGGCGGGCTAGGCGGCCTGGCTTGCGGTTCGCCGGCGCCGGCCGCTATAAGCCCGGCGACATCAACCAGGGATACCGATCCATATGGCCATCGAACGCACGTTTTCGATCATCAAGCCCGACGCGACGCGCCGCAACCTGACCGGCCAGATCAATGCCCGTCTCGAGGCGGCCGGTCTGCGCATCGTCGCCCAGCGGCGCATGTGGCTGACCCGTCAGCAGGCCGAAGCCTTCTATGCCGTCCACAAGGAGCGGCCGTTCTTCGGCTCGCTCTGCGCGTTCATGACCTCCGGTCCGGTCGTCGTGCAGGTGCTGGAAGGAGAGAACGCGGTGGCGCGCAACCGCGAGGTGATGGGAGCCACCAATCCGGCCAATGCCGCGCCCGGGACCATTCGCAAGGACTTCGCCGAATCGATCGAGGCCAATTCGGCTCACGGGTCGGACAGCGCCGAGAACGCGCGGGCCGAGATCGCCTTCTTCTTCGCCGGCTACGAAATCGTCGGCTGACCGCGATCGCGCCGGACATGCGAAGGGCGGCCGGGCATGTGCCCGGCCGCCCTTTTCACTGGCGGAAGACGCAGGCGCCCCAGGTCAGGCCATCGCTGCCTTCAGATTGGCGTCGATGCGGTCGAAGAACTGGGTCGTGGTCAGCCATTTCTGGTCGGGGCTGACGAGAACGGCCAGATCCTTCGTCATGTCGCCGGCCTCTACGGTCTGGATGCAGACCTTTTCCAGCAGGTCGGCGAAACGTGCGACATCGGGCGTATCGTCGAACTTGGCGCGATAGGCGAGGCCCCGCGTCCAGGCGAAGATCGACGCGATCGGGTTGGTTGACGTCTCGCGGCCCTTCTGATGCTCGCGATAGTGACGCGTGACCGTTCCATGCGCGGCTTCGGCCTCGACCGTTCCGCCGTCCGGCGTCATCAGCACCGACGTCATCAACCCGAGCGAACCATAGCCCTGGGCGACGGTGTCGGACTGCACGTCGCCGTCGTAGTTCTTGCACGCCCAGACGAACGCCCCCGACCATTTCAGCGCGGAGGCCACCATGTCGTCGATCAACCGGTGCTCGTAGGTGAGCCCCTTGGCCTTGTAGGTCGCGGCGAATTCGGCCTCGAACACTTCCTGGAAGATGTCCTTGAAGCGTCCGTCATAGGCCTTGAGAATCGTGTTCTTGGTCGAGAGATAGACTGGATAGCCGCGCGCGATCCCGTAGTTGAGGCAGGCGCGGGCGAAGCCGCGGATCGATTCGTCGGTGTTGTACATGGCCAGCGCCACACCCGCGCCCTTGAAGTCGTAGACCTCGCGCGTGACCGGCTCGCCGCCGGCCGGCGTGAAGGTGATCGTCAGCTTTCCGGGACCGGGAACCTTGAAGTCGGTGGCGCGATACTGGTCGCCGAAGGCATGACGGCCGACCACGATCGGCTGTGTCCAGCCGGGCACCAGCCGCGGCACGTTCCGGCAGACGATGGGCTCGCGGAAGATGGTGCCATCGAGGATGTTGCGGATGGTGCCGTTGGGCGACTTCCACATCTGCTTCAGGCCGAATTCCTGGACGCGGGCCTCGTCGGGCGTGATCGTCGCGCATTTCACGCCGACGCGATGGGCCTTGATCGCCTGGGCGGCATCCACCGTCACCTGATCGTTGGTCTTGTCCCGGTATTCGACCCCGAGATCGAAATATTTCAGGTCGACGTCGAGATAGGGAAGGATGAGGCGTTCGCGGATCATCTTCCAGATGATCCGGGTCATCTCGTCGCCGTCGAGTTCGACGATCGGATTCCTGACCTTGATCTTTGGCATGGCGGCTGTCTCCGGCTGGCGAAACGTGGGGTTATTAGCGGATCGTCGCGGCGCTGTCAGGTCCGGATTGGTGCGCGGGCTCAGATGCGGTCGGCGCGGGTGGGCCGGCGGCGCGGCGGCGCGTGACGCAGCCGGTCGATGACGGCTTCCGGGTCGGGCGCCACCGAAAAGAAGTCCCGGAACGCCGCCTTGACGTAGCGCGAGCGGATCATGTGCTCCACGAGAGCCGTGAGCGGTCGCCAGTAGCCGTCGCTGTCGCAGACGACGACCGGCTTGTCGTGCAGGCCCAGCTGACGCCAGGTCAGGATCTCGAATGTCTCGTCGAGCGTTCCCGGGCCGCCGGGAAGGACCACGAAGGCGTCGGCGCGAGCGAACATGGTCGCCTTGCGCTCGTGCATCGTCGCGGTGACGATCAGTTCGGTCGTCTGGAGATGGCCGACTTCACGCCGCATGAGATGCTCTGGAATCACGCCCACCACCCGGCCGCCGGCGGCCAGCGCCGCGTCGGCGATCACGCCCATGATGCCCACACGGCCGCCGCCATAGACGAGCTCGATCCCGTTCCGGGCGAGCAGCGCGCCCAAACGGGCCGCCGCCGCGCGATGACGGCGCGGGCCGCGATCGGACGAGCCGCAGAAAACACACACGGAGCGGGGAAACGACATGGATCGATCCTCTTGCGGGACACCGGATTGGATTTGGGCAGACTAGCGGTTAATCTCCTCCATCGGCAGCCGCGAGCAGCCATGCCGGGACAACAGGTTCTGACTGGGAGAGACGAGATGAAGGCGTTCCCGATCCTGGCCCTCGCGGCCGTTATGGTCCTGGCGGATATCTCGCAGGTGCCCGCGCAATCGCCCGGCGCGACGATCGAGCAGCGCCAGGCGGCGATGCGAACGAAGGGGACGGCGATGCGGACCGTCGTGCCGCTCGCGCGCGGCGACGTTCCCTGGAATGCGGCTGCAGCGATCCCCGCGCTGGAGAGCATCCTCGCGTCGGCCCGCGAGACCCCGGCGCTGTTTCCGGCCGGCACCGGCCCGGCCACCGGCGTCAGGACCCGCGCGTCGCCCGCGATCTGGGAACGTCCGGCCGAGTTCGAGGCCTCGGCGAAGTCGCTTGCCGATGCGGCCGAAGCGATGCTTGCCGCCGCGCGCGCCAACGACGAGGCCGCGTTCCGGCGCGGGCTCGGCGCGCTGTCGCGCCCCTGCGCCAGCTGCCACGAGAGCTTCCGCAGCAGCCAATGACGCCGTCGGCCGCGCGCGCCGCGGTCCTGGCGCTGCTGCTGGTCGCCGGCGGGGTGTCCGCCGCGGCCCAGGACGTGGCCAATGGCGCCTATGTCGCCCGGATCGCGGGCTGCGCAGCCTGCCATACCGCGACGACGCCCGGCGCGCCTGCCTTCGCCGGGGGGCGGGAGCTGAAGACTCCGTTCGGCAGCTTCTTCGGGCCGAACATCACGCCCGATCCCCTGCACGGCATCGGGCGCTGGCACGAGACGGATTTCCGGCGGGCGATGCGCCAGGGCCTGCGGCCCGACGGCCAGCATTATTTCCCGTCCTTCCCCTATGTCGCCTTCGCGCGGATGAGCGAACGCGACATGTCGGATCTCTGGGCGTATCTGCGTCGGGTTCCGGCGAGCGACAGGCCGAACCGGCCCCATGCGCTGTCCTTTCCGTTCGGCCTTCGCCCGGCGGTTCTGGTCTGGAAGCTTGCGAATTTCTCGGTCGCGCCGATGCCTGACGGGCGCGACGCCGTTCCGGCGGTGCGCGGCGCCTACATCGTCGAGGCGCTCGCGCATTGCGCCGAGTGCCACACGCCGCGCGACTGGATGGGTGGACGCAGGGACGGCGCGGCGCTCAGCGGCGGGCAATTGGTTTCCGGGCGGGTTCCGGGGATCACGCCGCGGGACCTCGCGAAATGGTCGCAAGCCGATCTGATCGAGTACCTGACGTCCGGAATGACCCCGGACGGCGATTTCGCCGGTGGCGAAATGGCAGAGGTGATCCGCCACGCCACCAGCGCCTTGTCGTCCGACGATCTGCTCGCGGTGGCCGTCCATCTGCGCGGCCAGCCGGCGCGGCGCGACGGGGCGGCGGCGAGATAGCCTCGCCTCGAAGCAGCGACCGGCGGCAGACTCGCATTGCCCGAGGGGGCGATCGTCCACTAGATTGCGCCGTCCGAATGCGGGGTTAGCTGACCTTTTGAGCCGAAAGCTTCTGACCGGCCTTTTCGCCATCGTGATCGCGCTTGCGGCGACGATCTGGGCGCTTGTGCTGGTGCGCGAGGAGACGGGGCCTCAAGGGGAACCGCGCGCCTCGGCATCGGCGGCTCCCGATTCGGCGGCAGCCCCCCCGGTCCCTGAACCGCGCGCCGTGACGCCGGCGCCCGCACCGGTCGCCGCCCAGCCACCGGCGCCCCAGCCAGCGCGGCCGGCGGTCGTCGCCGCGCCGCCCGCAATCCTGGCGCCAAGCCCGGCAACGCAGCCATCGGCGGCCAGCCCGGCGCAGCCCTCGCGAACCGCCGCGGACGTCTCTACGGCACCCGCGCAGACCAGCGTCGCGCCGGCACCGGCCCCGCCAGCCCTGCAGCCTCCCGCTGCGCAAACGGCCGACGCCGCGCCAGTCCGGCCCGCGACCGAACCGGCACCGGCGCGCGCGACCGAGCCGCCACCAGCCCAGACGGCCGCGCGGACGGCCGACGCCGCGCCAGTCCGGCCCGCCACCGAACCGGCACCGGCGCGCGCGACCGAGCCGCCACCAGCCCAGACGGCTGCGCAGCCATCGGCGAAAGCGCCCGAAGCGGCACCGGTGGTGTCGCCGGCGCCGCCGGCGGTCGCCAGCCTGCCGCCGGCGACGGCTCCCCTGGTCAAGACGACAGGCCCCAGCTTCGACGTCGTGCGCGTCGCGGCCGATGGCAACGCCGTGATCGCCGGCCGTGCGCAGCCCGGCGCCGTCGTCGTGGTGCTGGATGGCGATACCGAGATCGCGCGCGTGACGGCGGATGCGCGAGGCGAATGGGTGGCGCTTCCGGCCCGGCCGCTGGCCTCCGGCACGCGTGAATTGTCCCTCCTGGCGCGCACCGCCGACGATCCCGCAGGACTGAGGTCCGACCGAGTCGTCGTCGTGGTCGTGCCCGAGCGGCAGCCGGCGATCGCGAGCCGTGGATCGCCGTCCGGCGCCGTGGCGGTGGCCGTGCCGCGCGATGGCGAAGCGGGAACGCCCAGCCGTTTGCTGCAGGTGCCGAGCGCCGAGCCACGCGGTGCGCCGCCCCTGCCGGTGACGGTCGAGACGGTCGATTACGATTCCACCGGAGAAGTCGTGCTGTCCGGCCGCGCGCCAGCCGGCAGTGCCATCCTGCTCTATCTCGATGGTGTACCGATCGGACGCACCGAGGGCGATGCCAATGGCCGATGGACAATGCGGCCGCAATCCCCGGTATCGCCCGGGGTCTACACGCTTCGGGTCGACCAGATCACCGGCGACGGCCGGGTCGCGCAGCGTATCGAGATCCCCTTCGCCCGGGCCGAGCCGCCGCGTGATGCGGCCGCAGCCAGCGAGCGCGTCGTGGTCCAGCCCGGCAATTCGCTATGGCGGATCGCCCGCCGGGTCTACGGAGCCGGGGTCCGCTACACGGTCATCTACCAGGCCAATCGCGACATGATCCGGGATCCCGATCTGATCTATCCTGGGCAGATCTTCGTCCTGCCCGAAAAGCAGTGAGACGCGGGCGGCGTTCGCCGGTTCAGGCCGTGACTTTCCTTCCACCTTCGCTGTAGGGCGTGGCGCCGGCTTTACGGCTCCGTGCACCGCGGCGCGATCGGGATCACATGTTCGAGACGATTACCAGAACCTTCGCCCCGATCCACCGCGCCGGTTGGCCATTCCTGGCCATCGGCGTGGCGGCGACGGCCGGCGGCTTCTGGGTCGCCCCACCGCTGGGCTTTCTTCTGACCGTGCTGACGGTGTGGATCGCCTATTTCTTTCGCGATCCGGATCGCATGACGCCGTCAAGGCCGGGACTGGTCGTCAGCCCTGCCGACGGCCGCGTGCAGTTGATCGTGCGCGCGTCGCCGCCCGGCGAACTCGGGCTGGGCGAGGGGGAACGGACGCGGATCAGCATCTTTCTCAACGTCTTCGACGTCCATGTGAACCGATTCCCGGTCGACGGCCGGGTGCTGGCGGCGCATTACCGGCCGGGCAAGTTCCTGAACGCGTCCCTCGACAAGGCGTCGGTCGACAACGAACGGATGTCGCTGGCGATCGGGATGGCGGATGGGCGCGACGTCGTGGTGGTCCAGATCGCCGGCCTGGTCGCGCGCCGCATCCTGTGCGACGCGACCGCCGGCGCCACGGCGCGCGCCGGCGCGCGTTTCGGGCTGATCCGCTTCGGCAGCCGCGTCGATGTCTATCTTCCCGACGGCGTCAACCCGCTGGTCGTGGTCGGACAGCGTGCGGTCGCGGGCGAAACCGTGCTCGCCGACCTGGCGGGCGCCGAGCCACCGCGTACCGGGGAGATCCGCTGACATGGGCGGCGGCGACGTCGACGGCGACGGCCAGCGCCGGCGTGCAGGGCTGGGCGGCCGTCGTGTCAGCGCCCTGATCCCGAACATCCTGACCATCGGCGCGTTGTGCGCCGGACTGACCGCCGTACGCTTCGCCTTCATGGGGCGCTGGGAACATGCCGTCGTCGCCATTCTTTTCGCCGCCATCCTGGACGGACTGGACGGGCGCATGGCCCGCCTGCTCAACGCCACGTCGAAATTCGGGGCCGAACTCGACTCGCTTTCCGATTTCGTCAGCTTCGGTGCGGCGCCGGCGCTGATCCTCTACCTATGGAGCGGAAATCTGGCCGGCGGTATCGGCTGGGCCGCGGCGCTGTTCTACGCCGTCTGCTGCGCCCTTCGGCTGGCGCGTTTCAACACGATGCTTGGCGATCCGAACACGCCTGCCTGGGCGCGATACTACTTCACCGGCGTTCCGGCACCTGCAGGGGCATGTCTGGTGCTGCTGCCACTGATGGCGGCATTCGAGTTCGGGACCCTTGGCAGCGGGACGCGTTGGGTCGCGGTGGGGTTCCTGTTCGGCACCGGCGCCCTGATGGTCAGCCGCCTGCCGACATTCTCCATGAAGCAGATGCGGATCCCGCGTGCGCTGACGGTGCCGGCCCTCGTCCTGGCGGCCGTCTTCGTCGGTGCGATTGCGACCGCTCCCTGGGCGACGCTGCTCGCCGCCGGCGCGCTCTATCTGGCCTGTCTGCCTCTGTCGGTGGTCCTGCAGCGCCGAGCGACCCGTCCCGGTCCGGGTGAATCTCCGACCTAGGCCTGCGGATCGAAGGAAACGATTCGTTAATGAACGGGCCCGAGACTCCCGGCATGCTCGATTTGGGTGACCCGGCGCGGGGTCGGCCGGCATTGTCGTCGGTGCTCGCCTGGGAAGTCTTCAGTCGTTTTCCAAATGCCGCCTGCGTCATCGACGCAGAGCGAAACTTTGTCGGCTGCAACGATTACTGGCGCCGCCTGCTTGAGCCGGCCGCGGAACTGCTGGTCCCCGGAACCCCATTCGCGGCGATCATCGCGGCGATGATCGCCAGCGGACGCATCGACACGCAGGTCGCCGGCGGTGACGAGGCCTGGGTCGCGGCGGGCAGGACGGCGTTGCGCGAAGGGCAGGAACTCGTCATCGGACTGCGCGATGGACGGCAGTTTCAGGTCGAATCCGCAAAGCTTTCCGATGGCGGACTGCTCCTGACCTTGACCGACGTGACGGCTCTGCGTCGCCATGAGATGGCACTCGCTTCGCGGGTCGAGGAACTGGAACGCGTCCAGCGCAAGCTGGCCGCCCAGCAGGCGGAGATGGCAAGCCTCGCGTCCCGGCTCGATGCGCTGCGCAGCGAAGCCGAGCGTGCGAACCGGACGAAGTCCGAGTTCCTCGCCAACATGAGCCATGAATTGCGCAGCCCGCTCAATGCCGTCATCGGCTTCGCCGAAATCATGAAGGACGAGCTGTTCGGTAGCCTCGGCTCGGCCCAGTACAGGGAATACGCTCTCGACATCTGGAACAGCGGCCGTCACCTGCTGGACGTCATCAACGACATTCTCGATCTGTCGAAGATCGAGGCCGGCAAGGCCGACCTGATCGAGTCGGAATTCGACCTCGGGGCGACGGTGTCCGCCTGCGTTCGCCTCGTCTTCAACCGGGCACAGCAGGCCGAGATCTCGCTGCGATCGACGGTGCCGGGCGAGGGCATCCTGCTTTGGGGCGATGAACGCAAGATCAAGCAGGTGCTGATCAACCTGCTCACCAACGCGATCAAGTTCACCAAGCCGGGCGGCCGGGTCCGGATCTCGGTCGCGGATGCTGAGGACGGGCTCGACATCCGCATCTCCGACACCGGGATCGGCATGTCGGCTGCCGAGATCCCGGTGGCGCTGGCGGCCTTCGGCCAGGTCGATTCATCGCTCGCCCGCAAGCACGAGGGCACGGGGCTGGGACTGCCGCTGTCCAAGGCCATGGTCGAGATGCACGGCGGAAGTCTTGCGATCGACAGCGAGGTCGGGATCGGCACCACCGTCGCCGTGCGCATTCCCGCGGCGCGGATCGTCGCGCGCGGGCCGTCCGCTGCGGCGTGAGCCGCGCGGCGTCAGACCGCGACGCCGCGACGCGTGCGCAGGCTCTCGCTGGCGGCTTCGGCCAGTTCGAGCGCGCGGCACCCGTCCGCGATCCCCGCCAGCGGCGCCGCCCTGCCGGCGCAGACATCGAGGAAGTGACGCAGCTCGGCGCGATAGGCCTCGGCGTAGCGCTCGAGGAAGAAATGCAGCGGCTTGTCCGCGGCCACGCCGGCGGCGGTCGAAGCGACCACCGTGGTCGGCTGCTGGTTGCCGGCGGCCAGCATGCCCCGCGGCCCCAGCGCCTCGATGCGCTGGTCGTAGCCATAGATCGCGCGACGGCTGTTGGAGATCTGGCAGAGGCGCCCGCCGGCCGTGCGCAGGGTGACCATCGCGGTGTCGACGTCGCCGGCAGCGCCGATCGCCGGATCGACGAGGCAGGAGGCCATCGCCTGGATTTCGACCGGCTCCTCGCCGAGCAGGAAGCGCGCCATGTCGAGATCATGGATCATCATGTCGCGGAACAGGCCGCCGGAAACCCGCACATAGTCGAGAGGCGGCGGACCCGGATCGCGGCTGGTGATCTGGACGAGTTCCACCGGGCCGATTTCGCCGTCGTCGATGCGACGCTTGAGAGCTGCGAAGCTGGGATCGAAACGCCGGTTGAAGCCCATCAGCACCCGGACACCGGTGGATGCGACGACGGCCGCGCAGCGCTTGGCCCGCTCCAGCGACAGGTCGACGGGCTTCTCGCAGAAGATCGTCTTGCCGGCCCGCGCCGCGCGTTCCATCAGGTCGGCGTGGGTGTCGGTCGAGCTGGCGATGATGACGGCGCCGACGGCGGGATCCGACAGCGCCGTCTCGGCGTCGACGGCGCGCGCGCCATGGCGCGCCGCGAGTGCGGCGGCCGCCCTGGCGTCGAC
>JBIKLI010000492.1:0-2620 GCA_044359885.1 Alphaproteobacteria bacterium | reverse complement strand
CGGAACGCGAATGGAGGATGGATCATGCATGTCGCCGCCGCTCTTCTGGCTGCCCTGCTCGCATTCGCCGGCGCCGATGCGGCCGCGGCGGGCGACTGGAACAGCAGCCCGAATCGCTGGGAGAACAGCGCAGACAACTGGCTCAACAGCCCGAGCCGCTGGGAGAACAGCCCGCACAACTGGCTCAACAGCCCCCATCGGTTCGGCAACGAGCGGATCCTGCGCGATTCCGGCGGCGCGCCCTGGGGCTATGTCGTGCCCAAGCCCGATGGCGGCGCGAACCTCTTCGACTTCCAGGGCAACCGCCGCGGCTACATCCCGGCGCGCTGACGGCCGGCGACGTTCAGTTCCGGCCCTCCGCCGGCGGTGGACGCCGCCGCATCGGGATGGCGTCGGGAAAGATCCGTCCGGCGTCGGCCCCGGCCCACCCTGTCAGGGCGCCTCTCAGCCGGGCCCAGGCGCGCCGTGCGCGCGCCGCCAGTTCGGTCTCGTCGAGTCCGGCGATCCGGCCTGCCTCCAGGACCGTGCGTCCCGCCACGATCGCCGTGTCGCAGTCGCGGCCATCGGCGAAATGGACGAAGGCCCGCATCGGGTCGTCGTCGGGACCATGGCGCAGCGGATCGATGTTCCAGATGCAGATGTCGGCGGCGGCACCCGCCGCCAGACGGCCGAGATCGGGGCGGCCCAGCGCCTGCGCGCCGCCGACCGTGGCGGCATGGAAGAACGCGGCCGCCGTGCCGGCGCCCCGGCGGCCTTCGGCGACCTTGCCGAGCAGCGATCCGATCCGCATCTCTTCGACGAGGTCGGGGGGGAACGTGTCCGTGCCGATTCCGAGATTGACCCCCGCCGCACGGTAGCGGTCGAAGGAGTCCAGCGCGTCGCCCTCGCGCGCGGCGACGACCGGGCAATGGCAGACGCTGGTTCCGGTCCGCGCCAGCGCCTCGATCTCCGCATCGTCGCGGCGATGGATCGCATGGGTCAGGCAGACCTGCGGCCCTGCGAGACCGGTGTCGATCAGCCATTCGAGCGGCGGCTTGCCGTGGCGCGCCATCGAGGCCGTCATGTCGGCGGCATATTCCGCGACATGGGTACGGACATGCACGCCGCCGAGCGCGCGCGACTGGCGCATGGTCTCGCGCAGCAGATCGGCGGAACAATTGCCGGCCTGATAGGGGAACAGGAACCCGGTCAGCCGGGGATTGCCGCGCGTGCGCAGACGTTCGACCAGCGCCACGGCGCGGTCGAGGCCGGCTCGCGCGCGGCGATGGTCCCAGAGGGTCCGGCGCGCGCCGGAGGCGTCGGCGCCGTCGACGGCTTCGCGGTAGAAATGCGCGACCCAGGCGCGGACGCCGAAGCGGTCGGCGGCATCGGCGACGGCGTAAGGTTCGGCCTCGCGCTCCTCCCAGCGTTTCGCGACCCCGGACGTGACCATCGCGAAGCTGGTCGTGCCATGCTTCAGCAGCGTCGCGATCGCGTAGTCGGCGCTGGCCCGCAGATCCGCGTCGCTCCAGAACTCGGGTTCCTCGGCCGCCTCGAAATACGAGAGCGGCTTGAGGATGTTCGGCACGCCAGCATCGCTGCGCAGGATCTGCGCGTCGAGATTGGCGATGCAATGCAGGTTCACCAGGCCGGGCGTCACCAGCTTGCCGGCGGCCGGAAGGATCCTGTCGGCGGCGGGGCAGGCGGGGTCCGACGCGTCGCCCGCGAACAGGATCGTCGGTCCCTGATAGACCAGCCGGCCGCCTTCGACGGCGACATGACGCGTACCGTCCCAGGCGATCAGCCAGCCCGCATCGATCGCGATCCGCTCCGCCGTCATCCGCCGTTCCTCCGCGCTGTCCTGCCCCGCGCAGGCAAAGCTGGCATGCGATCGCCGGCATGCCTAGACGAAAGCCATGGGCGGGCCGCATGGCCGGGCCTGCCCCGTTTCGCGGCATCCTTGGCGCTTGCCCCGGCTTCGCGTGGACCATTAGACTCGTGGATCGTTGGCGGTGGTTCCGAGGTCGTTCCTCCGCCTCGAAGAGGTCGCACGTGCCACCACTGGACGAGTCCGCCATTCCCGATGCCGTCGTCGCCGACTTCGAACGCGACGGCGCCGTCGCTCTGCGCGGGGTCGTCGCGCCGCGCTGGATCGATCTGCTTCGCGAGGGCGTCGATCTCAACATGCGCGAACCGGGTCCCTTCGCGAAGCGCTACACCCCCGACGGCAAACCGGGGTTGTTCTTCGGCGACTATTGCAACTGGCGGCGCATCCCGGCCTATCGCGATTTCCTGCTGGAAGGACCGCTGGGCGCGCTCGGCGCGCGCCTGATGCGATCGCGGCGCGTCAATCTGTTCCATGAACATGTGCTGGTGAAGGAGCCGGGAACCGGCGAGCCGACCCCCTGGCATCACGACCAGCCCTATTGGAGCGTCGACGGGCAGCAGGTGATCAGCTTCTGGATCCCGCTCGATCCCGTCGGCCGCGACACCTGCGTCGAATACGTGGCCGGATCGCATCGCTGGGGCATCTGGTATTCGCCCACGCGATTCGCCGACGCCAAGGCGCATCCCGCCCGCGATCCGAATTTCCGCGCGGTGCCGGACATCGCTGCGAACCGCGACGCCTACACGCTGCTGG
>JBIKLI010000491.1:0-2637 GCA_044359885.1 Alphaproteobacteria bacterium | reverse complement strand
CTGGAACTGACCCCCGAAGCCGCGGCGGCCGCGCTGGGCGCGGCCTTCGCGGCCGAGACCGGGGTGACGGCGACGCCGTCCTTCGCGGCCGCGCATCGCTGGCGCTACGCCCTGGTCGAGACGCCGCTGGGGCAGCCCTGCCTGTGGGACGCGGCGGCGCGGCTGGGCGCGTGCGGGGATTGGTGCCTGGGGCCGCGCGTCGAGGCGGCGTTCGACAGCGGCGAGGCCCTGGCCGAGACGGTCGCGGCGGCGCTCGGCCGCGGCTGAACCGGTCAGGCGGGCGCGCCCGCCCCCGGTTCGTTCGCGGCGATGAAGGCCGCGACCTCCGGCAGGATCATCCGCCGCCAGCGGCTGCCGTTGAAGATGCCGTAATGCCCGACACCGGGCACGAAGAGATGGCGATGCTTCTCCGCCGGCAGGCTGGCGCAGAGGCCGTGCGCCGCGCGGGTCTGGCCGGGGCCGGAGATGTCGTCGAGCTCGCCTTCGACCGTCATCAGCGCGGTCGTCGCGATCGCCTTGGCGTCGACCTTGCGGCCGCGCGACACCCATTGTCCGCGCGGCAGCAGATGACGCTGGAAGGCGATGTCGATGGTCTGCAGGTAGAACTCCGCCGTCAGATCCATCACCGCGAGATACTCGTCGTAGAATTTCCGGTGCGCCTGCGCGCTGTCGCCGTCGCCGCGCACCAGATGCTGGAAATGCTTCATCGCCGACCCGACATGGCGGTCGAGGTTCATGCTCATGAAGCCGGTCAGCTGCAGGAAGCCCGGATAGACCCGCCGTCCGGCGCCGCGATGCAGCATCGGCACGCTGGAGATCACGCTGCGCTCGAACCATTTCAGCGACCGCGAGCCGGCGAGCCGGTTGGGCTTGGTCGGGCTCATCCGCGTGTCGACCGGTCCGCCCATCAGCGTCATGCTCGCCGGCGTCGCCGGATGGCCGGCGGCGGCCATGATCGCCACCGCGGCCATCACCGGCACCGAGGGCTGGCACACCGCGATCGCATGCGCGCCCGGCCCCAGCCGCGTCAGGAACTCGATCACGTAGTCGACATAGTCGTCGAGATCGAAGCTGCCGGCCGCGAGCGGCACCTCGCAGGCGTTGATCCAGTCGGTGACGTAGACGTCGTGGGCGGGCAGCAGCCCGGCGACCGTGTCGCGCAGCAGCGTCGCGTAGTGGCCCGACATCGGTGCGACCAGAAGGACGCGCGGCTGGCCGGCCGGCACGTCGCCCTGCTTGACGAAGCGGCGCAGCTCGGCGAAGGGCTTGGCGACGACGACCTCCTCGCGCACGGGGACGCGCGTGTCCCCGACGGCGATCTCGGCGATGCCGAATTCCGGCTTGCCGTGGCGGCGCGTGGCGCGTTCGAAGATCTCGGTGCTGGCGGCGATGGCGCGTCCCATCCGCGTATACGCGGCGGGCACGAAGGGATGGCTGAAGACGTGGTTGACGGTTTCGGCCATCAGGCGCGCGGGCGCCACCATCGCCGAATGCAGATCGAAGAAGTGATAGAGCAAGCGAAGCTCCCCTGGCGCGAGATCCCGACCCTTCCCGGCGGCACTCTACAGGCGAATGCCGCGGCGAGGCGAGCGATCAGGCCGGGCCGGCTTGCCCCGCTGCCGGGGGGCGGGCCCGCGCGGGACCGGCCCCCTTTTGGCGATGGCGTCAGAGGGCGCGGCGGACGAGGCGCGTTCCGGCCTCGGCCGGCGACTGCGGATCGAAGGTGCCGACGAAGCGCCCGGCGCGATCCATGACATAGACGAAGCCCGAATGGTCGACGAGATAGTTCGGGTTGCTCGCGGCGTCGGCATGCGCCTTGTAGTAGACGCGATAGGCGCGGGCGACCGCGGCGATCTCGGTCTCGCTGCCTGTCAGCCCCAGGATCCGTGGCGAGAAATGCGCGACATAGCCGGCGAGCAGCTCGGGCGTGTCGCGGCGCGGATCGACCGAGACGAACAGCGCGCGCACCGAATCGGCGTCGGAGCCCAGCGCGTCGAGCACCTCGGCGACCCGCGCGAGCGCGGTCGGGCAGACATCCGGGCAATGGGTGAAGCCGAAGAAGACCAGCATCGCGAGGCCGCGGAATTCGGCGTCGCGCACGCGCCGACCGTCATGGGCGGTCAGTTCGAAGGCGCCGCCCACGAGCGGCCGGGGCACGAGGCGCCCATCGAGGACGACATAGGCGATCGCCGCGCCGGCGGCCGTCCCGGCCAGCGCCAGCAGCGCGCGGCGCGTCGCGCGCGCCGGGCGGGCGCCGGCGTGCGACGGCCCGCGACCGGACATCGAGGCGGTCAGCCGCGCGGCTGGTCGCGATAGCGACGCCAGCCTTGGCGTTCCATGCAGTCGCGATAGACTCCGCCGCCGGCCGATGCCGCGCCGCGTTCCGCGCTCGCGTCGTCGCGCCGCTCGAGCGCGAAGCCGTAACCCTGCGATTCGCGCGCGCACAGGCGTTGAGCCTGGCGGCGCTCCTCGTCGTCGGCTCCCTCCTTCTGCCAGACCAGGGTCGGCGTGCAGGCGCCGAGCGCCAGAAGGGCGAAGAGGGCGATGGGACGCAGCGTCGTCATGCCGTCTAGATAAGCGTTTCCGGCCGTGCGGCCAAGGGTGGAATGGTCGCGCGAGGGTCGCGCCGGCCACCCC
>JBIKLI010000490.1:0-2639 GCA_044359885.1 Alphaproteobacteria bacterium | reverse complement strand
GCAGACCATCAGCATGTCGAGATGCTCGTCGACCGTGTTGACGGTGAAGGGCCGCGTCGGATTGGTCGAGGACGGCAGGACGTTTTTCAGCCCGCAGACCTTGATGATGTCCGGCGCATGGCCGCCCCCGGCGCCCTCGGTATGGAAGGCGTGGATGTTGCGTCCCTTGAACGCCGCGACCGTGTCCTCGACGAAGCCCGATTCGTTCAGCGTGTCGGAATGGATCGCGACCTGGATGTCCATCTTCTCGGCGACCGACAGGCAGACATCGATCGCGTTCGGCGTCGTTCCCCAGTCCTCGTGCAGCTTGAGGCCGATGGCGCCCGCCTTGACCATCTCGATCAGCGGCCCGGCCGCCGAGGCATTGCCCTTGCCGAAGAAGCCGAGATTGACCGGCAGGCCTTCCGCGGCCTCCAGCATCCGCGCCATGTGCCACGGCCCCGGCGTGCAGGTCGTCGCCGAAGTGCCGGCCGCCGGCCCGGTGCCGCCGCCCAGCATCGTGGTGACGCCGGAATGCAGCGCATCCTCGACCTGCTGCGGGCAGATGAAATGGATATGGGCATCGATGCCGCCGGCGGTGACGATGCGGTTCTCGCCCGCGATCACCTCGGTGCCCGGACCGACGACGATGTCGACGCCCGGCTGGATGTCGGGATTGCCCGCCTTGCCGATCGCATGGATCAGGCCGTCGCGCAGCCCGATATCCGCCTTGTATATGCCCGTCCAGTCGACGATCAGCGCGTTGGTGATCACGGTGTCGACCGCGCCCTGGGCGCGGCTGCGCTGCGACTGGCCCATGCCGTCGCGGATGACCTTGCCGCCGCCGAACTTGACCTCCTCGCCGTAGACGGTGAGATCCTTTTCGACCTCGACGAAGAGTTCGGTGTCGGCGAGGCGCACGCGGTCGCCCGTGGTCGGGCCGTACATGCCGGCATAGCCGGCGCGGCTGATCCGGATGGCCATGGCTCAGCGTCCCTTCCGGCGCGGGCGCAGCGGCGCCAGCTTGCCGTTCACCGCGCCGCGGAACCCGTGCACGATTCGGTCGCCGCCGAGGGCGACCAGCCGCACGTCGCGCGTCTGCCCCGGCTCGAAGCGCACCGCCGTGCCGGCGGGAATGTCGAGCCGCATGCCGAGGGCCGCCGCGCGGTCGAAGCGCAGCGCCGCATTGGTCTCGAAGAAATGATAGTGCGAGCCGACCTGGATCGGCCGGTCGCCGGTGTTGGCGACCTCGAGCGCGACGGTCGGCCGGCCCGCGTTGAGTTCGATGTCGCCTTCCGCGAGGAGATATTCACCGGGCTTCATGGTCGTCACCTGATCGGCTGGTGCACGGTCACGAGCTTCGTGCCGTCGGGAAACGTCGCCTCGACCTGGATCTCGTGGATCATCTCGGCGATGCCGGGCATGACCTGGGCGCGCGAGACCACTTCGGCGCCGGACTTCATCAGATCCGCGACGCTGCGCCCGTCGCGCGCGCCCTCGACGACATGGTCGGTGATCAGGGCGATGGCTTCCGGGTGGTTCAGCCTGACCCCGCGTTCCAGGCGCCGCCGCGCCACGATCGCGGCCATCGCCACCAGCAGCTTGTCCTTCTCGCGCGGCGTCAGGTTCATCCAGCCCCCCTCGCGCGGGCCACGCGGCCCGCGCCGTATCGCTTCGACCTCGGATCGAATCCTAGCATCAAATATGCCATAGCCGCGGCAGAACCTGAGGCAGGCCGCCGGCCTCGCCGCGCAGATGCCGCCAGACCCGCGCCAGGTCGCGCCGCAGGGGCAGCGGATCGGCGGCCAGGGCGCGCAGGATCAGCACCTCGCCCAGGCAGGTGGCAGCGATGCCCGTTTGCTCGCCAAGCAGCGCCCGCAATCCCGCCAGATGGGCACCGGCGTCCCGCGCCGCGTAGACCAGCACCGCCATCGCCGCGGCACCGGCCAGCGAGAACGGCGCGCGCAGCTGTGCGCCCGTCTCGGGCCCCAGCGCCAGCGCATCGGCCCAGACCAGCCGGCCGTCGCGGCGCAGATCCCATCGATCCTCGAAGATCGCGGTCTCGACCGTCTCGCCGCGCGCGCGGCGCCCGAACACCACCATCTCCGCGGCGAGGCAGCGCGCATCGCCCTCCAGCGCCAGCGTCAGCCGCCGCCGCAGGCGGGAGCCCTCGAACAGAATGGTCTCCTGCGGCATCCATTCGAGCCAGCCGCGATCCGCGACCGCGAGCGTGTTGGCGATCTCGACGAAGGGACCGTCCGACCGGTAGACCTTCTCGGCGGCCTGTCCCGTCGCCACGCCGCGCGCCGCCGGACCCAGCGCGATCTCGACCGCGACCGCATCGCCGCCCACAAGTCCGCCGGCGGTGTTCAGCATCACGACATGCGGCACCGCGTCGCCGATCGGCCGCGGCATCAGGATCCGCATCGGATCGTGGTGCCACAGCTCCGCGAGCCGCGTCGTGCCGTCGTCGTCGCGCAGGCGAACGCGCGCCCCGCCCGCGACCCGGACCCTCGCGCGCTGCCGTCCGCCGCCGATCGTCGCCGTGTCGTCCATCGCTCCGACCCTAGGCGCATGCGGCGCGCGCGCCAAGCTTGCATTGACGGTGCCAAGTGCGGATCAATAGGGAAGATCGAGGGGGAGGAACGAGGATGGACAAG
>JBIKLI010000014.1:0-30415 GCA_044359885.1 Alphaproteobacteria bacterium | reverse complement strand
AGCGCGGCGCCATCGACTGCGCCGTGACCGGGACGCTGTCGGGCAACACCAACAAGATGCACGAAGTCACGAAGTTCATGCTGACGCTGTACTCCGGCTGGGCGATGCATTTCCACGCGGTCAGCCTGGCGTCCTGGAACCGCCTGCCGCAGAGCGTCCAGGCCTTCCTGCAGAAGGAACTCGACGCGTTCAACGAGCGTCTCTGGTCGGTCGTCGCGGAAGAGGAACAGGATGGGATCAACTGCTCGATCGGCAAGGACCCCTGCAAATACGGGTTCAAGGGCAACATGACCCTCGTCAATCCGACCGCGGCCGACGCGGCCAAGGCCAGGCAGATCGTCTCCAGCACCATCCTGGCGGATTGGGCGAAGCGCTGCGGCGGTCCTTGCGTGCGCGAATGGAACGACTCGATGGGCAAGGTGCTGAACATCGCCCTGCCGGTGGCGAACTGAAGCGCCGGTCCAGCGCCGCCGTCTTGGACCCGCGGGTTTGGACGCCACGATGTTCAAGCTGATCCGAAATCTCGCCGAATTCGGCACATGGGTCGGCGGGACCCTGCTGGTGGGGGTCGCCTTCCTGGTCACGAGCGAAGTCGTCTTGCGGCGCTTCTTCGGGATCGGGTTGGCGGCCGCCGCCGAATTGTCGTCCTATGCCCTAGCGATCGCTGCGGCCTGGGGGTTTTCATACGCGGTGATCCACCGATCCCACGTGCGGGTCGACGCGGCGGTTCGTCTGTTGCCGCATGGGATCGCTGCCTGGATCGACCTCCTGGCGATGGCCATGCTCACCTGCTACGCGTATCTGCTGGTCGCGCATGGCTGGGAGGTCTTCCACCAGTCCTGGTTGCGGAATTCGCGCGCGATGACGCCGCTGCTGACGCCGATCTGGATTCCGCAGGCTGCCTGGTGGCTGGGGCTGTGCGTGTTCCTGCTGACCTGCGTCGCAACACTTTTGCGCGCTGTCCATCTGACGGTGGCGGGGCGCGACCGGGAGGCGCGGGAACTGGTGGGGGCGGTCACCGTGGAGGAGGAGGCGGTCAGCGAGATCGCCGAAACCGAGAAGATGCTGGGAGGAACGTCTCGATGATCGGCTCCAGCCTCGCGATCCTGATCGCGGTCCTCGCCAGCAGCGTCCCCGTCGGCGCCGCGCTGGTGATGTTCGCGCTGCTGCTCGGCTGGATCCACTCGCCCTACCCCCTGGTGCGGGCGATCGGCGAGACCAGTTGGGGCGCGTCGAGCGAGGTACTCATCGTCGCGGTACCCATGTTCATCCTGATGGGCGAACTGATGCTGCGATCGGGCGTCGCCACCCGCATGTACGACGCGATGGTCAAGTGGTTCTCCTGGCTGCCCGGCGGCCTGATGCACTCCAACATCTGCGCCTGCACCCTGTTCGCCGCGACCTCCGGTTCCTCGGCAGCGACGGCGGCGACGATTTCCACCGTGTCGCTGCCGGAGATGCGCCGGTATGGCTACAATCCCAGCCTGTTCATGGGTTCGCTCGCCGCCGGTGGCACTCTCGGGATCCTGATCCCGCCCTCTATCAACATGGTCGTCTACGGCGTGCTCACGAGCACGTCGATCCCCGAACTTTATCTCGCGGGGTTCATTCCCGGCTTGCTGCTGGCCGGACTCTTCATGGTGACCGTGTTGGTCTCGTGCCTCTTCCGGCCGCAATGGGGCGGCCGCAAGGTAGAGGTCTCGTGGCGCGAGCGCTTCCAGGCCCTGCCGTCCCTGTTGCCCCCGCTCGGCCTGTTCCTTCTCGTCGTCGGGACGATCTATGCCGGGGTCGCGACGCCGACCGAGGCGGCGTCCTTCGGCGTGGTTGCGACGATGGCGCTGGCCCTCGCAAACGGCAAACTGTCGATCTCGGTCATGCGGGCTGCGTTCGAGGGCACGATCCGGTCGACGGCGATGATCCTTCTGATCTTCGTCGGCGCCTTCTTCCTGAATTTCGTCATTTCCACCATCGGACTCGCGCGTCAGATCACCGATCTCATCGCGTATCTGCAGTTGAGCAAGCTGGAGACGATGATCGCGGTGGTCGTGTTCTACCTGATCCTCGGGTGCTTCATGGAGACGATGGCGATGATGATCACGACAATTCCGATCATCGAGCCGATCGTCCGCAGCATGGGTTACGACCCGGTCTGGTTCGGCATCATCGTCATCATCTTGGTCGAAGCGGCGATGATCACGCCGCCCGTGGGCGTCAATCTTTACATCGTCCACGGCATACGCCGTGAAGGGTCCCTGAACCAGGTGATCGTCGGCGCGCTGCCTTTCGTGGGGGCGATGATCGCCCTGATCGCGATCCTGATCGCGTATCCCGATCTGGCGCTCTGGCTTCCGGGGCTCTGGAAAGCAATGCAGTGAGGAAACATGATCATCGATTGCCATGCGCATGTCTTCGCCCATTGGATCGGGCCCTGCGGTCATCCGACGCGCGACATCCATAACAAATATCTGCAGCGCATGATCACGCGCACGGTCGCGTCGACCTTCCGGACCCGCGACTGGGCGAAGGCCGACACCAAGGCGCTGTACCGCAGCGACGATCCGGGCTGGACGGGGCTGATCGACGTGGATTTCCGGGTCGGCAAATACGGTCAACTCGAGTTCACCCATGCCGGGGAGGACTATGCGATCCAGTACATGCCTGTGGGCATGCAGGAAATGGTGGCGCCGCCTGAATTCATGCTGGCGCAGATGATGTACGCGGGCGTCGACCACTGCCTGCTGCAGGCGGGCGGCGCATACGGCGCCATGACCGAGATGAATTCCTACGCGCAGCAGCAATATCCCGACCGCATGACCGGATTGATGCATGTCGACGAAGCGATGGCGGGTCAGCCCGCGCAGCTCGCGCAGATCGACCGGGCGGTGGACGCGCTGCACCTGCGGGGCATCTACTTCAACGCCGAATCGCTTTCCCGGCACGGTTTTCCCTGGACCCTCGATGGGGCGCAGCTTGAACCGTTCTGGGCCAAGCTGGCCGCGCGTCGGCTGGTGCTGTGCATCGAGCTGAGTTCGGGTCCCAGCTATGACCTCGCTGGATACATGGGCCATCTGACGGCGCTGGGGCGCGTCCTCGCCCGCCATCCGGATCTGCCGTGCCACATCGCGATGAGCCCGCCGGTCTCGTATTTCGCGCGCGACGGGCATTACGATTTTCCGGCAGCCGCGCTCGACGTCTTCCGGCGCGACACGGTGCGCCTGGAGGCCATGTTCCCGATCACCTATGGCGGCGTCTGGGATTACCCCTACCCCGAGGCGCAGACGCTGATCGCCGACATGCGGGACCTGGTCGGCGCCGAGCGCCTGATGTGGGGCTCCGATATGCCGAACGTGGAACGGTTCTGCACCTACAAGCAGTCGCTCGACTACGTGAAGCGGTATTGCACATTCCTGACCGCCCGCGAGATGGACATGGTCCTCGGCGGGACATGCGCGGCGCTCTACGGGATCGGGACCGCCGCGCCCGCCGCCATGGCCTGAACACCCTTCCGACGAGGACGCCGAGATGACCGGGTATCGCGAACGCAATGCCGACGTGTTCACGCGCTATGGGCTGCGGCGCATCCTGAACGCGTCGGGGACCGAGACGACCAAGGGCGCCAGCCCGGTCTGTCCAGAAGTCATCGCCGCCGTGTCGGAACTGGTCGCGAACTCGGTCGAGATGGCGGAACTCCAGTCCGCGGCTTGCCATGTGATCGCCAAGGCCGTCGGGACCGAGGCGGGCGTGGTGACGAATTGCAGCGCCGCCGGCATCTCCATGGCGGTCGCCGCGACGATGACGGGTACCGATCTCGCTCGGATCGAGCGGCTTCCAGACACCACCGGGCTGAAGAACGAAGTGGTCATCCAGCGCGGCCACAATGTCACCTACGGCGGCCATATCGAGCAGAACATCCGACTGACGGGCGCCAGGGTCGTCGAGATCGGCGCCGCCACCGAATGCGGCGTCTACCACCTCGAATCCGCGCTCAGCGAGCGCACGGCCTGCGCGGTCTTCGTGGTGTCGCACCATACGGTCCAATCGGGTCTGATCGACCTGCGATCGTTCGCAGCGGCCTGCCGCAGGCGAGGAATCCCGGTCGTCGTCGACGCTGCCGCGGAGCCGGATCCAAGATCCTTCCTGCATGCCGGCGGCGATCTCGTGATCTTCAGCATCCAGAAGCGCTATGCGGGCCTGACCGGCGGCGTCGTCGCCGGTCGCCTTGATCTCGTCCGCGCGACGATGTGGCAGGACAAGGGGATCGGTCGGCCGATGAAGGCCGGCAAGGAGACGGTCATTTCCGCCATCGCTGCCCTCGAACGCTGGATGAAGCAAGACAAGGCCGAGATCTCCCGCCAGTTGGACCGCCGCCTCGCGCGCGCCGTCGCGCGTCTGGCGGGCGTGCCGGGGCTGCGCGCGCAGGCCGAGGTCGACGCGACGGTGCCGACTTTCTCGCGGCTCCATCTCCAGGTCGACGCCGAGGCGGCGGGATTATCGGCCTTCGGCCTGTCGCAGGCGCTGTGGAACGGGACGCCGTCGATCTTCGTGCGCAATCTGATGGCGGATATCGGACTTCTGCAGGTCGATCTGCGTCTGCAGACGGACGAGTCGACGGACCTGATCTGCGACCGGGTCCTCGAGGCGCTGGCTGCGGCGCGGACGACACCGGCCCCGGCCGGCGCCGTCCAGGCCCCGCCGGAGACGGCGAACCTAGCCGATCTGGCGCTGCTCGGCATGGAGCGCTGGCCGCTGCCGCTGAAGATGGAGATCTAGGTCGGGCCATGTCTGCCAATCCAGGCGCTGCGGCGGTCCGCAGCAAGGTGATCGCCGACATCGATTTCGACCGCCCCGGAAAGCAGTTGGGCCATCTGCGCGTTCCCCATGCCCATGACGAGTCCGCATGGGGCGCGGTGCCGATCCCGATCGTCGTCGTCGCCAACGGTACCGGGCCGACCCTGTTGCTGGTCGCGGGTACGCATGGTGACGAATATGAAGGGCAGCTCGCGCTGCTCGATCTGGCACGAACGCTGGAACCGCAGCAGATCCAGGGCCGGGTCATCATCTTGCCGGCACACCACTTTCCAGCCTGCCTCGCGGGCACGCGGACGTCCCCGATCGACGGGCGCGACATCAACCGGGCTTTTCCGGGCGATCCGGCGGGAAGCTTTGCGCAGGTCCTCGCCCACTACGTCGCGCATCATCTGGTCCCGATCGCCGACGCGGTGATGGACATTCATTCGGGTGGGCGATCGCTCGACTGCCTGCCCTGCACGATGTCGCATATCCTCGACGATCCGTCGCTGACCGAGAGGACCGTGGCCTTCGCCCGCGCCTTCGGCGCGCCCTATCATGTCATGAGCCGGGAGGTCGACGGGTCGGGGACATTCCAGACCCTGTGCGAGACCCGTGGGCTTGTCGCGATGTCGAGCGAACTGGGCGGGGGCAACCGTGTCCAGCTTCCGGGACTGGCGATTGCTGAGCGCGGCGTACGCAACCTGCTCGCTTTTCTCGGCATCTGTGGCGAGACCGGAGATCGGCAGGCGCCCACGACACAGGTGATGCTGTTGCCGGACATGGACTGCTACCATTTCGCGCCGGTGGGCGGCATCTATCGTCCGTTTCACCCGCTTGGAACATGGGTCCAGGCTGGCGCTCCGGCAGGTGCGATCTACGACATATCCGACCCGGCGCGCGCGCCGACGGTGGTCCGCTTCAAGCGCTCGGGCCTGCTGTGGTCACTGCGTGGTCAGGGCCGGATCGCGACCGGTGACTCCTGCTCGGTCGTGGTCGTGCCGAAGGATTGACGACCCGCTCGGGGGCGGGGGAAGGGGGCCAAAGGGCTCTGACACCGGTTGCGGCTGCTGACCCTGTCCCAGGCGGCCGAGACGATGGACGGGTTCATCCTGGGCCTGACCAGCGAGAAATAGGTGTTCCTGCTGCTGGTCAACGCGCTGCTGCTCTGCGTCGGCTGCTTCCTCGACACGATCGCCGCGATCACCTTCCTCCCCGAACTGACCCTCTGGCTGCCCCGCCAGGCCGGCCTTCTGCGCTGACCCCTGGGCCCTGCCCGAGCGGAGCGGATTGCCGGTCGGGCGGGGGGGATCTATACTGCGGTGCAGCAAGCCTTGGCGGTGGAGCGGATGTGATGAGCGGCGCGGAAGAGCTTCATGGCCTGTTCTTCGAGGATCTGTCCGTCGGGCAGACGGCGGTCGTCGCGCGCACCATCACCGAGGCCGACATCGTTCTGTTCGCCGGCATCTCGGGCGACACCAATCCCGTCCATATCAACGAGGAATTCGCGGCCGGCACGATGTTCTCGGGGCGCATCGCCCACGGCATGCTGACCGCATCCTTCATCTCGACGGTGATCGGCACGCGGCTGCCGGGGCCGGGCTGCATCTACCTCTCGCAGTCGCTGCGCTTCAAGGCGCCGGTGCGCGTCGGCGACACGATCTGGGCGCGGGCAACCGTGACCGAGCTCTTTCCGGAAAAGCGCCGGGCGGCCCTGGCCACCACCGTCACCGTCCGTGGGAAGGTGGTGCTGGAGGGCGACGCGCTGGTGATGGTGCCGCTGCGTGCCGCGCTGGCGCGGCCGAGCTCGGCCGCGGCCGACTGACGCCGCCCCCATCCGGGCGCCCGCTGCGCGACACTTCCGGCATGCGCATCTACCGTTCCTGCCTGGCGCTGCCCGCGGCGGCGCGCGGCGCCGCGATCGCGATCGGCAATTTCGACGGCGTCCATCGCGGCCATCGCCGGGTGATCGAGCAGGCCTGCGAGGCGGCGCGCCGGATCGGCTGCCCGGCTGCGGCGATGACCTTCGCGCCGCATCCGCGCCGGTTCTTCCGGCCCGACCAGCCGCCCTTCCTGCTCACGCGGCTGCGCGGCCGGCTGCGGCGGATCGCGGCGATCGGCGTCGACCAGGTCCATCTGCTGCGCTTCGACGCGCGGCTGGCCGCGCTCTCGCCCGAGGAATTCGTCGACGGCCTGCTGGTCGGCGGGCTTGGCGTGCGTCACGTCTCGGTGGGCTACGATTTCGTCTTCGGCCGCGGCCGCGCCGGCACCGCCGCCTTCCTCGCCGCAAGGCTGGCCGCCGCCGGCCTCGGTGCCAGCATCGTGGCGCCGGTCTCCTCGGGAAGCGGCGCCGGGGACGAGGTGTTCTCCTCGACCGCCGCGCGCCAGGCGCTGGCCGATGGCGACACGGCGCGCGCCGCCGGCATACTCGGCCGCTTCTTCGAGATCGAGGGGCGGGTGGCGCCGGGCGATCGCCGCGGCCGCACGATCGGCTTTCCCACCGCCAATCTCCGGCTCGGCGACTATGTGCGGCCGCGTCTTGGCGTCTATGCGGTGCGCGTCGGCATCGACGGCGCCGGCGGCGGCCATGACGGCGTCGCCAATCTGGGCCTGCGGCCGACCTTCGGCGGCGACAGCGAGCCGCGGCTGGAAGTGCATCTGTTCGACTTCGCGGGCGATCTCTACGGTCGGCGGCTCTGCGTCGAGCTGCGCGCCTTCCTGCGTCCGGAACGGCGCTTCGACGGGCTGGACGCGCTCAAGGCCCAGATCGCGGAGGACGCCGCGGCCGCACGGCGCGTCCTGGCCGGCGGTTGCGGCGCGGCGGGGCCTTGCCTATGATCCGCGCCGCCATGGACATCCGGTCCTTCAGGATCACGCTGAACGCGCGAATTAGCCACCCGGCTCTCGTCGAGAGCCGGGCCGGCCATGTTCGTCTTTCCGCGTTCCCGAAGGAGACCGCGTATCGTGTCCAAGCTTCTTCCTGAGTCCGTTCCGCCTGCCGATCCCCTCTGGTGCTATGCGGTGCTCGGCGAGCCGGAACCGGGTCTGCTGCCGCGCGTCGTCGCCGAGTTCGCGCGCCGCGGCCTCGTGCCCGCCCGCCTCGACGCCGTCGCCGTCCGGGACGGGCTGTCGATCGACGTCGAGGTCGGCGGCCTCGATGCCCAGGCCGCCCAGCATGTCGCCGAGCGGCTGCGCGGCCTCGTCCATGTCGAGCGGGTGCTGATGTCCACACGGATCTTCGCCGAGGAGGCGCGAGCATGAGCGACACGTCCCGCACCGACTACAAGGACAGCGTCTTCCTGCCCGAGACGTCCTTTCCCATGCGCGGCGAACTGCCCAAGCGCGAGCCCCAGATGCTCGCGCGCTGGAAGGACATGGACCTGTTCGGCAAGCTGCGCGCGCGCGCCGCGGGGCGGCCGAAATTCGTGCTGCATGACGGGCCGCCCTACGCCAACGGCAACCTGCATATCGGCCACGCGCTCAACAAGATCCTGAAGGACGTCATCAACCGCGTCCATCAGATGAAGGGCGAGGACGCCAACTACGTGCCGGGCTGGGACTGCCACGGCCTGCCGATCGAATGGAAGATCGAGGAGGAGTACCGCGCCAAGGGCAAGGACAAGGACGCGGTGCCGATCGTCGAGTTCCGCAAGGAATGCCGCGACTTCGCCGCGAAATGGATCGACATCCAGCGCGCCGAGTTCAAGCGGCTGGGCGTCGAGGGCGACTGGTCGAACCCCTACGCGACCATGACCTTTCCCGCCGAGGCGCAGATCGTGCGCGAGATCCATCGCTTCGCGCTCAATGGCGGCCTCTATCGCGGCGCGCGGCCGGTGATGTGGTCGGTGGTCGAGAAGACCGCGCTGGCCGAGGCCGAGATCGAATATCACGAGCACAAGTCGGACACGGTCTGGGTCCGCTTTCCGGTCCTGGAGAGCCCGGTCGCCGGCCTCGACGGCGCGTCGGTCGTCATCTGGACGACCACGCCCTGGACGATGCCCGCCAATCGCGGCCTCGCCGTGGGCGCGGAGATCGCCTACCGGCTCTGCCGCGTGACCGAGGCGCCGGAGGGCTCGTTCGCCCGCGCCGGGGAGAAACTGGTGCTCGCCGCCGACCTCGTCGGCCAGACCGAGGCGCAGCTCAAGGGGGCCAGGCTCGAGGTGCTCGCCGCCTTCACGGGGGCGGATCTCGTCGGCACGCGCTGCGCGCATCCGTTGCGCGGCTGGGCGCCGGGCAGGGGCGAGGACGCGTATGGCTACGAATTCGACGTGCCCGTGATGGCCGGCGGGTTCGTCACGACCGATGCCGGCACGGGCATCGTCCATATCGCCCCCAGCCATGGCCGCGACGATTTCGAACTCGGGCGCGCGCACGGCCTGCCGGTGCCGGACATGATCGACGATGCCGGCGTCTATCTGCCGGCGGTGAAGCCCTTCGCGGGACGGCGCATCTATACCGAGCAGGGCAAGCCGGGCGACGCCAATGTCGCGGTGATCAAGGCGCTGATCGAGGTGGGCGCGCTTCTGGCCAAGGGCACGCTGCGCCACGACTATCCCCATTCCTGGCGCTCGAAGGCGCCGCTGATCTTCCGCAACACGCCGCAATGGTTCATCTCCATGGCGACGAACGACCTGCGGCAGACGGCGCTGAAGGCGATCGCCGACAGCGCCTGGTATCCGCCCGCGGGCGAGAACCGAATCCGCGCGATGATCGAACAGCGTCCGGACTGGTGCATCTCGCGCCAGCGCGCCTGGGGCGTGCCGATCGCGGTCTTCGTGCGCCGGAAGACGGGCGAGTTGCTGCGCGATCCGGAGGTCTTCGCACGCATCGCCGAGGCCTTCGAGGCGGAAGGTTCGGACGCGTGGTGGACCAGCCCGCCCGCGCGTTTCCTGGGCGCGGCGCACGATCCCGCCGACTACACGCAGGTCTTCGACATCGTCGACGTGTGGTTCGAGTCCGGCTCGACCCATGCCTTCGTGCTCGAGCAGCGGCCCGAACTCGCCTGGCCTGCCTCGCTCTATCTCGAAGGCTCGGACCAGCATCGCGGCTGGTTCCATTCCTCGCTGCTGGAAAGCTGCGGCACGCGCGGCCGCGCGCCGTTCGGCGGCGTGCTCACGCATGGCTTCGTGCTCGACGAGCAGGGCCGCAAGATGTCCAAGTCGCTGGGCAACGTCGTCTCGCCGCAGGAGGTGGTCGACAAGCTGGGCGCCGACATCCTGCGGCTGTGGGTCGTGTCCTCTGATTATTCGGACGACCTGCGCATCGGCCCGGAGATCCTCAAGCAGCAGGCTGAGGTCTATCGCCGGCTGCGCAACACGCTGCGCTATCTTCTCGGCGCGCTGAAGGGCTACGTGCCGGACGAGCGCGTGCCCGAGGCCGAGCTGCCGGAACTGGAGCGCTTCGTGCTCCACCGTCTCGCCGAGATGGACGAGGCGCTGAAGCGCGCCAACGCCACCTACGAATTCAACCCGTTCTTCTCGGCGCTCCACAATTTCTGCGCGGTCGACCTGTCGGCCTTCTATTTCGACATCCGCAAGGACGCGCTCTATTGCGACCGGCCGGATTCGCTGCGCCGCCGCGCGACGCGCAGTACGATGGCCACCGTCTTCGACTGCGTCGTGCGCTGGCTGGCGCCGGTCCTGTGCTTCACCGCCGAGGAGGCCTGGCTCGATCTTCATCCCGGCGCGGAGTCGAGCGTCCATCTCGAGCTCTTCCCGGAGATCCCGGCTACCTGGCGCGACGAGGGGCTGGCCACGAAATGGCGGGCGGTGCGCGACCTTCGGCGCGTCGTCACGGGGTGCCTGGAGAAGGCGCGCGAACGCAAGGAGATCGGCTCCAGCCTGCAGGCCGCGCCGGTCCTGCACGTGACCGCCGAGGCCGCCGGGGTCCTCGACGGACTCGATCTCGACGAGATCTTCATCACCTCCGGCCACGCGCTCGCGGCCGGCGAGGTCCCGGCTTCGGACGAGCTGTTCCGGCTGCCCGACGTGCCGCAGGCCGCCGCCGCGTTCCGCGCCGCCGCGGGCGAGAAATGCGCGCGCTGCTGGAAGGTCCTGCCCGAGGTCGGTACGCATGCGCATCACAGGATGCTGTGCCTGCGCTGCGCCGACGCGGTCGACCACGCCAGGGCGGGCTGAGCCATGCTGCGCCGGGGCCTCGGCCTCGCCGCCGCGGTGGTGGTGGCCGATCAGGCGACCAAATGGGCGGCCTATACCGGCCTGACCGGGCTGGCCTTCTGGGATCCCGCGCCCGATCCGCTGCCGCGCGCGCCGGGTGTCGAGGTGACGTCGTTCTTCAACCTGGTGACGGTCTGGAATTTCGGCGTCAGCTTCGGGATGTTCAACCGCGGTTCGGACGAGGCCGCCTGGGTGTTCGCGACGATCGCTGCCGCGATCACCGCGGTGCTGGTCGTCTGGCTGCGCCGCGCGCCCAATCTGCTGGTGACGCTGGCGCTGGGCGCGGTGATCGGCGGGGCGGTCGGCAACGTGATCGACCGGCTGCGTTTCGGGGCGGTGTTCGACTTCCTCGACGTCCATGCCGCCGGCTGGCACTGGCCCGCCTTCAACATCGCCGATGCGGCGATCGCCATCGGGGTCGGCCTGCTGCTGCTCGACGCCTTGTTGGCGCCCAAGTCGTCGGCTAAATAGACGGCATGAGCTTCCGACGCGTCCTGGTCCCGTTCGCCGCAACCGCCCTGGCCCTCGTGCTCGGCGGCTGCGAGGAGACCCGCAAATCGATCGGCTGGGACAAGGATCCCCCCGACGAATTCCGGGTCGTCACCCGCGCGCCGCTTTCCGTTCCGCCGGAGTTCGGCCTGCGCCCGCCCGCGCCCGGCGCGCCCCGGCCTCAGGAGGGAACCACCACCGATCAGGTCCGCAGCGCCATCACCGGCAGCCGCCCCGGAGCGCGTCCGGCCCAGACCGGCCGCACCGTGGCGCGGCAGAGCGACGGCGAGGCGGCCCTGCTGGCCCGCATCGGCGGCGATCGCGCCGATCCGTCGATCCGCGGGGTCGTCGATCGCGAGGCGGCGTCGCTCGCCGAGGCCGATCGCAGCTTCGCCGACCGCCTGATCTTCTGGCGCGAGCCCGAGCCGCCGGGCACGGTGATCGACGCCGAGCGCGAGAGCCGCCGGCTGCGGGAGAACCAGGCGCTGGGCCGCGCGACGACCGAAGGCGACACGCCGATCGTCCGGCGCCGCCAGCGCGGCCTGTTCGAGGGACTTTTCTGAGGCCCGCACCGGACGGCTTGCCGCGCCGCGCCGCCGCCTCATCTCAGGCGGGCATGACGACACGCCGATTGCTGGGCCGCCTCGCCGGCGGCCTCCTGCTCGCCTTCGCGACCTTCGCGGCCGCGCCGGCCCAGGTCTTCAATCCGGTCAGCTTCACCCTCGCCAACGGGCTGCAGGTGGTGGTGGTCGAGAACCGGCGCGCCCCGATCGTGACCCATATGGTCTGGTACCGGGCCGGCGCCGCCGACGAACCGCCGGGCAAGTCCGGCATCGCGCATTTCCTCGAGCATCTGATGTTCAAGGGCACCGGGCGGGTGGCGCCGGGCGAGTTCTCGCGCATCGTGGCGCGCGAGGGGGGGCGGGACAACGCCTTCACCAGCTGGGACTACACCGGCTATTTCCAGACCGTCGCACGCGACCGCCTGGGGCTGGTGATGGGGCTGGAGGCGGACCGCATGGTCAATCTGCGCCTCGCCGAGGAGTCGGTCGCGACCGAGCGCGACGTGGTGCTGGAGGAGCGGCGGCAGGTCGTCGACAACCTGCCCTCGGCGCGGCTGCGCGAGCAGATGAACGCGGCGATGTTCCTCAACCATCCCTATGGCCGGCCGATCATCGGCTGGGAGCACGAGATCCGCGGCCTGACGCGCGAGGACGCGCTGGCCTGGTACCGGACCTGGTACGCGCCCAACAACGCCGTCCTGGTCGTCGCGGGCGACGTCGCCGCCGACGAGGTTCGCGCGCTGGCCGAGACCCATTACGGGCCGATCCCGGCGAAACCGGTGCCGGCGCGGGTCCGGCCGGCCGAGCCGGTCCCGCAGGCGGCGCGGCGCGTGGCGTTGCGCGACGAGCGCGTGCGCCAGCCGTCGGTCTCCCGCCAGTATCTCGCGCCCAGCGCGAGGCGCGGCGAAAGCATCCACGCCTACCCGCTGCAGGTGCTGGCCGACATCGCCGGCGGACAGGCGGGCCGGTTCCACCGCGCCCTGGTGATCGACCGCCAGCTCGCGGTCTCGGCGGGCGTCGGCTACGACCCCGACGCCTTCGACATGGCCGTGTTCTCCTTCTCCGCCACCGCCCGTCCGGGCATCGCGATCGAGGCGCTGGAGGCGGCGATGGACGAGGAGATCGCCGCCTTGCTGCGCGACGGCGTCGAGGCCGCGGACGTCGCGCGCGCGCAGTCGCGCATGCGCGACGCCGCCATCCTCGCCCGCGACGCGCTGGGCACCGCGCCGCGCGCGATCGGCAGCGAGATGATGACCGGGGCGACGATCGAGCAGATCGAATCCTGGCCGGCGCGCATCGCCGCGGTGACCGCCGCCGAGGTGACGGCCGCGGCGCGCGCCGTGCTGCGCGAGGAACGCAGCGTCACCGGCCTGCTGCTGCCGCGGGGGCGTCCATGATCGTCGTGTCGCGCCGCCTTGCGGCCATGCTTCTCCTTCTGTTGGCGCTGGCCGCCACGGCACTGCCGGCCCGCGCCATGGAGATCGAGCGCGTGGTCTCGCCGGGCGGCGTCGTCGCCTGGCTGGTGCGCGACGCCACCTTGCCGCTGCTGGCGATGCAGTTCCGCTTCCGCGGCGGCAGCGCCAGCGAGCCCGCCGGTCTCGCCGGGGTCGGGCGCTTCGCCATCGAGATGCTGGACGAAGGGGCGGGCGAACTCGATGCGACCGCCTTCGCCCGCGCCCTCGACGAACGGTCGATGACGCTGGACATCTCGATCGGCGCCGACAGCATCCAGGGCGGGATCCGGGTCCTCGACGTCCATCGCGACGCGGGGGTCGAACTGCTGCGCCTGGCGCTGACCGCGCCCCGCTTCGATCCCGACGCGGTCGAGCGCGTGCGGACGCGGCTGATGGCCGGCTTCGCGCGCGAGAGCGAGGAGCCGCGTGCGCTGCTGCGTCGCGCCTTCCAGTCACGCGCGCTCGGCGACCATCCCTATGCGACCGGGCTCGAGGCGGAGGCCGCCGGCACGCGTGCGGCGAGCGTCGCCGATCTGCGCGGCTTCGTCGCCGCGCGGCTGGCGCGCGACGTGCTGAGCGTCGGCGTCGTCGGCAACATCGACGCCGCGACGCTGGCGCCGCTCCTCGACCGGATCTTCGGCGGGCTGCCGGCGACGGCTGCTCCGGCCGTCGTGCCTGCGGCGTCGCCCGTCGCGGACGGGCCCCGTCGCATCGTCATCCCGCGCGACCTGCCGCAGTCGCTGGTCATGTTCGGTTCGCCGGGCCTGAAGCGCGACGACCCGGACTGGTTCGCGGGGCTGCTGGTCAACTACGTCCTCGGCGGCGGCGGTTTCAACTCGCGGCTGATGACCGAGCTGCGCGAGCGCCGGGGCCTGACCTACGGCGTCTCGACGACGCTGTCGGCGTTCGATCGCGGCGCGCTGGTCGTCGGCAGCTATTCGACCGACAACGCGCGGGCCGCCGAGGCGCAGGCGCTGGTCGAGGCGCAATGGCGCCGCATGGGCGAGGACGGACCGACGGCGGAGGAGCTGGAGAACGCCAAAGCCTATCTCACCGGGTCCTTCCCGCTGGCGCTCGATTCGAGCGGCGCGGTGGCGCGGCTGCTGGTGGCGATCCAGTATGACGGTCTCGGCATCGACTATCTGGCGCGCCGCGACGCGCTGATCCGGTCGGTCACGATCGACGACGCGCGCCGGGTCGCGCGTCAGCTCTTCGCCGATCCCCGGTTCGTGACCGTGTTCGTCGGCCGGCCGGCCGGCGTCGCCGGCGACGGCGGGTGATGGCCGGCGTGATCCGCCGCCTGCCCGACACGCTGGTCAACCGCATCGCGGCCGGCGAGGTGATCGAGCGGCCGGCGGCGGCGCTCAAGGAAGTCGTCGAGAACGCGCTCGATGCCGGCGCGCGTCGCGTCGACGTCGCGCTGACAGAGGCCGGCAAGGCGGCGATCGTGGTCGCCGACGACGGGCGCGGCATGGATCGCGACGAGCTGGGGCTCGCGGTCGAGCGCCACGCGACGTCGAAGCTGCCCACCGACGACCTCTCCGCGATCGCCAGCTTCGGTTTCCGGGGCGAGGCGCTGCCCTCGATCGGCGCCGTCGCGCGGCTGACGATCACCAGCCGTGCGGCGGGCGCGCGCGAGGCCTGGGCGATCCGCGTCGAGGGCGGCGCGCGGCGCGCGCCCGAGCCCGCCGCGCAAGGCGCCGGAACGCGGGTCGAGATCCGCGACCTCTTCTACGCCACCCCGGCCCGGCTCAAGTTCCTGCGCGGGGACCGCGCCGAGCTCAATGCCTGCCTCGACGCCGTGGAGCGGCTGGCGATGGCCAATCCGGCCGTGGCCTTCTCGGTCGTCGCCGACGGCCGGCAGGTGCTGCGTCTGCCGGCGCTGACCGCCGCCGGAGAGGCGGCGCGGCTGGAGAGGCTGGCGGCGACGATCGATCGCGACTTCTTCGACAACGCGATCGCGGTCGAGGCCGAACGCGAGGGCGTGCGGCTGAGCGGCCATGTCAGCCTGCCGACCTTCCACCGCGCCACCGCCCAGGCGCAGTACCTGTTCGTCAACGGCCGACCGGTGCGCGACCGTCTGCTGGCAGGCGCCGTGCGCGCCGCCTATGCCGATTTCCTGGCGCGCGACCGCCATCCGGTCGTGGCGCTCTTCGTCGATCTGCCGGCCGGCGAGGTGGACGTCAACGTCCATCCGGCCAAGGCCGAGGTGCGTTTCCGCGATTCCGGGATGGTGCGTGGCCTGGTCGTGGGCGCGCTCAAGCACGCCCTGGCCGGGGCCGGGTTCCGCGCGGCGACGACCCCGGGCCAGGAGGCGCTGGGCGCGTTCCGGCCCGGCCCACCGCTGCCCGGCGCCCTGCCGCCGCGGCGCCCCAGCCTGGCCGAGAGCATGGCGGGCTACGCGTTCCAGGCGCCGCTGGCATCCTTCGCGCCGGCCGGCCGCGACCTCGCCACGGGGCCGGCTCTTCCCGTGGCGCCCGGGCCGCAGCCGCCCGAAGCGTCCGAGGCGCCGGCTACCGCCGCCGCCGAGGCGCCGGCGGCGTCGTTCCCGCTGGGCGTCGCGCGCGCCCAGCTCTTCGACACCTATATCGTGGCCCAGGCCGGCGACAGCATGGTGATCGTCGACCAGCATGCGGCGCATGAGCGTCTGGTCTACGAGCGCATCAAGACCGAGCTCGCCGGCACCGGGGTCAGGCGTCAGCTGCTGCTGATCCCCGAGATCGTCGAACTCGATGCCGCGCGTGTCGACCGGCTGCTCGCCCGGGCCGGCGAGTTCGAGCGGCTGGGATTGACCATCGAGGGCTTCGGGCGCGGTGCGGTCGCGGTGCGCGAAGTGCCGGCGCTGCTCGGCAAGGTCGATGCCGCCGGGCTGGTGCGCGATCTGGCCGACGAACTGGACGAGCATGGCGACGCGCTGTCGCTGGAGGAGCGGCTGGCCGACATCTGCTCGGCCATGGCCTGCCATGGCAGCGTGCGCGCCGGCCGGCGGCTGGGCGCCGAGGAGATGAATGCGTTGCTGCGCCAGATGGAGGCCACGCCCCATTCGGGGCAGTGCAACCACGGCCGCCCCACCTATGTGACGCTGGGCCGGGCCGATATCGAGAAGCTTTTCGGCCGGCGTTGAGCCGGTGGGTTGTGCGGCGAGCTGCTGCATGGTCGTCGCGATCGAGGCGGGTTCGTCGCGTCCCGCAGCCGGGGGTCAGAACCCCGGGGTCCACGCAGCCGGGGGGCAGACCCCCGGGGTCCATTGGACGCCGAGATAGGTGCGGTCGTCGGCCTTGATGGGACCGAGGGAGCCCTTGACGCTGGCATGGGGGCCGAGCTTGTGCGGATCCTCGCGCTCGACCTCGTGGAAGGCCTGTTCCCAGGCGGCGATGCCGAAACCGTTCCCGGGCTTGAAATAGCCGTCGCTGTAGAGCTCGACGGAGCCGATGCCCGCGCGCGGGACGATCTCGTGGTGGACGAGGCTGGCCGGGACCGCGAAGCCGTCGAGGCAGGAATAGCCGAGCGGCGAGGTGGCATCGTTCTGGTGCGGACCCTGGGCGCCGACGATGCCGCCGCGCACCAGATCCGCGATCGCGGCGCGTGGCAGATGGGGCATCGCGACGGCGGCCGCGGCGATCGCCCCGGCCTCGATGGCCGTCAGGTCGGCCGCGACGATCAGCCCTTCCAGGGCCGCCGGATCCTGCGCGGTGCCGGCCCAGGCGACGCGGCGCGACAGCCGCTCGCGGCAGGCCGGATCGTCGCTGCGCGCGGCGATGCTTGCCCAGGCGATGCGGCGCGTCGTCGCGGTGATGCGGTCGAGGTCCTTGTCCAGGCGGATGTCGCGCGTGCCGCCGAGCCGGATGCCGCTGTCGCCGATCAGCAGCAGTTCCAGCGCGTCCGGTCGTTCCAGGACCAGCGCCAGGGTCGCCGAGAACCGGCGATTGGCGTCGGCGCGCGCGGCGTCGCGCGTCCCGTGCCGCGCATAGGCGGCCGCGATCTCGTCGGTGAGGACGCCGACCAGGTCGCGCGCGTCGCCCGGCATGCCGTCGTCGCGCGCCAGCAGCGCCTGCAGCCGGCGCTGCACCAGCGCGGCGCCGTACTGGCCGGCGAGCATGCCGTCGTAGCGCGTGCCCAGCCGGTCGCTGACCCCGTCGATCACCGCGTAGGCGCGGCCCGGCAGGACGACGAAACGGTCCTCGTTGGCCTCCGGGCGCGCCGGATCCTTGCCTTGGGAGAATGCCTCGATACGCATCCGGTGCAGGCTGGATGCGAACGCTGCGCATGTAAAGCCGGGTTCGCGCCGCTCGCGCGGCCGAAGGCGGCATGCTTTGATGCGCAGGTGGGCGCGCCGGCGACATTGCTGACCAACAGACCGCTGCTGGGCATCGCGTTCATGATGCTGTCGGCGACGCTGCTGCCGGCGATGAACGCCTTCGGCAAGCAACTGGCCGCCGAGTACCCGCCGCAGCAGGTGATCTGGGCGCGGCTGACCACGCATCTGCTGTGGATGCTGGTGCTGTTCATGCCGCGCAACGGGCTGGCGCTGTTCCGCACCAGCCGGCCTGGGACGCAGCTGTCGCTGTCGCTGATCATGCTGGTCTCGACCACGCTGTTCTTCTTCGCCTTGCCCCAGGTCGGTCTCGCCAAGGCGTCGACGATCATCTTCGTCGCGCCGTTCCTGGTCATGCTGCTGGCTGCGCCGATCCTGGGCGAGGCCCTGTCCTGGCGCCGTTTCCTCGCCGTGCTGGCCGGCTTCGCCGGGGTCGTCGTCGTGATCCGGCCCAGCCCGGGCGCCCTCGACTGGCCCAGCCTCGCGATCCTCGCGAGCGCTTCGCTCTACGCGCTTTTCCAGGTGCTGTCGCGCCGTGCCGCCGCGGTCGATCGTCCGGAGACCTCGACGCTCTACGCGGTCCTGGCGGGGACGATCGTGATGTCGGCGGTCGTCCCCTTCGACTTCGTCGCCCCACGCAACCTTCGCGATGCCGCCATGATGGCCAGCATGGGCCTTCTGGGCGCGCTCGGGCATTATTGCGCGGCCCGCGCGCTCAGCTACGCCGATGCCGGACTGGTTTCTCCGTTCGGCTACTGGCAACTGGCCGGCGGGGTCGTGTTCGGCTACGCGCTGTTCGGCGACCTGCCGGAGGCCTGGACCTGGGCCGGCGCCGCGATCATCGTCGTCGCCGGTGCCGGGCTGGCCTGGAGCGAGACCGCCGCGGCGCGCGCCAGAGGCGCAAATCCCCATTGACGGGGCGGGTCGGTTTATTCCATGTCGCACTGCGGCAGTTCCAGGCGGGAATCTGTCCGGCCACTGGGCAATCGTCGCCCGAGCCGCTAGTTTCCGCCCGTTCGGCTTCTATCTTGCACCGCAACAGGAAATCGGACTGCGCCGGCGACCGGCAGGCAGGGGGTAGACGTGAGCGATTTTCCGCCCAGCCAGGGGCTCTACGATCCACGCAACGAACATGATTCGTGCGGCGTCGGCTTCATCGCCGACATCAAGGGCCGAAAGTCGCACGACCTGGTGCGTCAGGGGCTGAGCATCCTCGTCAATCTGGACCACCGCGGGGCGGTCGGCGCCGACCCGCTGGTCGGCGACGGCGCCGGCTGCATGATCCAGATCCCGGATGCGCTGCTCCGCGCCTGGGCGGCCGCCACCGGCCGGACGCTGCCCCCGCCGGGCGACTATGCGGTCGCGATGTGTTTCCTGCCGCAGGACGAGGCGGCGCGGAACTTCGCCATCGAACGCTTCGAGCACTTCATCCGCGTCGAAGGCCAGCGCCTCGTCGGCTGGCGCGACGTGCCCACCGACCTTGCCGGTCTCGGCAAGACGGTGATCGAGGCGATGCCGGTCATCCGCCAGGCGATCGTCGGCCGGGGCCCCGGCATCGCCGACCAGGACGCCTTCGAGCGCAAGATCCTGGCGATCCGCAAGCAGACCCAGAACCCGCTGGCCGAACTGGGACGCAAGCACGGCCTGCCGGGGCTGACCCAGTTCTACATGCCGTCCTTCTCGACGCGCACGCTGGTCTACAAGGGGCTGCTGCTGGCGCCGCAGGTCGAGAGCTTCTATCGCGACCTGCGCGATCCCCTGACCGTCTCGGCGCTGTGCCTGGTGCATCAGCGCTTCTCGACCAACACCTTCCCGTCCTGGAAGCTCGCGCATCCCTATCGCTTCATCGCGCACAACGGCGAGATCAACACCGTGCGCGGCAACGTCAACTGGATGTACGCGCGCCGGCGGACGATGGAATCCGAGCTGCTGGGGCCCGATCTCGACAAGATGTGGCCGCTGATCCCGCACGGGCAGTCGGACACGGCCTGCGTCGACAACGCGCTCGAACTGCTGGTGGCCGGCGGCTATTCGCTGTCGCACGCGATGATGATGCTGATCCCCGAGGCCTGGGCCGGCAACCCGCTGATGGATGCCAGGCGCAAGGCCTTCTACGAGTACCACGCGGCGCTGATGGAGCCCTGGGACGGGCCCGCGTCGATCGCCTTCACCGACGGCCGCCAGATCGGCGCCACCCTCGACCGCAACGGGCTCAGGCCCGCGCGCTTCCTGGTGACCTCGGACGACGTGGTGGTCATGGCGTCGGAATCGGGCGTGCTGCCGATCCCCGAGGAGAAGATCGTCCGCAAGTGGCGCCTGCAGCCCGGCAAGATGCTGCTGATCGACCTGGAGCAGGGCCGCATCGTCGAGGACGAGGAACTCAAGCGCAGCCTCGCCGAGGCGCAGCCCTACGAGGCCTGGCTCAAGGCGACGCAGTACAAGCTCGAGGAGCTGGCGGCGCTGCCCGAACCCAAGGCGCCGCCGCCGGCCAACGACCCCGGCGCGCTGCTCGACCGCCAGCAGGCTTTCGGCTACACGCAGGAGGACCTCCAGTTCTTCCTCGAGCCGATGGCCAAGGAACCCGACGACCCCGTCGGCTCCATGGGCACCGACACGCCGATCGCGGTGCTGTCGAAGAAGCCCAAGCTGCTCTTCAACTATTTCAAGCAGAACTTCGCCCAGGTCACCAACCCGCCGATCGATCCGATCCGCGAGGAGCTGGTGATGTCGCTGGTCTCGATGATCGGCCCGCGTCCGAACCTGCTCGGCCGCCAGGCCGGGACGCACAAGCGCCTCGAGGTCGCGCAGCCCGTCCTGACCAACGCCGACCTGGAAAAGGTGCGGTCCATCTCGGAGCTGCTCGACGGCGCCTTCCGCACCGCCACCATCGACACGACCTGGCTGGCCGCCGACGGCGCCGCGGGCATGGAGCGGGCGCTGGAGCGGATCTGCACCCAGGCCGTCGACGCCGTGCTGGCCGACAACAACATCCTGATCCTGTCCGATCGCGCGGTCGGTCCGGAGCGCATCGCGGTACCCTCGCTGCTCGCCACCGCCGCCGTCCACCACCACCTGATCCAGCGCGGCCTTCGCACCCAGACCGGCCTGGTCGTCGAGACCGGCGAGGCGCGCGAGGTGCATCATTTCTGCTGCCTCGCCGGCTACGGCGCGGAGGCGATCAATCCCTATCTCGCCTTCGAGACGCTGGAGCGGATCCGGGTCGAGAACGCGATCGCGCTCAAGCCCTACGAGGTCCAGAAGAACTACATCAAGGCGGTCGGCAAGGGGCTTCTCAAGGTGATGTCCAAGATGGGCATCTCCACCTACCAGTCCTATTGCGGCGCGCAGATCTTCGACGCCGTCGGCCTGTCCTCGGAATTCGTCGAGAAATACTTCACCGGCACCGCGACCACGATCGAGGGGGCAGGCTGGCGCGAGATCGCCGAAGAGACCGTGCGGCGCCATGCCGACGCCTTCGGCGAGAACCCGGTCTACCGCAACCTGCTCGACCCGGGCGGCGACTACGCCTTCCGCCTGCGCGGCGAGGACCACGCCTGGACGCCGAACAACATCGCCAAGCTGCAGCACGCCGTGCGCGGCAACGTCGCGTCCGACTACGCCGAGTTCGCGCGCAGCATCAACGAGCAGAGCGAGCGGCTGCTGACCATCCGCGGCCTGATGCAGTTCAGATGGGCCGAGACGCCGGTGCCGATCGAGGAGGTCGAGCCGGCCAGCGCCATCGTCCGGCGCTTCGCCACCGGGGCGATGAGCTTCGGGTCGATCAGCCGCGAGGCGCACACCACGCTCGCCATCGCCATGAACCGCATCGGCGGCAAGTCGAACACCGGCGAGGGCGGCGAGGAATCGGACCGCTACAAGAAGCTGCCCAACGGCGATTCGATGCGCTCGGCGATCAAGCAGGTCGCCTCGGGCCGCTTCGGCGTCACCACCGAGTATCTGGTCAACGCCGACGACCTGCAGATCAAGATGGCCCAGGGCGCCAAGCCCGGCGAGGGCGGCCAGCTGCCCGGCCACAAGGTCGACAAGAACATCGCCCGCGTCCGTCATTCGACGCCGGGCGTCGGCCTGATCTCGCCGCCGCCGCATCACGACATCTATTCGATCGAGGATCTGGCGCAGCTGATCCACGACCTCAAGAACGTGAACCCGGCCGCGCGGGTCTCGGTCAAGCTGGTCTCCGAGGTCGGCGTCGGCACCGTGGCCGCGGGCGTCAGCAAGGCGCGTGCCGACCATGTCACGATCTCGGGCTTCGAGGGCGGCACCGGCGCCTCGCCGCTGACCTCGCTGACCCATGCCGGCTCGCCCTGGGAGATCGGCCTTGCCGAGACCCAGCAGACGCTGGTCCTGAACGGCCTGCGCGGGCGCATCGCGGTGCAGGTCGATGGCGGGCTGCGCACCGGTCGCGACGTCGCCATCGGCGCGCTGCTGGGGGCCGACGAGTTCGGCTTCGCCACCGCGCCGCTGATCGCGGCGGGCTGCATCATGATGCGCAAATGCCACCTGAACACCTGCCCGGTGGGCGTGGCGACGCAGGATCCGGTGCTGCGCAAGCGCTTCACCGGCCAGCCCGAGCACGTGATCAACTACTTCTTCTTCGTCGCCGAGGAACTGCGCGCGATCATGGCGCAGCTCGGCTTCCGCAAGCTCGACGAGATGATCGGGCGCGTCGACCGCCTCGACATGCGCCGCGCGCTCGACCACTGGAAGGCCAAGGGCGTCGACCTGTCGCGGCTGCTGCACCAGGTCAAGCCGAAGGCCGGCGTGGCGATCCGCAACGGCGAGCGCCAGGACCACGGGCTCGACAAGGCGCTCGACCGCGAACTGATCGCGCTCGCCGCTCCGGCGCTGGATCATGGCCAGCCGGTGCGCATCGAGCGGACCGTGCGCAACGTCAACCGCACGATCGGCGCCATGCTGTCGGGCGAGGTGGCCAAGCGCCACGGCCATGCCGGCCTGCCGCCGGACACGATCGACATCCGGCTGACCGGCACCGCGGGACAGAGCTTCGGCGCGTTCCTGGCGCGCGGCGTGGCGCTGGAGCTGACCGGCGACGCCAACGACTATGTCGGCAAGGGGCTGTCGGGCGGACGCATCGTCGTCCGCCAGCCCCCGTCCTCGGAGCGCGACCCGACGCGCAACATCATCGTCGGCAACACGGTGCTCTACGGCGCGATCGCGGGCGAAGCCTATTTCCAGGGCGTCGCGGGCGAGCGCTTCGCGGTGCGCAACTCGGGCGCCGTCTGCGTCGTCGAAGGCACGGGCGATCATGGCTGCGAATACATGACCGGCGGCGTGGTCGTCGTGCTGGGCGAGACCGGCCGGAACTTCGCCGCCGGCATGTCGGGCGGCATCGCCTATGTCTTCGATCCGGCAGGGCGGTTCCGCCAGCTCTGCAATCCCGCGATGGTCGATCTGGAACCGGTCGGTGCGCCTGCCGAAGGCGCGGCGGACGATCCGGCGCGGCCCAGCGCGCGATCGCCCAGCGCCGACGACAGCGGCATGGGAGACATGCTGCGCTTCGACGCCGAGCGGCTGCGGCTGCTGATCGAGCGCCACGCCGCGCATACCGGCTCGCGCCGCGCCGCCGAACTGCTCGCCGGCTGGGACCAGGCGCGCAGCCTCTTCGTCAAGGTGATGCCGAAGGACTATCGCCGCGCCCTGACCGAACTGCGCGCGCAGGCGTCGCGCGTGGCCGCCGAATAGATCTCAACCCGTCGACTGCGGAGCTCGACCCATGGGCCTGCCCACCGGCTTCCTCGAAATCGCACGCCAGGACCGCCCCTACGAGAAGGTCGAGGCGCGCATCAAGACCTGGAAGGAATTCGTGCTGCCGCTGCCGGCCGACGAGGTGGCGAAGCAGGGCGCGCGCTGCATGGATTGCGGCATCCCGTTCTGTCACAGCGGCTGTCCGGTCAACAACCTGATCCCGGACTGGAACGATCTGGTGCGGCGCGGCAAGTGGCGCGAGGCGCTGGAGACGCTGCACTCCACCAACAACTTCCCGGAATTCACCGGACGCATCTGTCCGGCGCCCTGCGAGGCGTCCTGCACCCTCAACCTCGACGACAACCCCGTGACCATCAAGTCGATCGAGTGCGCGATCGTCGATCGCGGCTGGCAGGAAGGCTGGATCTTGCCGCAGCCGTCGGCGCGTCGGACGGGCAGGCGCGTGGCCGTGGTCGGGTCGGGCCCGGCGGGGCTCGCCTGCGCCCAGCAGCTGGCACGCGCGGGCCATGCGGTGACGCTGTTCGAGAAGGCCGACCGCATCGGCGGGCTGCTGCGCTACGGCATCCCCGACTTCAAGATGGAGAAGCACCTCATCGATCGCCGCGTGCGGCAGATGGAGGCCGAAGGCGTCGAGTTCCGCACCGGCGTCGAAGTCGGCGTCACGATCTCGGTCAAGTCGCTGCTCGAAGGTTACGATGCGGTGGCGATGACCGGCGGCGCCGAATGGCCGCGCGACCTGCAGGTGCCCGGACGCGAGCTCGACGGGATCCACTACGCGATGGATTTCCTGACGCAGCAGAACAAGCGCGTCGCCGGAGACGACGAATCCCGGGCCGCGCCGCGCGGGACCATCAGCGCCAAGGGCAAGCATGTCGTCGTGATCGGCGGCGGCGACACCGGTTCGGACTGCGTGGGCACGTCGAACCGTCACGGTGCCGCTTCGGTCACCCAGCTCGAGGTGATGCCGCAGCCGCCCGAGAAGGAGGACAAGGCGCTGACCTGGCCGGACTGGCCGCTCAAGATGCGCACCTCGTCCTCGCACGAAGAGGGCTGCGCGCGCGATTTCGCCGTGCTCACCAAGCGGGCGCTGGGCGAGGGCGGCAAGCTGCGCGCGCTCGAATGCGTGCGGGTCGAATGGGCCAAGGGCGCCGACGGGCGCATGGGGATGCGCGAGGTCCCGGGCAGCAGCTTCGAACTCAAGGCCGATCTGGTCCTGCTGGCGATGGGCTTCCTGGGGCCGCGCAAGCCGGGGATGCTGGAGCAGGCCGGTGTGGCGCTGGACGCGCGCGGCAACGTTGTCGCCACCACCGAGGATTACCGCAGTTCTGTGCCGAAGCTCTTCGCCGCCGGCGACATGCGCCGCGGCCAGTCGCTGGTCGTCTGGGCGATCCGCGAAGGCCGCCAATGCGCGCGCGCCATCGACGAGAGCCTGATGGGCCGCAGCCTGCTGCCGCGCTGAGGACGGCGGCCGTCAGGCCGCCGGCACGTCGTCGAGGGCGAGGCGCAGCGTGCGCGACAGCGTGCCGCCCGGCGGGACGAGCACGATCCCCGGCCGATTGGCGAGGTCGCCGTCGTCGCCGGTGTCGGGCGCGAAGCCCTGCCAGGGCTCCAGGCAGAGATAGGGCGCGCCGGGCTTCATCCAGATGCCCAGATGCGGGCAGTCCGGAAAGTCGACGCGCAGGCCCGGCTGTCCCGGCACGCCGTACCAAAGGCGTCGGCTGGACAGCTGGTCGAAGATCACGGCGTCGTCGGCGAACAGCGCGTCCGCCAGCGGCATCGTGTGCCCGCGCACCGGCGTGTCGAAGCCCCGCGCGTGGCCCAGGCCGGTGGCATCGATGCGCCGGATCGGGGCCGGTTCGGCCGCGGCGAACCGCACGACATGCTCGGTCTTGGCGTATCCGGGCACCAGCGGCCAGGCGAAGCCGGGGTGGAAGCCGATGCTGGCCGGCAGCGTCGCGTCGCGCGCCGGGTTGTGCGCGGTCACGGTCATGGTCAGCGCATCCGGCGCCAGCGCATAGTCGACGGTCAGCCGGAAGGCGAACGGATAGTTCGCGCGTGTCGTCTCGTCGTCCGCGAGTTCGAAGATCGCGCGCCCGGCGCTCGCCGCCACGACCTGGAACACGCGCTGTCGCGCGACGCCGTGCGGGGGCATCGCGAAGCTGCGGCCCTGCCAGCGGACGGATCCGCCCGGCGAGCGGCCGATCACCGGGAACAGCAGGGGGGCCTGGCCGCTCCACCATGCGGGGTCGCCCTGCCACAGCCATTCGCGCCGGCCATCCGGGCGGAAGGAACGCAGCTCGGCGCCCAGCGCCGAGAGTTCGACGCGAAGACCGGCGCCGTGGAGCGCGATCCGCTCGCCGCCGGCGCTCACGCGCCGATCCTCTGCGCGGCCCAGCCGCCGGCCGCGCGACGGAAACGCAGCGGTGTCGCGTTGCGGTGCAGGCCGGCATCGAGGTCGATCTCGAGCAGCGCCGTCAGCACCAGCAGCACGCCGCCATGCGCGACCACCAGCCGCTCGCGACCGGGCGCGGCATGCGTCGCCAGCGCGTCGGCGAGCCCGCTGCGCACGCGCGTCACGAATTCGTCCAGCGTCTCGCAGCCCGGCGGGTCGCGCCCCCAGTCGAAATCGTGATTGGGCTGGCCGAACAGCGCGGTGAAGACGCGCTCGCGGATCCGGTCGTCCGCCTGCGGCGACAGCGCATGGGGCGCTGCCGCAAGCGACGCCGTGCGCCACGCGCGCGGCATCGGGCTCGCGACGATGTCGCCGACCGGCTCGCCGGACAGGATGCGTGCCGCGGCCGCGGCCTGCGCCTCGCCGGTGGCGTTGAGCGGCTGGTCCTCGCGCTGATAGTGGCCCCTGAGGTTGCCGTCGGTCTCGCCGTGGCGCAGGAACAGGAAGCTGGACGGCGCGACGCGCAGGGCTTCGCGGCGCGCCGCCGCGGCAAGCCGGTCGGCGCCGGCCTGCCAGAACATGTTGGCCATCGGCGCGCTCAGCCGCGCAGATGGCCGCGCGCGGCCAGGTTGCGCATGAGCGCCAGGGTCCCGAAGCTCCAGGGCGCGCATTCGGTCGACAGCCGCACCCTGTTCACGAGCCGGCCAAGGCTGGGGGTCGAGATCGTGACGACGTCCCCGATCTTGTGCGTGAAACCCATCCCCTTGCCGTCGCGGTCGTCGGTGGGCGCGAACATCGTGCCGCAGAACAGGACGAAGCCGTCGGGATACTGGTGATGCCGGCCGGCGGCCTGGGCGGCGATCGCGGCGGGCGAGCGGCTGATGCGCGACATCGAGCTCTTGCCCTCCAGGCGGTAGTTGTCCGATCCCTCGACGGTCAGGGCGATGTCGGCGTTCGACACCGTCTCCAGCGTGAAGGCGCCGTCGAACAGCCGGATGAAAGGCCCGATGGCGCAGCTGGCGTTGTTGTCCTTGGCCTTGCCGAGCAGCAGGGCGGAACGGCCCTCGAAGTCGCGCAGGTTGACGTCGTTGCCGAGTGCCGCACCGACCAGCCGGCCCTGCGGATCGGCGACGACGACGACTTCCGGTTCGGGATTGTTCCAGGTCGATTCCGGATGCAGGCCGACATCGGCGCCATGTCCCACGGCGGACATCGGCTGCGACTTGGTGAAGATCTCGGCATAGGGGCCGATGCCGACCTCGAGATAAGGCGACCATTTGCCCTTGGCGACCAGGATCCGCTTGAGTTCCTCGGCCTGCGGCGAGCCGGGGACGATCTTCGACAGGTCCGCGCCGATCGCCGCGGTCATCTCGCGCCGGATCGCATCGGCCGCGGTGGCGTCGCCGCGCGCCTGCTCCTCGATCACGCGCTCGACCATGCTCTGGGCGAAGGTGACGCCGGCGGCCTTGATCGCCTGCAGGTCGACCGGCGCCAGCAGCCAGGGATGCCCGGGATCGCGCTGCGCCTCGTCGGAATTGGCGATCGTCGCGCCGAGGCCGGCGAGGCGCGCGGCGTTGGCGACGTGGCCGCGCAGCTGGGCGCGGTCCAGCCCGTCGAGCAGCCCGCTGGATGTCGTGTAGACCGGCGTCAGGTCCACGAGGTCGTCGCCGCGCACCGCGACGACGCAGGGGCCGCCATTGGCGCCGGGTTTCCAGGCGCGGCCGATCAGCAGCGCCTCGGCGCGATCGGCGGGCAGGCAATCGGCGACCGGCAGGGATCGTGACATGGGCAGTCCTCGCTTGATGGTCCCGGAAGAGGGCTTCGCGTCGCGCCGGTCATCGATCCGGCCGGGCGCCAGGAAACCGGTCCGGCGCGGCGAATTCAAGCCTTTCGGAACGGGGGGGCCGGGCATCGGGCTTAGCCTGCGTGCCAGGGCGACACGGCCGGCCCGGTGCGCGAGGCTGACGCCATGACCCAATCCGTCGCATCGCTCGCCGAACTCGCCGCGCTGGCGCAGGCGCAGGGTTGCGGCGCCCTCGACCTGCGCTTCACCGACGTCGCCGGCCGCTGGCTCGGCGTGTCGCTGCGCGCGGGGCAGTTGCGCGCGGCGGACGGACCGGTGCGCGTCGCGGCCGGGAATCTTCCCGGCTGGCGGCGCGCCGGGATGGGCGATCTGGCGCTGGTCCCGGTCGCCGGCAGCGCTTTTCTCGACCCTCTGGCGCCGGTGCCGACCCTGGCCGCAATCGCCGAGATGCACGTTCCCGGCGAGGCGTCGGTGTCGGGGCTCGATCCCCGGGCCACGCTCGCGCGCGCGCTCGGCGCGCTCGCGCGGCGCGGCGTCGCCGACGAGATGCGTGTGGGCGCGGAGCTCGAATTCCATCTCTTCGAGCAGGTCAGCTATCGTCTGGCGGCGACCGAATGCGGGTTCAGCGTGACGGCGTGGGACGCGGGAACGGCCGGCGTGCATGCGGGCCATGCGGTCCTGGATCCGGCGCGCCATCTGGCGCTTTCGCCGATCGACGCCGCCGCGTCATGGCGTGCGGCGCTGGCCGCCGCCGCCGAGGATGCCGGGCTGGAGCCGCTGCGCCATCAGCACGAGGCCGGCCATGCGCAGCACGAGCTGGTCCTGCGGCATGTTCCGGCGCTGGTCGCCGCCGACCGCATCCAGCGCGCGAAGTCGCTGGTGCTGGCGATGGCTGCGCGCGCCGGCAAGACGGCAACGTTCATGCCGCTGCCGCTGGCCGCCGGGCCGGGATCGGGGCTGCATCTCAACATCTCGTTCTGGCGCGACGGCGCGCCGCTGCTGGCGGCGGCGGCGGGCGAGGATCTGGCGCGGGGTTTCGTGGGCGGCGTCTTCGCCCATGCGAAGGCGCTCAACGCGCTGGTCAATCCGTCGACCAACGGTTTCCGTCGTCTGGCACGGCTCTACCCGCCCGATGCGCGGCTGGTCTGGGGGATCGCCAATCGCGGCGCCGCGGTCCGGCTGCCGTCGGCCGCGGCGCCGGGATCGGCGCGGCTGGAACTGCGCTTTCCCGATGCGGCCGCCAATCCCTATCTTGCGCTGGCCGGGCTGGCGATGGCGGGGCTTGACGGGATCGACCGTGGCCTCGATCCGGGGCCCCTCGCCGGACAGGATCCGCGCCGGGGCGCCGGGTGGGACATGCGCCGGCGGGCCAGCCCCGGCTTCGCCCTCAACCTGGCCGAAGCCGTCGCGGCGCTGGATGCCGATCGTGGATTCCTGCTGGCGGAGGGCGTGTTCGATCCCGCGCTCTGCGAGGCGCTGGCCGCCGAACTCGGCGACAGCGTCCGCCGCGAGGCCATGCTGCCGCATCCCTACGAATACCAGGCCTATCTCGGCGTCTGACCCCGGCCGGGGTCAGACGCCTGGCGACGAAGGGTCAGAGCGGAAAGTCGCGAGCGGGTTCGATGCCGCAGGCGGCGATGAACTTGCGCAACTGGACCACCTCGTCCTTGGCGAGATGGTGCGGCGGCGTGTGGAACACCGCCGTATGGCCGCGCAGCTTCACGCCGATGCGGGATTTCTGCCGGTTGTCGATCTCGGCGCCGAGATGCGCGAGCATCGATTCGACGTCGCCCATCGCGATGTTGGCGCTGATCGGATGGGCGAACAGGGCGTGAAGGATCTGGCGCTGATGGTGGTTCATGGCTCCTCGCTTGCGCCGCGTGCGGCGGCGACGACGCAGTATCGCGCTGCGGAGCGATCCGGCGTCTGCGGCCAGATTGCCGCAGGGGTGCGACAGGTCAGCGCAGCGCCGGAACCTTTTCGGCGCCGGCGGCGCGGCCGCGCAGCCGCTCGAGGATCCGGCGGCGCGCGGCCTCGTCGAGATCGGGCCAGCCGGCGATCTCGTCGATGCTTCGTCCGCAGCCCACGCAGAGTCCGCTCCGCGGATCGAGCCGGCAGACGGCGATGCAGGGGCTCGCGGCCATGGCGCGGCGCGGCGTCAGGGCCGCAGCGGCTGGAAGAACGTGACCACCACGCCGTCGGGATCGACCATTGCGAATTCGCGATCGCCCCACGCGGTCTCGCCCAGCTTGCCGTCGGGATGCACGGCGCCGCGATTGACGCAGCGGGCGTAGAGCGCGTCGATGCCGTCGACCCGGACCCGGCACCCGGCCCGGGCGAAGGCGGCCGGATCGTCGCAGCGGAAGAAATGGATCTCGGCGCCGTCGCGCTTCATGGCGGCGCGGTCCGCAGGCTGCCCGCGCACGGCGTCGCGGCGGAAGCCGAGCAGGTTCGCATAGAAGGCGACCGTCGCCTCGATGTCGCGTGCCGGCAGCAGCGGTGCTGCGAAGGCGAAGATGGTGTCCGGAATCTCGATCGGCTGTCGTTGCATGGGGCGTCCTGTCCTGTTCGCGCCCGCGCCGCGGGGCGGCTACAGAATGATCGACAACCCACGCTCGCCGGAAGCGGAAAGGCGGTCGGCGCGCGCATAGGCGCCGCGCGCGCTGCGCCAGTCCTCGACATGCGC
>JBIKLI010000013.1:0-30478 GCA_044359885.1 Alphaproteobacteria bacterium | reverse complement strand
CGGCGACCTGGCGATCCTCTTTGCGGCACGGGACGCCGATCCACTGCGATTGCCGGGCGCCCACGAAGGCCGAACCGGGCTGCTCGGCGGCGACGGCGAAACGGGCGTTGCGAGCCGGCAGGCAGACATCCCGGATGAGGCGGTCGGCAGCCGCCACGTCGCCGCCGAGGCCGGCCAGGCGCAACTCCGTTGGAGGCCTGTCCTGCAGCGTGCGGAAGACCCGCCCCACGCGCCCGCGTGCCTCGGGCGAATGGCTGGCGATGTGCTCGATGCCCAGCTGGGCAAGCGCGCGGCCGACCTGGTTCGACTGCGTCTTGTCGACCTTACCGCCCGCTTCGGGCGTGCGTAAGCGGTGGCTGCCGCGATCGGTGCAGAGCGCGCAGAACAGCCCGCGCGCCGCGCTCGTCTCGGCAAGGCCCGCGAAGCTCGATGCCGTCCCTTCCTCCTCGACCAGGAACGCCGGGTGGATCTCGCTCGTCGCGTCATCCAGCGTCACGATCGGGCCGAACTCGCGATCCGGCATCGGCAGCCACGCGAAACGAGCGCGGTCCGAATGAACCGTGCCGAACGACCGGCAAACCTCCGCCTTGACCGCCGAATCCATCCGCCGTGGCGAGGGCTGACCAAGCCGGCGGTCCTGCAGACCGGCCTCGCCTGCCCCGAGCCAGCGCGTGTGCCAGCGACGGAACGACCGCTCGCTCATACCAAGCGCCTCCGCAGCCTCCGACCGGCTCGGCTCGCTGCGTTGCCTCGCTCCAAAGGCTTCTCGAACTTCATCGTGCGCAGTCCTTGCAGAAGGTCTGTCCGGCCCATCTCCGCTCCCCTTTGGAGCGGTTCCAATGCCGGACAGATCGCGCGCCACGAAAACCGGACGACTCGCGAGCCAACTGCAGCGTCTGCAGCGCAGCCTGCCGGGCGATCTGTTCGCGAGCTTCGCCGCGGCGGTCGCCTGACGGCCTGTCCCAGGCAGCCGCCGCGTCAGCCGCCGGCGGCCGCGTAGGCCAGGACGACGACGCCGGCGCAAACCAGGGCGATGCCGGCGACGTGCAGCGGCGTCAGCGGTTCGTTCCAGATCATGTGGCCCAGAACCGCGATCGCCGCGTAGGACAGCGCGACCATCGGCATCGCCACAGAGATCGGGATGCGCCGGATCGCCAGGATGTAGAAGAACGCGCCGGCGCCATAGCAGACGAGACCCGCCAGTGTCTGCCAGCGCAGCACCTGCTCGATCACGCCGCGCTCGCCGACCGCACCGGCCTTGAGCAGCAACTGGCCCGTGACCGAGATGCAGATCGCGGCGAGCAGCGCGGCCCAGTGGTGGATCACGGCGCGCGTTCCCTGCCGCCGTCGCGGCCATGCACCTGGCGCACCACCGCCTGAGGCTTGCCCCCCGCCGTCAGCAGCGTGCGGCCGACATACTCGCCGAGGATGCCCAGCAGCATGAACTGCGCGCCGCCCATCAGCAGCATGACGACCATGATCGAGGCCCAGCCGCTGGGCGTCGCTCCCGTCAGCGCCTCGAACACGACATAGGCGGCGCCAAGGAAGCCGAGCCCGCCGATCACCGCGCCGGCCAGGATCCCCAGGCGCAACGGCAGCAGCGAGAAGCTGGTCGCCAGATTGAGCCAGAGCCGCGCCAGCCGGCGCAGCGTGTAGTTGCTGCGACCCTCGGCACGCGGCAGGTGGCGCACCTCGATCGAGCCGATCCGCTGCGTCGCCTGCATGATCAGGCCGTCCACATAGGGATAGGGTCCGGTGTAGCGCGCGACCGCCGCGGCGACCATCGCGTTCATGCAGCGGAAGCTGGAGAGGTAGAGCCCGGGCGGCTTGTCGAGCAGCCAGTCCGCGACCTGATTGGCGAAGCGGCTGCCGAGATTGCGCCACCACGCGTGCTCCTTGCGCGCATAGCGCGTGTAGACGACGTCGAGTTCGTTGTCGCGGCAATGGGCGAGCAGGCGCAGCACCTCTTCGGGCGGGTTCTGCAGATCGTCGTCCATGGTGACGATATGGCGGCCGCGGGCGTGGCGCAGCCCCGTCATCACCGCGTTGTGCTCGCCGTAGTTGCGCGCATGCTCGACCAGCACGACCGGCACGCCGGCGGCCGCGTCGACCAGACGCCGGCACACGGAAGCGGACTCGTCGGGGCTGCCGTCGTCCACCAGGACGATCTCCAGGCCGCCGGGCAACGCCGCGCTCAGGCCGGCCAGCGCCTCGACCAGGCGGCCGACGGTCGCCGCGCCGCGATAGACCGGCACGACAACCGACAATTCAGGCGACGGGACGCTGCCGGTCATGTCCGCGACCTGCGCGCCACGGCGAAGATCGATCCGCCGAACGGCAGCCGCAGCCCCGCCCGCAGCAGCGCGCGCTCCACGGCCATCGCCGCGCGCAGGCAGCGGTCGACCGGCACCGGCATGGGCGCCACGTCGGAACGCTGCGGCCCCCGGGACAGCGGCGCCAGCACCTTGCGCTGCAGCAGCAGCGCGGGGAAAGGCAGGCTGTTCCAGTGATGGGCCTCGACCGGGGCGAACCCGGCGGCGGCGAGCATGTCGCGGATCTCCCTCATCGCGTAGCGGTCGCGGGTATGGACGCGCTCGTCATGCGTCGAACGCAACCAGCGATGCGCCGGCATGTTTATCAGCAGGCTGCCGCCCGGAGCCAGCACCCGGTGGAACTCGGCGAGCGCCACCGCGGGGTCGACCGCGCGGTGGCACAGGACGTCGATCGAGACCACCGCGCCGAAACGGCCGGCGGCGAAGGGCAGGTGGCAGACCGAGCCCTGCACCAGACCGGCGCGGGTCTTGGCGCGGGCAAGCGCCAGCGCCGCGGAGGCGATGTCGATTCCAGCCAGGGGCCGGCCGGGGAAGGCCGCCTGCAGCCGGGTCAGCAGACCGCCCGTGCCGCAGCCCGCGTCGAGGATGGGGGCCGCAGCCGGTCCGGGCGCGGCGCGAAGCGCAGCGAGCACATGGGCATGCACGGCCGCGAACCACCAATGCCCGGCCTCGGTTTCGTCGAGACGGAGATATTCCTCGGCTTCCATGCCCGAGCCGTCAGGCGGCGTGCGGGTCGGCGACCCGCGGCCACAGCGCGCGGGTCACGCGCGCGAGCGGCAGGCTGCGCATGTCCATCGATCCGCATCCCGGCGCCGCGACGTAGAGGATATCGTCGGCGACCGGCAGGAAGCCCGCGTGGAAATGCTGCGTCGACTTGACGATCAGCCCGCGCAGACGCGCGATGTCGAGACCGGCGGCGGTGAAGCATTCCGGCGAGAATCCCTGGGTACGGTGATCGTTGACGACGACGTCGATGGCCTCGGCGTCGTCGTCGCCGATCCGCAGCCAAGCCATGTTCCCCATCGGCGGCGCGGCCTTGCCGAAGCGCTGATGCGCGCCTTCGGCCAGGCCCCGCACGGTCGCCCGCACGTCGACCGGATCGCCGGAGGCCGGTCCGAGCTTCCCGCCGATCCGCAACGAAAGGCGCGCGCCGAGCCCTGCCTCGAACGCGGACAGCGTCGCCTGAGGATCCCAGAACGGCGCGATGGCGACGCCGCCGACCTTGCGCTCGATCAGGCGGCGCAGCAGGAAGGTCGAATCGCCGGCGGCGCCGATGCCCGGATTGTCGGCGGTGTCGGCGAGGACCAGCGGCTTTTCGCCGTTATGCCCGACCACGCGGCCGATCGCGTCCTCGATGCCGAGGAACGGCGGCGCGAGATCGCCGCGCAGGTCCCAGAGTTCGCGGCCGAGCCGCGTCGCGAGCGCCTGCGCCCTGGCGGCGTCGCCATCGGCGACGACCAGCACGCGCATGCCGACCTCGGGCGTGTCGCCCCACGGGAATCCGTGCGCCAGCGAGACCGACAGGATCCCGTCTTTGCCCTCCAGGGCATGCATGCGATCGACGAAGCCGCGCACCGGCTGGCGCGTGGTCGGGAAGATCCCGAGGATCCGGCAATCGTGCATCGCCATGCGCGGCCTGAGGCGCCCGGCGAGCATGCCGGCGACGATGGCGAACAGCTCGTCGGCGCGCTCGGTCACGTCGACATGCGGGTATTCCTTGTAGATCACGATCGCGTCCGCCGAGGCGACCTTGAGCTCGGTCAGATGGCAATGCAGATCGAGTTCGGCCGCGACGGGCACGCCGGGTCCGACCAGGGCGCGGATATGGGCCAGCAGATCGCCCTCGGCATCGGGATAGCCGTCGGCGATCATCGCCCCGTGCAGGTTCACCATCACCGCATCGACCGGCAAGGCCGCACGCAGGTCGGTCAGGATCTCGTCGCGCAGCGCCTCGTAGGCGGGGCGGACCGTGTCGCCGGCGGGCATCGCGAAGGCGGCGAGGCCTTCGGCGACCTCCCAGCCCAGCGCGCGGGCCCGCTCGCGCCACACGACGAGCGGCAGGGCGAAGAGGTTGGGCTTCTCGCCGTGCTGGCCGCCGCGCACGAGCATGGTGCGCCGGAACAGGTCCATCCCGGTGGGGATGGGCGAGAAGGAATTCGTTTCGGTTCCGAGGCAGGCGGTGAAGATCTTGGTCGGCATGCGCGGTCGCGGCTCCATCTCTCCGTTCCCGTCCAGGTTAGGCGCGCCGCGCGGCCGCGTCGATGGTCAGGCGAAACGAAGCAGCGGCACGGCGGCGCCGGCGAGGATGACCGCGACGATCCGCAGGCGGTCGAACGGTTCCTTCAGCCAGAAGATCGCGATCAGCAGGGCGAAGACGGCGCTGGTGTCGCGAAGCGCAGCGCCCGGCGCGATCGGCCCGTGGTCCCAGACCCAGAGAATGAGCAGATAGGACGCCATCGCGGCGAAGGCGGCGCCGACGGTCACCCGTGGAAAGCTGGTCATCAGCTGCCACGGCGATCCGAGCCGGCGATGCCGCCACGCGATCATCGCCCCGTTCGCGATCGAGGCGACGCAACCATAGGCGAGCGCGGACTCCGAAAGCCGCACGCCCTGGGCGTCGCACATGACGTAGAGGGCGATGCAGGTCCCGTTCGCCACCGTCCAGGCCAGTCCCCGCAGGGGGAAACCCTTCTCCCCGCGCGCGCCGGCGGCGAGCAGCCCCAGCGACAGCGCGATCATCGCCACGCCCACGATCGCCGCGGGTCCGATGCGCTCGCCCAGGAACAGCGCGGCCATCGGCAGCACCATGAGCACGGAGACCGCCCGGCCCACCGGATAGACGACGCCATAGCCGGCGACCTCGTAGGCCTTGAGCATCGTCGCGACGTTGATCGCGTTGATCGCCGCCGCCAGCGCGACCCATTTCAGGACGGCCGGATCCGGCAGCCCGGTCCAGGCCAGGATCGGCAGGGCCAGGAACCCGGATGCGATCGTCTGCCCTGCCAGCGCTTCTGCCGGCCGCGCGGTCGCGCGGATCGCTGCGTTCCAGCCCGCGTGCAGAAGGGCGCTGAGCAGCGCCGCGGCGACGAGAATCGCGTCCATCGGTCCCGTTCCCGCCGCGGCGCCGGATCGCACCGCGGACCGGCGAGACCATACACGCGCGCCGCCCGCGTGGCGACGGCGCGACGGACCGCCGTCAGGCCAGTTCGCGCACCAGCTTGTTGAAGATCGCGTGCGCGAAATCCACCCGGTCGCGCGCGGTCATCACGAAGGCGCCGGGACCGCCGATGACGTTGTCCTCGTAATGGGCCCGCAGGTTGCGCGCGCCCATGAAGGCGGACGAGCCCTCGGCCTGGATGGCGAGCGCGTTGATCGTTATGCCGGCCAGCACCGCGCGGTCGCGGGCGACCGGCGCCGGGATCGTGCTGCGCATGTCCGGACCGTCGCCCGCGATGTCGATGGTCGCGCGCGGCGCCTGGAACGGGGCGGTGCGGATCCAGTCCGTCGCCGTCGCCAGCGCGTCCCCGATCGCGTTCCAGGTCTGCGGCGGGCGCGGCGCATCGACGATCCGGTCGGCGAAGTCCGCGGCGTCCTGCGGCCCGGCGATGCGGACCCAGGGCACGATCAGCTGGGCCGTTCCGGGCGAACCCCACTCGCCGTAGGCAAGCGCGATCGAGCGTGTCGGCAGGCGGGCCACCGCCTGCAGGACTTCAGGCCGCTCGACCGCCGCTGCGGTTCCCTCTCGCTGCAGGGCGTACTCGTCGCTGTCGATCGAGCCCGACCCGTCGTTGAGAAGGACCAGGAGCAGGTCGGTGCCGGTCGCCTGCGCAGGCGCGGGGCCGGCAAGCGCCACCCCGAGCAGGCCGGCACCGAATCCGCGACGGGTCAGAGATGCGACACGATCCATCCTCCATGACATGGCGGGTCGTCGCCTGCCGGCAAGTCCAGGGGCGCGGCACGACAAAGTCCCGGCGTTTCGGGTATAGCGCCGGCGCCTGGCCTCGATGGGAGTTCCTGCGATGACCGAACGCACGACACAGACGCCGCAGACATGGTGGCAGACCGGGATCATCGACATGTCGCCCGGCACGATCCGCTTCCGCGGCTATGCGATCCAGGACCTGATCGGGCGGATCGGCTTCGCGGAGATGGTCTGGCTGATGACACGCGGGGAACTGCCCGATCCGCGCGCTGCGGCGCTGCTGGAGGCGGCGCTGGTCGCCGGCGTCGACCATGGGCCCCAGGCGCCGTCGATCGCCATCGCGCGCATGGCGATGACCTGCGGCGTGGGCATCAACAACGCCATGGCCTCGGCGATCAACGTGCTGGGCGACGTCCATGGCGGTGCCGGCGAGCAATGCGTCGCCATGTATCTGTCCGTCGCCGCCCGCTGCGACGCGGGCACGGCGCTGCAGGAAGCCGTGGCCGCGGAGATCGCCGCCCAGCGCGCGGCGGGTGTCACCCACCTGCCCGGCTTCGGCCACCGCTTCCATCCTGTCGATCCGCGCGCGCCCCGACTGCTGGCGCTGGTCGACGCCGCCCGCGCCGAGGGCGTCGTCGGCGGGCGTTTCGCCGGCATCGCCCGGGCGATGGAGGCCGCGATCGCCGCCCGGCGCGGCGGCAAGCTGGTGCCGCTCAACATCGACGGCGCCACCGGCGTCATCTTCGCCGAACTCGGCTTCGCGCCGCCGCTGTGCCGCGGCCTGTTCGTGCTGTCGCGCGCCGTCGGCACGCTCGCCCATGCCTGGGAGGAGCGCGCGTCGGACCTGCGCAACAAGGGCCCCATCCCGCGGCACATGATCCCGGACTATGACGGCCCGGCGCCGCGCGAGGTGCCGCCGCGCGGCTGATCACGCGTCGCGCGCGACCACGATCCGGAACCCGTTGCCGCGCCAGAACCCGCCGGCCTCCAGGCTGCCGCGATACGAGACATTGGCCTTCGCGGGCCCGCTGGAGAAGCAGCCCCCACGCAGCACCCGGCGCACGGCATCGGGCGCACCGGCCACCTCGCGCCCGTCGTCGCGATAGGGATAGGCGAAGGACGGGCGGGCCATGTCCTCGCCCCAGAGCGTCTGGCACCATTCCCAGACCTGTCCCGCCATGTCGAAGCACCCATAGGGGGAACGCCCGCGGGGAAACAGCCCGACGGCGCAGACATCGTTGGCGCCCGTCGTCTCGCCGTTGACGCGGTCGTCGTCCCAGCCGAGCCCCCAGGGATGGACGACGCCGTCCGCCGCCGCCGGCTGGTCGCCACGCGCCGCGCGCTCCCATTCGGGCTCGGACGGCAGGCGCACCGACCGGTCCCCGGCGATCCGGCCCTCGCGGCGCCAGTTCGTCGTGAGCCACGCGCAGAAGGCCCGTGCATCGTGCCAGGTCAGATCGGTCGCCGGCATGTTGGCTCGATCCGGGCCGGTCCCGTCGGGCGAGGTCCAGCGCCGCCCCGTCGCGCGCACGAACGCGGCGTAGCGGGCGTTGGTCACCGGATAGGCGCCGATGCGGAAGGATCCGACGACCACGCGATGCGGCGGCGCGGAATTGGGGTTCGACGCGCAGCCCATCGTGAACGCGCCGCCGGGGATGTCCGCCAGGATCTCCAGATCCCGCGGGTCGCCCAGAATGGACAGCGCACGTCCGGCTGCGATCCGCTCGGCCGGGCGCAACGCGCCCGTCTGCACGGTGTCGAGCAGGACGTCGCCGATCCGCGAGCGCAGGCCGGCCAGCCGGTCGGCATGCCCCGCGACGCAGAGCGCCGCGCGCCGCGCGCCATCGCCCGGCAAGTCGAGCAGCGCGCCCACCAGCGCCACGGTGCGGGCCACGTCGTGGCGCCAGCGCGACAGCAGGCTTTCGATCAACGGCCCGGCCCCGGCGGGATCCGCGGCGAAGCGCGCGACGGCCGGAGCGGGATCGCCGCGACGCGCCAGCCGTGCCGCGTCGGCCAGGGGCGCCAGCCACGCAAGCGGGGCCGGCGCGCCCGGAGCCGCTCTCGCCAGCCAGGCGTCGACGATGTCCTCGGCCGAAGCGGCCGCACCGATCGGGCCGATCTGCCGTGCCATGGCGAAGATCCCGGGATGGGCCGCCGCCGGAGACAGGGCCGGATCGCTGGCCGGTGGGCGCCCCGAAGACGCCTGGGCCTGCCGCCTCTGTGCGACCGGCAGGCCGGTCAGGGCGTGCCGCGCGAGCCCCCCGGGCAGGCGCCAGCCCCCGGTCTCGCGCGCCTCGCCGAGGAACAGCAGCCGCAGGCGCGGATGCGCCGTCAGCATTCCCGGCAAGTCCGCAGCGACGTCGGGCCAGCCGTCCCGAAGCGCCTCCGCGTCGTCGACGATCAGAATCGGCAGCGGCCCGGCCTCGCCCGCGCGCAGCGCCGCGCCGAACGCGTCGCCGGCGGCATCGACAATCCGCCCGAGCGTCATCCCCGGCAGGGCATTGACCAGCGCCGGCAGGACAGGCCCCAGCGTCCATCGCTCCGGCGCGGCGTCACCCCGGTCGTTGCGGACCGGCGGCGCCGCCGCGGCGCCGGGCGCGTCGCCCGACAGCGCCGCGGCGAAGGCCAGGCCGATCTGCAGCGCCAGCGTGGTCCGCCCCCCGCCCGCCGGCGCCGTCAGCAGCAGGGCGCGCTCGTCCTGAAGCATCTCCAGCGCGGTGAAGTGCAACGGCGGCTCGGGCGCGTCCCGGCGCTCCCGCAGGCTGCGCAGCCCCTTCGCCGCCTTGTCCTCGCGCGTATAGGCGACCAGCCGCGGCAGCGGCGTGTCGAGGGGCGCCGCCAGGGCGTCGCGATGGCGCGCGGCGAAGGCGCGGGCTGCGTCGCGCCAGGCCGCGTCGGCGTCGCTCATCGGAACAGCGCGGCCACGGCCGGATCATGGAAGCGCTGGATCTCCAGCGCGTAGCCGGCCGGATCGCGGAAGAAGAAATGGTCGCAGAATCGGCCGCGCTGCAGCGCCGTCAGCCCGGGCACGCCGGCCGCCTCCAGCTTCGCATGCCAGCCGGCGACGTCTTCGGCCACGATGGTGAACAGCGCCGCACTCTGCGGCTGGTGGCGCAGGTGGCCGCGATTGCCATCGACGATGCCGAAATAGGAATTCGGCGCCACCCTGTAGATGCGCGCCAGCCCCTGGTCGAGGACCAGTTCGAAGCCCAGGACCTGTTCGTAGAAGCGCGCGATCGGTCCGATGTCCTCGTAATAGAAGAACGTGATCGCATAGTCGGTCTTCATGGGAACTCTCCGGAAAAGGGCGTCAACCGATGCCGAGCGTGCCCTTGGCGTCGAGCGCGAGCGGGGGCGCGCCGCGCCGCGCTGCGGCCAAGGCGATGGGGTGGACGAGGTAGAGCCAGGGCGGATTCTGCCGCAGCCGCCGCAGACACGCGCCATAGGCGGCCGCGCGCGCCGCCGGCGCGAGCGCATCGTTGGCGGCCGCGATCAGCGCCTGGACCTCGTCGTCGTGATAGCCCTGCCACCAGACCGCCCGCTGCGCGCTGGAGATCTTGTCGTCGAGCACGCGGAAGGTGCTGTGCGGCGATGAGTCGAAGATCGCGAGATCGCCGATGCGCTTGCGTCCGACCTGCCGCGCATATTCGGGCCGGTCCGCCTCGGTCTCGATCGTGACCCGGAAGCCGATGCGCTCGAGCGCGGCGGCGACGAAGCGGCTGATCTCCGGCGACCGCTCGGGCATGTGGGTCGGGGTCCGCAGCAGCAGATCGCGCGACGGCGCGGCCGCATCGACCAGCGCGCGCGCCTTGCCGGGATCGCAGGGGATAGGCGAAATCCCCGCCGCGCCCATGCCCAGATGCGCCGGGCTGACGACGGTCGAGGAGGGCACCGCGAGGCCATGGAACACCTCGCGCACCAGCGCGTCCTTGTCGACCGCCAGATTCGCCGCCAGTCGCAACGACGGCGCGGCGAAGGGACCGGCGAGGCAATTCAGGTAGTACATCACCGACAAGGTGCTGGTCGCCGTCAGCCAGCGCCACTGGTCGTCGCGCGCCGGCGGCGTGTCCATGTGCTCGAGCTGCATCGCCGCATCGGCGCGGCCCTCGCGCAGACGATGCCAGCGCGACTCGGCATCCGGCACGCAATCGAGCGCGATCCGCGTCACCCCGCCGGGCGCCGGCCCCGGCCCCGCCGCCTCGAGAACCGCCCGCGCGCCCGCGGCCAGCTCGGCGATCCGGTAGGGGCCGGTCCCCAGCGTGGCGCGGCCATCGGCGGCGAGACGCGGAAGGTAGAACTCGGAAAAGACGTCGAGGATGTCTGCGAAGGGATGCTCGCTCTCGACCCGGACGGTCCGGCTGTCGGGCGCGGACAGGCGGGTGCGCGCCAGATAGCGCGCGTAGGACCAGCGCATCCCGAACATGTCGACCGAATCGAGGATGCCCGCGACGAAATCCAGCACATGGCCGGCGACGACCCTTGTGCCGTCATGGAAGGCCGCGTCGTCGCGCAGACGAAACGTCCAGCGCCGTCCGGTCGCGTCGTGCTCCCAGGCGCCGAACAGGCCCGGCCGCGCATGGCCGTCGTCCCAGGTCACCAGCGGCTCGAAGGCCAGCCGCTTGAGCGTGAGGATGCTGGTGTCGTCGGTGACGCGCGTCGCCGGCAGGGCGTCGACCTTGGCGAGCGCGATCGAGAGTCCGGTCATCGGCGGGTCATCCTGTCGTCAGAGCGCCGGGCGACGGCGCGGATCGAGCCATTCGGCGAGGCCGTCGCCGATCAGGTTGAAGGCCATGACCGCGAGCAGGATCCCGGCGCCCGGCGCCAGCGCCACCCAGGGCGCGCTGCGCACGAAGTCGAGATTGATCGAGACGTCGGCCCCCCATTCGGCGGCCGGCGGTTGCGCGCCGAGGCCGAGAAAGCCGAGCGAGGCCGTCTGCAGTATCGCCGCCCCCAGCGCCAGCGTCGCCTGGACGAAGAGCGGCCCGAGACCATTGGCGAACACGTAGCGCAGCAGGATCCGGCGCCGGGGGAGACCCAGCGTCACCGCGGCCTCGACATAGGGACGCGCCGAGACGCTGACCGCCTGGGCGCGCGCCACGCGCGCGAATTGAGGCGTCAGGGTGATCGCGACCGCCAGCATCGCGTTCTCCAGGCTGGGGCCGAAGGCGGCGGCCAGCGCGATCGCCAGCACCAGGGAGGGAAAGGACAGCATCGCGTCGGCGAGGCGCATCACGACCGCGTCGATCCAGCCGCCCGCGAAGCCCGAGACCATGCCGATCGTGGCGCCGGCGACGAAGGCGAGCGCGACCACGCCGCAGCCCACCACCAGCGTGACGCGGCCGCCATGCAGCACGCGGGCGAGCACGTCGCGGCCAAGCGAATCCGTGCCGAGCCAGAACTCCGCGCCCGGCGGGGCGAGGCGCTTGAGGATGTTGAGTCGCGTCGGCGAGACCTCGTAGACCAGCGGCCCGGCGATCACGCAGACCAGGATGGCCGCCAGCAGCGCGAAGCCGAGCGCCGCCAGCCGGTTGGTCCTCAGGAACGCCGCGAAGCCGGCCATGGCGCCGATCACCGCAGCCGCTTGCGCACGCGCGGATCGAGCGCGGCGTGGATCAGGTCGACGACCAGGGACATGGTCACGTAGATCAGCGCGAAGACCAGCGTCGTGCCCTGGATCACTGGAAAGTCGCGGTTGCGGATCGCCTCGAACATGTAGCGACCGATGCCGGGCCACGCGAAGATCGTCTCGGTCAGGATCGCCCCACCCAGCATCTCCGCGGATTTGAGGCCGATGACCGTCACCGCCGGCAGCAGCGCGTTGCGCAGCGCATGGACATAGACGACCCGCGCGCGGACCATGCCCTTGGCGCGCGCGGTGCGCACGAAATCCTCGCCCAGCGTCTCGAGCATGCTGTTGCGCACATAGCGCCCCAGCGTCGCCGCGAGGAACGCCGCAAGCACGGCGCAGGGCAAGACCAGATGGGCGAGCGCGCTGCGCGCCGCCGCCGCGTCGCCGCGCAGCAGCGCATCGAGCACCGCAAAGCCGGTGATCGGCGGATCGAGCGCAAGCGCGCTCGTCCGGCCGGACACCGGCAGCCAGCCGAGCCAGTTGGCGAAGACCAGCTGCAGGACCAGCGCCAGCAGGAAGGCCGGGACGGACACGCCGACCAGCGACACCAGGCGCAGCGCATGGTCGAGTGGCCCGTTGGCGCGGGTCGCGCAGACGACGCCGAGCGGGATGCCGGCCAGCACGGCCGCCAGCGTCGCCAGCACGGTCAGTTCGACAGTCGCCGGCAGCCGCAACAGGATCTCGCGCAGCACGGGCTCGCCGGTCTTGAGCGACAGGCCCAGGTCCCCACGCGCCAGGGCGGCGAGATATTCCAGGAACTGCAGCGGCGCCGGCAGGTCGAGGCGCAGCTGGCCGCGCAGCGCCGCGATCTGCGCCTCCGTCGCCCCGGGTCCGAGCAGCACCACGGCAGGGTCGCCGGGGATCGCGCGGACCAGCAGGAAGACGATCGCCAGAACCAGCGCCAGCACGGGCACGAGGGCGGCCAGCCGCCCGGCGACGAATCTCATGTCGCCAGGGTCCGCCCGCGCCCGCCCGTGCGGGTTCCGGTCACTGCTTGGCGACGCTCCAGTACTCGGTCAGCGGCGGCGCGCTGTTGATGACCAGGCCGCGGACATTGGCCCGCGCGAAGACGATCAGCTTCGGGCTGAAGAGGAAGGCTCCCGGGGCGCGCGCCAGGATGTCTTCCTGCAGCTTGAAGTAGAGCGCCTTGCGTTCCTCCATCGAGACCGTCTGCTGCGCCTTCAGGATCGCCGCGTCGAGCGCATCGTCCTTCGGGAAGCGGAAGGTCATCGCGCTGTCGGCGAGCGAGGACAGATAGCCGATCGTGATATGGGCGTCGGGGTCGTTGTACCAGGGCTGGCGGCCATCGAGCGCGATGTCGAAATTGCCGCTCGTGTGCAGCGCGCGCAGCGCCGGGAACTCGGTCTGCTGGATCGTCACGTTGATCCCGACATCCGCGAGATTGGCCTGGACGAAGGTCGCGACCGCTCCCCAGAGCGCGCCCTGGAACGTGTAGAGCGGCACGGTCAGCGATCCCGGACGCACGCCGGCCTCGGCGAGCAGCCGGCGCGCCTGGGCCGGATCGTATTTCGGCGCCAGATCGCGGATCCTGGGATTGAAGGCCCAGCTGTTCGAGGTCAGCGGCCCGTAGACGCGGTCCGCGGTGTTGCCGAACACGCCCTGGAGCAGGCCGTCATAGTCGATCGCATGCATGACCGCCCGGCGCACGCGGATGTCGGCGAAGGGACCGGTCGTCTTCTTGTTGTTGAATTCCAGCTGGCGGATGATCTGGCTCGGCACCTCGATGATGGCGACGTTGCGGTTGTTGCGCAGCGCCTGGATCGTCTCGGACGGGATCGCCGCCAGCTGGCCCGCCTGCTGGATGATGTCGACCCCGCCGTTCTCGAGCTCAAGCCGGCGCGTCGAGGCGTTCGGGATGATGCGATAGACCAGACGGTCGACCTTGGGCGCGCCGCGGAAATAGGCCGGATTGGCGTCGAGGACGATGTTCGTGTCGGCCTGGCGCGCGCGGAACACGAAAGGCCCGGTGCCGACGGGGTTGACCGCGAATTGTTCCCCATGTCGCGCCACGGCCGCCGGGCTGACGATCGCCGATTGCGGCTGCGCCAGGATCGACAGGAAGGCGGGATAGGGTTCGCTCAACGAGATCCGCACGACGCGCGGCGACACGACCGCGATCTCGGAGATGAGGTTGAACGAGGCCTGGGCGAAGGGATTCATCGCCTTGGTGCGCTCGAGCGAGAACTTCACCGCCGCCGCGTCGAAATCGGTCCCGTCGTGGAACTTCACGCCTTCGCGCAGTTCGAACTCGAAGCTCTTCCCGTCCGCCGACACCGTCCAGCGCGTCGCGAGGCGCCCTTCGAGCGCAGCGAAATCGGGCGGCGTCCAGGCGACCAGCGTGTCGAAGACGTTGAGGATGACCTCGCTGCCGATCGGCTCGGCGCGGTTGGCGCCGGGTTCCAGCCCGACGGCATCGGACGGCACCGCGACGACCAGCGTACGCGCGGGATCGGGCGTCTGTGCCAGGACCGGCGCAGCGAAGAGCGACGCCGCGAGTGTCGCGGCGAGGCGACGGCGTGAGAACGACATTGATTTCCCCCTGGAAAGAAACGGCGCCAGCGTGACGCCTCCCCCGGACGCATCAATAACAAGCGCAGCAGCGTGGCGGCAAGGCGCGCCACGGCGGAGCGTCAGCCGGGACCGGCGCCGGTCGCGACAGGGCGTTGGGGATCGCTGGCCCAGGCCGACCACGAGCCGACATAGAGGCCGGCCTCGATCCCGACGGCGGCGAGCGCGAGAACGGTGACCGCCGCAGACATGCCGGCGCCGCAATAGACGCCGACCGGGCGTGCGCCATCGGCGCCGAGGCCGCGATAGAGCTCGGCCAGCGTCTCGCTGTCCGTGAACGGCCCGGGATCGGTGAAGTTGTCATGGGCCGGAACGCTGAGGGCCCCGGGGATATGGCCGCGCGCCGGCTGCCCCGGCACCGGACGGCCGCCGATGTAGTTGGGGCGGATCCGCGCGTCGAGCAGCACCCCGCGGCGTGCGAGAGCGAGGCACGCATCGGCGTCGAGTTCGGGCATGTGGCCAGGCGACAGGTCGACGACGCTCGGCGCCGGCCGCCCGGGCGCATGCGCGACCGGCATGCCCGCGGCGAGCCACGCCGGCAGGCCGCCATCGAGCACGCGCACGTCCGGCAGGCCCGCCCAGCGCAGCACCCACCACGCGCGCGCCGCGGTCATGTTGCGGTCGTCGTCGTAGACCACCACCATGCGGTCCCGGCTCAGGCCCCAGCGCCGTGCGTTGGCCTGCAGCGCGGCGATGTCCGGCAGCGGCCGCTGTCCGCCCGTTGCGCTCGGCGGGCCGCAGAAATCGGTATAGACCTCGGCATCGACGGCGCCCGGCACGCGCCGGCCGCGCTCCGAGATCCGCCCGGTATAGGGATTGACCGACTGCACCGCGAGGATCGCGGGCGGCGCGTCGCCGTCGATCGCCGCCATGAGCTGCGCCGGGGTCAGCAGGACCCGCGCGCGTCGGTCGTCCGTCATGTCATGGCCCCCGTCCAGGACCAACGGTATAGACTGGGGCCCGAGCGAGCGACAAGCTCGTGCGCCCTCGGATCGGAGCCCGCCCTTGGTCGTCCTCGACGTCGCCGGCCTGACGACCTCGTTTCCAGCGGCGGAGGGCTGGCGAACCGTCGTCGACGACGTCGCCTTTTCGGTGGCGTCGCGCGAGACGCTCGCCCTGGTCGGCGAGTCGGGTTCCGGCAAGAGCGTCACCGCGCTGTCGGTCATGCGGCTGCTGCCGCCCGCCGCGCGGGTGCGCGGCCGCGTCCTGCTCGAAGGTCGCGACCTGCTTGCGCTGCGCGAGCCGGAGATGGAAGGACTGCGCGGCGCGGCGATGGCGATGATCTTCCAGGAGCCGATGACCAGCCTGAACCCGGTCATGACCATCGGCGCGCAGCTGGGCGAAACCCTGCGCCGGCATCGCGGCCTGCCTCCGCGCGCGGCGCGCGCGGAGGCGCACCGCCTGCTCGACCGCGTGCGCATCCCGGGGGCCGGCGGCCGGCTCGACGACCACCCGCACCAGCTGTCCGGCGGCATGCTGCAGCGCGCGATGATCGCGATGGCGCTGGCGGGCCGGCCGCGCCTGCTGATCGCGGACGAGCCGACCACCGCGCTCGACGTCACCGTGCAGGCGCAGATCCTGCGCCTGATCCGCGAACTTCAGGACGAGGACGGCATGGCGGTGCTGTTCATCACCCACGACATGGGGGTGGTGGCGGAGACAGCCGACCGCATGGCGGTGATGCGCGACGCCCGCATCATCGAGAGCGGTACGACCGAGGGCGTGTTCGCCGCACCGCGCGCCGCCTATACGCGCAGCCTGCTCGCAGCCGTGCCGCGGCTTGGCGCGATGCGCGACTCGCCCCATCCGGCCCCGTTCCCGGCCGCAGCGACCGGCGACGACGCCGTGGCGGCACCGGCCGGCCGGCCGCTCGATCCGGCCGCGCCGATCGTGCTGCGCGTCGAGGGGCTGACGACGCGCTTCGACCTGCGCGGCGGGATCTTCGGCCGCGTGCGCGCCCGGGTCCACGCGGTCGAGAACGTGTCCTTCGACCTGCGCGCGGGCGAGACGCTGGCGCTGGTCGGCGAGTCGGGATGCGGCAAGTCGACGATCGGGCGCTCGATCCTGCGAATGGTCGAACCGGCCGCCGGCGCGATCGAGGTCGACGGCGTCGACGTCCTGGCGCTGTCCGGGGAGACGCTGCGCCGCTACCGGCGACGCATGCAGATGATCTTCCAGGACCCGATGTCGAGCCTCAACCCGCGTCTCAGCGCCGGCGAGCTTCTGGCCGAGCCGCTGCGCGCCCATGGCCTTGCGGATGCGCCGGCGGCGCGCGCGCGCGCCGAGACGCTGATGGCGCGCGTCGGGCTGCCGGCAGAGATGCTGTCGCGCTATCCGCACCAGTTCTCCGGCGGCCAGAAGCAGCGCCTGTGCATCGCCCGCGCGCTCGCCCTGGACCCGGCCCTGATCGTGGCCGACGAGGCGGTCTCGGCGCTGGACGTCTCGATCAAGGCGCAGGTCGTCAACCTGATGCTGGAGCTGCAGCGGGATCTCGGCATCGCCTTCCTCTTCGTCTCGCACGACATGTCCGTGGTCGAGCGGATCGCCCACCGCGTCGCCGTGATGCGATCGGGCGAGATCGTCGAGATCGGCCCTCGCGCCAGCGTCTTCGGCGACCCGCGCCATCCCTATACGCGCCGCCTGCTGGCCGCCGTGCCGGTGCCGGATCCGGCGCGCCGGCGCGATCGCGCGGCGATCGAGGACGGTGAATTGCCGAGCCCGCTGCGGCCGCCGGACCATGTCCCGCCCGCGCGCCGCTACACGGCGGCTTCGCCAGACCATCTGGTCCTCGCCGACTCCTGACATCCGGCACACCCATGGACAGCTTCGACTTCGACGCACCGCTCGACCGCCGCGCGGCCCCGGACTGCCGCAAATGGAACCGATACGACGCGGACGTGCTGCCGCTCTGGGTCGCGGACATGGACTTTGCCGTGCCCCGGCCCGTCCTCGAGGCGCTGCGCGCGCGCGTCGAGCATGCGGCCTTCGGCTATGCGGCGGCGACGCCGGCCCTGATCGAGGCCATCGTCGCGATGCTGGAGCAGCGGCATGGCTGGCGCGTGGCGCCCGAGGCCGTCGTGATGCTGCCGGGCGTCGAGCCCGGCTTCAACATGGCGCTGCGCGGCCTGCTGAAACCGGGCGACGGCGTCGTGATCCAGACGCCGGTCTACGCGCCGCTGCGCGCCGCGCCGGGGCATTGGGGTCTGCGCCGCGTCGAGGTGCCCCTGGCCGCGACGGCCGACGACATCGAAGCGGATCTGCCGGCGCTGGATGCGGCGCTGGGCGCCCCGGACACGCGCGCGCTGCTGCTGTGCAATCCGCATAATCCCACCGGCAAGGTCTATGCGCGCGCCGAGCTCGCGGCGATCGCCCAGACCTGCCTCGCCAACGATGTCCTGGTCGTCTCCGACGAGATCCACTGCGACCTCGTCCTCGACGGCGACGCCCGTCGCCATGTCCCGATCGCCTCGCTCGCACCCGAGATCGCCGCGCACAGCGTCACGCTGATGTCGGCCAGCAAGACCTACAACGTCGCCGGCCTGAAGGCCGCCTTCGCGATCATCCCGGACGCCGCGCTGCGCCAGCGCGTCACCGCCGCGCGCGCCGGCATGGTCGACAGCGTCAATCTGATGGGGCTCGCGGCGACGCAGGCCGCGCTGACCGGATGCGAAGCCTGGCGTCGCGCGCTGGTCGCCTATCTTGGCGCCAACCGCGACTTCCTGACGCGCGAGATCGCACGCCGCTTCCCCGCGATCGGCTTCCGCCCGCCCCAGGCGTCGTTCCTGGCCTGGCTCGATTGCCGCAGACTGGCGCTGGGCGTCGACCCGCAGGCCTTCTTCCTGGATCATGCGCGCGTCGCCCTATCGCCCGGCGGCGAGTTCGGCCCGCTGGGCGAGGGCCATGTCCGGCTCAATTTCGGCTGCCGCCGCGCCACCCTCGCCCAAGCGCTCGACCGCATGGAGGCGGCGCTGGCGCGATCGACGTCCTGAGAGACGGAGCCCCGGCGCAAGGACGCGACGCGGGGCCGCGCGATGTCGCGCCCCATCCGGGTCAGCGTTCCAGATCCGCGATCACGCGTACGCTGGGCTGGAGCAGCTCGCAGAACCTGGCCTTGTAGTCCATGCCGGGCTGCGCGGGGCCGAAATGCTGCAGGCGGGCGCCGTCTTCGCACAGCCAGCTCGCGGTCTCCCGATGCATCAGCAAGCCGGGGCTGACGTCGCGCCAGGCCTGGACATAGCTGGTCTGCTGGCCACGATAGATCCCGCGGGACAGGCCGCCGAAGCAGAAGCCGACGTCTTCGCGCCCGGCCCGCGCGATGATCACCCGGGCGGCGCCGCGTCGTGCATAGGCCTCCAGAAGCATGCCGTAGAATTCGGGCAGGGCCAGCAGCCCTTCGCGCCCCGGTCCCTTCCAGCTCCTGACCTCGATGTCGAGCATGCGCCGATAGAGGGCGCGGGCCTGCTGCGCGGTCAGCGGGGCATGCCGTTCGAAACCGAGGCCATGGCCATCGGCCGCGCGCCGGGCGCGTTGCAGGTTGCGGCGGAAATTGGCGCTGCGCCGGGACATCCAGCCTTCGATGCCGCCGCCCAGGCTTGCCGCGGCATGGGGGTCCTGCTCGAGCAGGTGCCGGTCGGGAAAGGCGACCGCAAGCTGTCGCTCATGCAGACCGCCGGGCTGGAGGCCCGGAACATCGATCGTGACCGGCACCGGAAGCGCAGCCCCCCTCAGCTGCCCGATCATGTCGAAGAGCAGGTCGCTCGCCCCCGGTCCCAGCATCGGACAGCCGAAGCCCCAATGGGCCTCGAGGGGCCCGAAATGCAATCCCGACGGCGATGCCGACAGCGCGAAGGCGATCTGGCTGTCGCCGGACTGGCGAAGGAAGACGGGCGCGCCGGCGCGGCGCGAACATGCCAGGGCGGTCGCCTGCCAGACCGGGCCGCAGCAGGACGGATCGGGAACCGCGGAGCGCGCCGCAAGCGCATCCCAGACCCCCGACACGTCGTCCGGCAGGCGGCCGGGATCGACGAGAAAGGATCGCAGCGACGGCGGAAGATCGTCGGCGCGCATCGCTCAAGCCGGTCGCGCGACGCAATCCGGGCCGGGCGTCTGCGAGACGCCGCGGCGCATCGGCCTGGCCATGCCGGGCGGCACCGCGCCGTGAAGGTCCTGAACAAGCCTGCCGGGGCGAGCCCGGCCGACGCCGCCCCCAAGACCGGCGCGCGCGACCGGTGATGCGTGACGCCGCGGCGTCGGATAGATTCGAGACATGTCATATGGCCTTTCCGCGCGCTTCAGCCGCATCCTCGTCACCGGCGCCGCCGGCCAGGTGGGTGCCGACCTGGTTCCGGTGCTGCGCGCCGAGCTGGGCGCCGAGAACGTGATCGCCGCGGGCAATCTTACGCCGCTTCCCGGAGAAATGCGCCGCGGCGGGCCCTGCACGACGATCGACGCCACCGACAGGCAGGCGCTGCACGACGCGATCCGCGCGCATCGCGTCGACGCGGTGTGCCATCTCTCGACGCTGCTCTCCGCACGCGGCGAGGCGGAGCCGGATCGCGCCTGGGACGTCAACCTCGTCAGCCTGAAGCATGTGCTTGACCTGGGCGTCGAGCTGTCGCTGCGGCAGGTGTTCTGGCCCAGCTCGATCGCCGTATTCGGCCCGACCACGCCGCGCGAAGACACCCCGCAGCGCACGATCCTGGAACCGGGGACGATGTACGGGGTGACGAAGCTGGCCGGGGAGGCGCTCTGCAGCTACTACGCACGCCGCCACGGCCTGGACGTGCGGAGCATCCGCTATCCGGGCCTGCTCAGCTACCGCGCCTTCACGGGCGGCGGCACGACCGACTACGCGGTCGAGATCTTCTTCGCGGCGCGGCGCGAGGGTCGCTACACGTGCTTCGTGCGGCCGGACACCGTCCTGCCCCTGCTCTATATCGACGACGCGATCCGCGGCACGCTGCAGCTGATGGCCGCGGACCCTGCCGCGCTGACGGTGCGCACCGGCTACAACATGGGCGGGCTCGCCTTCAGCGCGGCGGAACTGGCCGCCGAAGTCGCCCGTCATGTCCCGGGCTTCGAATGCCGCTACGAGCCCGATCACCGCCAGCAGATCGCGGAATCCTGGCCCTGCAGGATCGACGATTCCCAGGCGCGGCGGGACTGGGGCTGGGCGCCGGCGACCGGCCTCGAGGATCTCGCCCGGATCATGTTCCGCGGCATCGCGGGCGGGTGACGACGCCCGCGGAGCGGGTTCAGCGCGGCGGGATGTCGGCGGCGATCAGCTGGCGCAGTTCGTCGGTCACCTCGGGGCGCACGCCGAACCACAGCTGGAAACCGCGTACCGCCTGGCGCAGCAGCATCTCCAGGCCATTGGACGTCCGAAAGCCGCGCTGTTCCGCCGCGGCGAGCAGCGGCGTCACCAGCGGAACATTGACCGCGTCGGCGACGACGCTGCCCTCGGGCATCGGCGACAGGTCGAACGCCATCCGATCCTTGCCGATCATGCCGACCGAGGTGGCGTTGGCGAGCAGCCGCGTGTCGCGCAGCAGGCGCGGCAGATCCTCCCAGCTTGCGGGATGGATCGCGGAACCGAAGCGCGCGCGGATCTCCTCGGCCTTGGCGAGGGTCCGGTTGACGACATGGATCTCGCCCAGGCCCCGCTCCAGGAAACCATAGGCGATCGCGCGGCCGGTGCCGCCCGCGCCCAGGATGACGGCCGAGCGCGTCGTGCGGTCCCAGCCGGGCGCCATGGCATCGAGCGCGTCGACGAAGCCCTCGACATCCGTGTTGGTCGACCGGAGCGTGTCGCCTTCCAGCCACAGCGTGTTCGCCGCGCCGACCGCCCGGGCGCGATCGTCGGGCTGCGACAGCGCAAAGGCGGCGTCCTTGTGCGGCATCGTCACGTTGGCGCCGACATAGCCATGCGCCGCCAGGTCGCGCACGAAGCCCGCGAAGGCCTCGGGCGGCTGCTCCTCGATGCGATAATCGCCGTCGATCCCGTAACGGCGCAGCCAGTAGCCATGCAGCCTGGGCGAACGGGACTGCTTCGCCGGCCAGCCGATGACGCAGGCGGCGCGGGCGGGTCGGTTCATCGCGGACTCTCCATGGTGACCCGCAGGTCCGCTGGCCGGGCAAGCGAGCCTCGCGCCGGGCAAGGGATGGCTGGGGCGCTAGGATTCGAACCTAGGGATGGCGGTACCAAAAACCGCTGCCTTACCGCTTGGCGACGCCCCAACGCGTCGCTGCGATATAGCGGGGCCGGACGCCGGCGGCAACTGCGGCGGACCGGTTGACGCCCCGACCCCGGTCATGGCCTGTTCCGCTCCTGCAATCCAGAGCGAGGGCCGACATGGCGCGTCATCTCAAGCGGGGCATCGATGCCGGGCTCAGGGCCGAGGCGGACGCGAAGGTCCGCTCGACGGTCGAGTCCATCCTGTCGGACATCGAGACGCGCGGCGACGCCGCGGTGCGCGATCTGTCCGGCAAGTTCGACGGCTGGTCGCCGGCGAGCTTCCGGCTGACCGGCGCCGAGATCGAGGCCGCGATGTCGAAGGTCGCCAAACGCGACCTTGACGACATCCGCTTCGCCCAGGCCCAGGTACGCAACTTCGCCGAGAAGCAGAAGGCGGCCCTGCAGGACATCGAGGTCGAGACGATGCCGGGCGTGGTGCTCGGGCATCGCAACATCCCCGTCAACGCCGTCGGCTGCTACGTGCCCGGCGGGCGCTATCCGATGGTGGCCTCGGCCCATATGTCGGTGGTCACCGCCCGGGTCGCGGGGGTCAGGCGCATCGTCGCCTGCGCGCCGCCGTTCAAGGGCGGGGCGCATCCGGCCATCGTCGCCGCGATGCATCTTGGCGGCGCCGACGAGATCTACGTCCTGGGCGGCGTCCAGGCGGTGGGAGCCATGGCGCTGGGGACCGCCAGCATCGCACCCGTCGACATGATCGTCGGTCCTGGCAACGCCTATGTCGCCGAGGCGAAGCGCCAGCTCTTCGGCCGGGTCGGCATCGACCTGCTCGCAGGCCCGACGGAGACCATGGTGATCGCGGACGAGACCGTCGATGCCGAGATCTGCGCCACCGATCTGCTGGGTCAGGCCGAGCACGGTCCGACCTCTCCGGCCTTCCTGCTGACGACCTCGGAGCGGCTGGCGCGCGCGACGATGGCGGAAGTCGAGCGGCTGCTGACGATACTGCCGACCGCCGACGTCGCGGCGGCGGCCTGGCGCGATTTCGGCGAGGTCATCCTCTGCGACGACGACGCCGACATGGCGCGCGAGGCCGATCGCATCGCCTGCGAGCATGTCCAGGTCATGACCCGCGATCCCGACTGGTTCCTCGCGCGCATGACCAACTACGGCGCGATGTTCCTCGGACCCCGCACCAACGTGTCCTACGGCGACAAGGTGATCGGCACCAACCACACGCTGCCCACGCGCCGCGCCGCGCGCTACACCGGTGGCCTCTGGGTCGGAAAGTTCCTCAAGACCTGCACCTACCAGCGCGTCACGAGCGACGCCGCCTCGGCGCTGATCGGCGAGCATTGCTCGCGGCTGTGCGTGCTCGAGGGCTTCTATGGCCATGCCGAGCAGGCGAATGTGCGCGTGCGACGCTACGGCGGACGCAACGTCCCCTACGCCGGAGCCGCCGAATGACCGCCCTGCCCCGTACCCCCTCCTTCCGGCTCGACGGCCGGCGCGCGCTGGTCACCGGCGCCGGGCGCGGCATCGGCCTCGCGGCCGCCGCCGCGCTCGCCGAAGCGGGCGCGGCCGTCACGCTCGCCGCGCGCAGCGGCGCCGAGGTCGAGGCTGCGGCGACCGCGATCCGCGCGACCGGCGGCGTGGCCGAGGCGCTGGCGCTGGACGTCACCGATCTCGGCGCGATGCGCGCGGCCCTTGCCGCACGTCCGGCCTTCCACGTCCTGGTGAACAATGCCGGCAGCTCGCGCCATGCGCCCTTTCTGGAGGTGACCGAGGCCGACTACGACGCGATCCTCGACCTCAACCTGCGCGCAGCCTTCTTCGTCATGCAGGAGGTGGCGCGCGGCATGAAGGCGGCCGGCTTCGCCGGGTCGATCGTCAACGTCTCGTCGCAGATGGGTCATGTCGGCGGTCCGCGCCGGAGCGTCTATTGCGCCACCAAATTCGCGCTCGAGGGCCTGACCAAGGCGGCGTCGCTGGAACTGGCGCCGCTGGGCATCCGCGTCAACACGCTCTGCCCGACCTTCATCGAGACGCCGATGAGCCGGCCGGGCCTGGCCGATCCCGCGATCCGCGACTGGGTGCTGTCCAAGATCAAGCTCGGCCGCGTGGGGCAGGTCGAGGACCTGATGGGAGCGATCCTCTATCTGGCGAGCGACGCCGCGGCCTTGGTCACCGGCACGTCGCTGCTGGTCGATGGCGGCTGGACGGCCGACTGAACGCCGGCGGCCGCGCGGTCAGGCCGGCGGCCGCGCCTCCGGCGCGTTGGCGAGGAACCATGCGTAGGCCGAGCGCAAGCCCTCCTCGAGGCCGATGCGGGCCCGCCAGCCCAGGGCGTTGATGCGCCCCGTCGCGACCATCTTTCGCGGCGTCCCGTCCGGACGGCTGCGGTCGTATTCGAAGCGGCCGGACCAGCCGATCACGCGCGCCAGCGTTTCGGCGAACTCGGCGATCGTGACGTCGGAGCCCACGCCGATGTTGACGATGCCGGCCTCGTCGTAGTTCTCCAGCAGGAACACGCAGGCGTCGGCGCAGTCGTCGACATGGAGGAACTCGCGTCGCGGCGTCCCCGACCCCCAGATCTCGACGCTGGCGGCACCGGCGAGCTTGGCGCGATGGATCTTGACCATCAGCGCGCCGACGACATGGCTGGTCTCGAGGTCGTAGTTGTCGTGCGGCCCGAAGAGGTTCGTCGGCATGGCGGCGATGAAGCGCGCGCCGTGCTGGCGGCGATATGCCTGGCAGAGCTTGATGCCGGCGATCTTGGCGACCGCATACCACTCGTTGGTCGGCTCCAGCGGCCCGGTCAGCAACGCGTCCTCCTCGATCGGCTGCGGCGCGAGGCGCGGATAGATGCAGGTCGAGCCGAGAAAGAGCAGCTTTTCGACGCCCGTCTTCCATGCGGCATGGACGACATTGGCCTCGATCATCAGGTTGTCGTAGATGAAGTCCGCCGGGCGGGAATCGTTGGCGACGATGCCGCCGACGCGCGCGGCGGCGAGCAGCACCGCCTGCGGCCGGGTGCGTTCCATCCAGCGTTCGACCGCCTCCTGGCGGACGAGATCGACCTCCTCGCGCCCGGCAGTCAGGATCTCGCAGCCGCTGTGGCCCAGCCGGCGCACGAGCGCGGCGCCGACCATGCCGCGATGGCCGGCGACCCAGACGCGCTTGCCGCGCAGGTCGTAGCCGCTCATCCTTCGCCCCGCCGGCCCATGGCGCCGCGCTCGCGGCGGACCGCCTCCAGGTCGCTGCGCAGCATCTCCGCGACCAGTTCGGGGAAGCTGGTCCGATGCGTCCAGCCCAGTTCTGATTTCGCCTTGGACGGATCGCCCAGCAGGAACTCGACCTCCGTCGGGCGGAAATAGCGCGGATCAATCTCGACCAGGGTCTCGCCGGTCCGCGCATCGATGCCCTTCTCGTCGATGCCGGCCCCGCGCCACACGATCTCCCGGCCGGTCTCGGCGAAGGCACGGGCGACGAATTCGCGCACCGTATGGGTCTCGCCGGTGGCGAGAACGAAATCGTCGGCGACGCGGTGCTGAAGGATCCGCCACATGCCCTCGACATAGTCCCGGGCATGGCCCCAGTCGCGGCTGGCATCGAGATTCCCCAGATAGAGCTTCTTCTGGTAGCCGAGATGGATCGCCGCGACCGCGCGGGTGATCTTGCGCGTGACGAAGGTCTCGCCGCGCGTCGGCCCCTCGTGATTGAAGAGGATGCCGTTGGCGGCGAACATGCCGTAGGCCTCGCGATAGTTCACCGTGATCCAGTAGGCATAGAGCTTGGCCGCGGCATAGGGGCTGCGCGGCCGGAAGGGCGTCGTCTCGCGCTGCGGCCGTTCCTGGACCAGGCCGTAGAGTTCCGACGTCGAGGCCTGGTAGAACCGCGCGGTCTTCTCCATGCCGAGAATGCGCAGCGCCTCGAGCAGACGCAGCGTACCGATCCCGTCGGAGTTGGCGGTGTATTCCGGCGTCTCGAAGCTGACCTGGACGTGGCTCTGCGCGGCGAGGTTGTAGATCTCGGCCGGCCGGGTCTCCTGGACGATCCGGATCAGGTTGGTCGCATCCGTCATGTCGCCGTAATGCATGAAGAAGCGCACGTCGCTCTCGTGCGGGTCGGCGTAGAGATGGTCGACCCGGGCGGTGTTGAACGACGAGGATCTCCGCTTGATGCCGTGGACCACGTAGCCCTTGGCCAGCAGCAGTTCGGCGAGATAGGCGCCATCCTGGCCGGTCACCCCGGTGATCAGGGCGACCTTGCGGGTGTCCGGCATCGCGCTCGTTCCCATCGCTTCGAAACCTCGTTATCGTGACCGGTCGGTCGCGCCGGTGCTTAGCACTCGACACCCCCCGGGACAACGGGGAGGACACCGGCCACAACGCCCGCCGCCCCGTTTCGCTTCCCCGGATCCGCGCCCGCCCGCCACCGCATGACCGACCTCGCCGACGACCCGCAAGTTCCCGCGCCAGCGGAACGCCCGCGTGCCGACGGCGCCGCGCCGCCGGCGCCCTGGCGGCTCGACGGGGTGGATCCAAGCCATCAGGCCGCAGCCGTGCGATGCGCCGCGCGGGACGGGGTCCCGCTCGGAACATGGCTCGGCGCGGCGATCGCGAACGCCGCCGCCGATGGTGGCGGCGCCCGCCGCCTGGCGATACGCATGCTGCTGATCGGCACGGCTGCCGGCGCGGTGATGGGCGGCGCCGCGGCCTATGTCCTGACCGGCCTCGACCGGCTGGCCAGCGCCCCGCCGCCGATTCCCGCCGCCGGCACATTCCTGCCCGCAACCGCCCCCCAGCCGCCGCCGCTCGCCGCCGCGCCCGCGACACCGCCCATCGCGGTCCCGGCGCCCCCGGCCGGACCGGCACCCGGCCCTGCCGATGTCCCGGCCCCTCCGGCAACGCCGCATCGGATCGTGGCGGCCGATCCGCTCGCGACCCTGCGCGACGCGGCCCGGGGCGGCGACGCCGACGCCCAGTTCGAGCTCGGCGCGCGCTTCGCCGGGGGCGACGGCGTGGCCCAGGACTGGGGCGAGGCGCTGCTCTGGTTCCGGCTGGCCGCGGAGCAGGGAATGGGTCGCGCGCAGCACAACCTCGCCGTTCTGCACGAGCGCGGCCGCGGGGTGGAGGTGGACATGCGCGAAGCCGCCCGCTGGTACGAGCGTGCCGCCGCGCAAGGCTACGGCCCGTCGCAATACAACCTGGCCGCCTTCCATGCGCGCGGCATCGACGGCGCGCCGGACATGGCCCGTGCGATCGCCTGGTTCGAACGGGCGGCCGAGACGCTGCCCCAGGCGAACATGGCGCTGGCGGAGATCCACGAGGCCGGCCTCGCGCCGGGCGGACGCGATCTCGGCCGGGCGCGCTCCCACTACCTTCTGGCCGCCGCCGCCGGCGACACCCTCGCGGCGGCGCGGCTGGAGGAATTGACCGCGGAGACGGTCGCCCGCGAGACCCTGCGCGAGATCCAGCGGCATCTGGGCCGGCTCGGCCTCTACCGGGGCGAGATGGACGGGCTTACCGGCCCGCGCACGACGGCAGCCATCCGCCGCTTCCAGCGCGACCAGCGCCTGGAGGAGGACGGCCGGCCCGGGCAGGCGCTGCTGGTCCGGCTGCGCGCCGCCGCCGCCGCGCGCTGACCGGCGCCGTCACGAGGCGTAGTCGGGCTCTTCCCTGTCGAGGATCCGCCGCCAGGCATCGAGATGCATCCGCGAGTCGGCGCGCTGAGACCAGGGTCCCGTGTAGCGCCGCCGCGCCTGATCGGGCAGCGTCGCCATGCGGCGGCCCGTCTGCCACGCGATCATCTGGATGCGCGCGTTGCGCTCCGCGATGAAGCATTCGTCGAAGGCTTCGTGGACGGTGGCGCCGACGGTCGTCACGCCGTGATGCGCCATGACCATGATCGTGCGGTCGCCCAGCAGGTCGGCGATCCGGTCGCCTTCCTCGTTGTCGGCGACCGGCTGGTAGCCGGACCGGTCGTAGACGATGCGGTCGTTGAGCAGCAGGTTGTTGTGGTGGACCAGTTCGAGTTCGCTGTCGGCCAGCAGCGACAACGCCGTGAGGTAGGGCGGATGGACATGGATCACGCAGGCCGCCGCCGGATTGCGCAGATGGATGCGCGCATGGATGTGGAAGGCGACCTTTCGCAGCTCGCCCTTGCCGCGCACGACGTTCCCGTCGAGGTCGCAGACGATGAGCGAGCTCGCCGTGATCTCCTGGAAAAGCAGACCGCGGGGATTGATCAGGAACAGCGGCCGCTCGCGGTCTCCGGGCAGCATCACCGAGTTGTGGTTGCCGATCTGCTCGTTCCAGTCGAGCCGCGCGCCGACCCGGAACACCGCGGCCATGTCGCGCCGGAGCTCCCATTCGGCGGCTTCGGTTTCGCTGCTGCTGCGCTCGCGCAGGATGGCGGTCATCGCTGTCCTCATTCAGGCGGTCGCCGACGACGCCATGCCGTGGCGGGTGGACGCAATCTCCGGCCCTGCGGCGGCGCTTGTCAATTCGTTCGCCGCCCGCCCGCCGGCCTCGAGGACGCCAACCGGGATCGAGGGCGGCCCCGATCCGATCGCCCGTCCCGTCGCGATCCAGGCGCTGCGCGGACGTGCCCGGCGCGCGGCATCACGCCATGCCCGGGCCCTCGTCGCCATGTCCCGCCTCCAGATAAGCCCGGGCGCATGCGCGCATCGTGTTGTCGTGGATGACCAGCACCTTGGGGATGCTGCCGTCGCGCTCGCGCTGGTAGCCGCCGGCGAGGTTCCAGGCGACGGGCACCCGCATGTCGCGCAGCGTGCGGAAGACCGCCTCGTCGCGCCGGCGGAGCTGCGCCGTCGTGAGCCAGCCGCCCAGCGGATCGTCGACATGCGGGTCGGCGCCCGCCTGGTAGAGCACCACGTCGCAGTCGGCCATCCCGCGCAGCACTCCGGGGAGCTCGCGAAAGAACGCCTCGGCCTGCCGGGAAGAGTGGAACGTCGCGCCCGCGGTGAAGTGACGGACCCAGTCGCCTGCGCCCAGACGCCGGACGATGTCGTCGGTCCCGTCGCCGTAATGCATGTCGCAGTCGACGATGCCGATGCGCGCCGCACCCGCCGCGCGCAGCGCCGCTGCGGCGACCATGAGCCCGTTGAAGGTGCAGAACCCCCCCGGGCCTGCGTATCCCGCGTGGTGGAAGCCCGCGCACGGGGCGACCGCGACGCCGCCATGCCGCCAGGCGTGCCACGCCGCCGCGCGCATGGCGCCGCTGGTGAAACGCAGCGACCTGGCGACCGCCGCGGAACGGTTGCCGAAGCCGTTGGCGCGGCGGCAGGCCAGCACGTCGTCCACGAATGCCGGGTCATGCACCGCGTGGAGTTCGCCGAGGGTGGCGGGTTCGGGCGCGACGACGCGCAGCGCGACGCCCAGACGCTGCCAGCTCTCCACGACCGCCAGGGGCTTCGCCGCCGAGGGAGAGAATCCCTCGGAATCGGCCACCATGCGGGGATCGAAGAAGACCGGGATCGATTCCATCATGCGACGAGGTCCGTCATGGGCGCTTCGACCCGATCTTAACACCGCGTCGCGACGGCGTCAGTGTTGGACCGCCTGCAGGATCCGGATGCCGTCAAGGCTGCCGATCTCGCGATGCCGGCGCCCGGGGCGACGGCCGTCGCCGGAGCGGTCGTCAGGGAAGGGCCCGGTGGCGCGCGCGCCGAGGAGATTGCCAATCCGGTCGCCGCGTGCAGAGATCGCGGCCCAGGGTCTTGGGGAAGGGGCATAGGATGCAGCACGACGCCGGATCGCTCGACCATATCTCGGTCTCGCTCGACGTGATGGTGCCGATGGCCGACGGCGTGAAGCTGGCGACGGACATCTACCGCCCGGCCCTGCCCGACGGCAGCCCGAAGCCCGGTCGATTCCCTGTCATCCTGACCCGCACCTCCTACGACAAGTCGAACCCGGTCATGCAGGTCGAGCCGGTCGGCAAGTACTTCGCCCGGCGCGGCTATGTCGTCGCGATCCAGGACCTGCGCGGCCGCGGCAATTCCGAGGGCATCGGCGACTACCATCACCGCGCGAACACGCGCGAGGGCATGGACGGCTACGACACCATCGAATGGCTGTCGGCCCAGCCCTGGTCGAACGGCCGGGTCGGCATGGTCGGCAGTTCGCATAGCGGCAGCGTCCAGAACGGCGCTGCCATCTTCCAGCCACCCCATCTCGCCGCGATGTGGATCGACGTCGCGCCGCTCACCGCCCATGGGTGGGAGTCGCGCAGCGGCGGCGCCCAGCGGCTGCACATGGTCCCGGCGCTGTTCCTGCACGCCTATGACGCGGTCGAGATCCGCGACGACCCCGTGGCGCGCAAGCGCATCGAGGAAGGCGCCATGGCGATGCGGGAGTTCCTGCAGCAGATGCCCTACAAGCGCGAGCAGACGCCGCTCGCCGCCGTGCCCAATCTGGAAGCGGTGCTGATGCGCTACCAGAATTTCGACGGGCTGGATGCGTGGTGGACGCAGGAGACGCTCGACCAGCGCTCGCGTCTGGACCGCTTCGCCGACGTGCCGACCGTGTTTTCCACCGGCTGGTACGACTGCTTCGTGGCCGAGATCACCTGGCAGTTCGCCGAGATGGCGCGGCGCAGCGCCACGCCCCAGCGGCTGATCGTCGGGCCGTGGAACCATGCCGGCATGCGCGCCGGCGCCTCGCGGATCGCCGAGGTCGAGTTCGGACCGGACGCCGCCTGGGGCAACGCGGTCTACAATCCCGAACGCCTGCGCTGGTTCGATCGCTGGCTCAAGGACATCGACACGGGCGTCGAGGCGGACCCGG
>JBIKLI010000489.1:0-2650 GCA_044359885.1 Alphaproteobacteria bacterium | reverse complement strand
TCGGCGCGGATGGTCGTCGCCGGATTTATGGTCACCTCGCGGGCCTGCGGCAGGCCTTCGCCGCCGCGCATGCCGCCGCCGATGCGGACGCTTCCGCCGCCAGCCACGCCGGAGGCGTCGATCTGCGCGCCCATCAGCGTGATGCGCTCGCCGAGCAGGTGCAGCGTCCCCCCAGTGCCGCTGCCGCCGGTGGCGCCGATGCGCCCCGAGGCGAAGATGTTCGCTGCTCCCTCGGCCTCGATCCGGACCGCCCCGCCGCCGGTCCTGCCATCGGCGGCGGTCACCGCCCGGGCGGTGTCGATGTAGCTGGCGGTCACGCGTTGATCGATCTGGCCACCCTGGGCCGACGAGCCGCGCGCGGCGACCGTGCCCTGCTGCACGACGCGTGCGGCGCGTACGCGCACCTCGCCCCCATGATGGCCATCGGCGGCGATGGAGCCCGTGTTGAGCACAGCATTGCCGGCCCGCACCGAGACCTTGCCTCCCGCGCCATCGGCGTTCCGGGCCTCGATCGTGCCTTCGTTGACGACATTGCCGGCGGCGGTGCCCGCCCCGGCGGAGAGCCAGACGCGGCCCGCGCGGGTCTCGGTGCCGGTGGCGCGCACGACGCCCTGGGTGTTGCCGGCGAGCGCATAGATGTTGCCCCCGGCCGCGCGCAATTCCGCCTGTGCGGCCTCGATCCGGCCGGCGGTGGCGACATCTCCGGAGGAGCCGCCGACGCGCACCATCCCGCGATTCCGGTCCGGGCCTTCGCGCAGCACGACCTCGGTGCCGGCGGCGAGGGCCGCGGTGCCGCGCGGGGCGGCGATGCTGCCCTCGTTGCGCACGGCGCGCGAAATGAGGATGACGTCGCCGCCGGTGGAAGAGATGTCGCCGAGGTTTCGTATCTCGGCGTCCTGGGTGCTGCCGCGGAAGACCAGGGTGCTCCCGGCCAGGAAGGCGTCGTTGGCGATGTCGAGGGACGACGCGACGAAGCGGCCGCCGGTGACGACGACGCCCGAGGAACCGACGACCACGCCTTGCGGGTTGACCAGATAGAGGCTGCCTGTGGCGCGGAGCGAGCCGAGGATCTGGGAGAGGTCGCCGCCAGTGACGCGATTGAGGGTGGCGCCCGCGCCGTTCTGGAAGGTGACGGAGGCGCCCGGGCCGATGCTGAAGCTGTGCCAGTCGATGATGCCGCGGGCGGAGGTCTGGTCGATGGTGAGCGCATTGCCCGCTGCGGCACCGATGCTGCCCTGTCCGGCGACGAAGCGCCCGCCCTGCGGCAGGGTCTGCGCCAGACAAAGCGCCGGTGCGACGAGCGCGGTGAAGGCGGCAAGGGAAAGCCGCCTCCAGGCCGGAAAACAGCGGACAGACGCTCCCGGCGACGCAAGACGGTTCCTGGAAGTTTCTGGCCTCAAGACGAATCGATCCGTCAGCGTGGTGATGAGGCGACGCGCGAAACGGATGTCGCCCGCCGGCTGGCCTGTTGCACGACGCCTCGCGAAAGCGGCCTCGTGGATTTCTTGTATCGTCACGGGAAAGCTGTTTCCAGGACAGAAAAGTCACCTGGACCCGTCACGTGCCGCGGTGGCGAATTTCTCGGGGTTTCTCTGCCGGAGAGGCCTTTCCGGTCACCGGCCCGCCAGCCACTCCGCCAGCGGCGCCGCCAGCGCGGCGATGCCCTTGTAGGCGCGTTCGCCGTCGGGGAGGTGGCGGATGGCGTCGGCGAGGTTGCGGGCGTCGGCGGCCGGGATGTCGCCCAGCTGCGTGACGCGGGTGTCGATGGTGAAGAGGATCGCGCGGCTTTTCGGCAGGCGGCGCAGCGTCTGGCGTTCGTTGCGCAGGAACAGGCCGTCGGCGAAGCGCTCCGGCGGCACGTCGTGCTTGCGCGGGGATTGCGGCTGGAACAGATCCGGGCGGTCGTGGATCGTCCAGTTCCAGCGCTCGACGATGCGCCCGTCGGCCAGCGCGCCGAAGAACCGGTCGACCGGGGCCGCGAGCGCCGTGTCGTAGTCGGGAACGGGGCCGTGGATTCCGGCGAGCGGATGGCCCAGCTTCTCGCCCAGGCGCCAGCGCGAGGGAAAGCACAGCGACGCCGCGACCAGGCGCGGCACGCCCTGTTCGTCGGCCTGGACCAGACAGAGATCGTCGGGCACCAGCCGGCCGGCCAGGTCGAGCGGATGCATCGACGGGCTGGTCATGCCGATCAGCTCGGACGTCGCGGCGATCGCGAACATCTTGCCCATGCGCGGATAGCGCGTCGGAAAGCGTTTCGGCAGATGGTCGAAGAGCAGCTGCGCGACCTCTTCGCCTGCCGCCTCGGTGCCCGGCAGCGCCGCGAAGACCTCGCCATGGCGCTCGGCGAGCAGCCGGCGCTTGAGCACAAGCTTCTCGCGCTGGTCGTCGCCCAGCACGATCCAGTCGCGCTCGGGGATCGCGACCAGCCCCATGCGCGGCCGGTGCGGACCGGAGGCGGCCTGGGCCAGCAGCGCTGAGACGGCGGGGTCGATCATCGGGCCGGCCCTGCCGCCGCGCCGCTCACGCGCATTTCGAGTAGCCGCAGCCCGTGCAGGTGTCGCAGCCTTCCTGACGGATCAGCGCGGGCATGTTGCATTTCGGGCAATAGGCCATGCGCGTGGCGGCCGCGCCGGAGACCGCGCTGAATCGG
>JBIKLI010000153.1:0-9723 GCA_044359885.1 Alphaproteobacteria bacterium | reverse complement strand
GAATTGTTCGAGATCCGCCTGGCTGGACGACGCGTCGCCGGGGAAATGTTCCCCGGCCAGGAAGGGTGCCAGCGCGGGCTGCGCCATCATCCTTCGGCCCAGCCGCACGCTGTCCACCGTCCGGGCTAGGTCCTCCGGCGCGGACAGGTAGTTGGGGTCGATCAGCGGCGGGGCGAAGGGGTCGGGCGAGGCGATCCGGACGCTGCCGCGCGATTTCGGCCGTGTCAGATAGGCGTTGAGCGTGCAGCCATTGCCGCCGGGCACGCCGGGGATGCCGGCTTCGACGCCGGCCCCGGCCAGGAAGTGGAACTGGACATCGGGCTGGGGTTCGGCCGGATCGATGGTCCAGAACGCGCCGCCCTCGACCACGTTGGACGTCACCGGTCCGGACCGGAACAGGGCGTATTGCAGCCCCGCCCAGAGCTGCGGCGCCAGCTTCCTGTAGCGGTCGTAGCTGTCCGGTCCGCGCAGCCGGTAGATCAGGAAGACGTCGAGATGGTCCTGCAGGTTGCGGCCGACCTCGGGCAGATCGCGGATCACCGCGCAGCCCGCCGCGCGCAGCTGCGCGGCCGGCCCGATCCCCGACAGCAGCAGCAGATGCGGCGTGCCGATCGCGCCCGCCGCCAGCACCACGCCGCGCCGGGCGCGCAGGATCTCGCGCCGCCCGTCGCGGTCGATCTCGACCCCCGCGGCGCGTCCGTCCTCGATCAGGATCCGCGTCGCCCGGGCGCTGGTGACGATCCGCAGATTGGGGCGCCGGCGCACCGGGTCGAGATAGCAGACGGCGGCGCTGGCCCGCCTTCCCGCGCGGTTGGTCACCTGATACAGGCCGCATCCGGCGCGGGCCGGCGAATTGAAGTCGTGCGTATAGGGCAGCCCCGCCTGCTGGCACGCCTTGAGCCAGGCATGGGTCAGGGGATGGGTATAGGACTGGTTCGAGACCTTGAGCGGACCGCCCTGACCGTGCAGCGGGCCGGCGAGGCTCTCGTTGTCCTCGCTGCGCAGGAAATAGGGCAGCATGTCGTCGTAGCCCCAGCCCGCGCAGCCATGCGCGTCGCGCCAGTGGTCGTAGTCCTGGGGCGTGCCGCGCATGTAGACCTGGGCGTTGATCGAGCTGCCGCCGCCCAGCACGCGCGCCTGGGCGAAGGGCGTCGCGATGCCGCCCTGGTGGACCTGGGGCACGGTGCGGAAGCCCCAGGTGAAGCGCGGTCCCGTCGTCTTGTAGTAGGTGACCGGCAGATGGATGTAGAGGCTGCGGTCGGGCGGTCCCGCCTCGGCCAGGATCACGCGATGCCCGGGCTCGGCGCTCAGCCGGTTCGCCACAACGCAGCCCGCCGAGCCGCCGCCGACGACGACGAAATCGGCCTCGTTCCCGTCCGCGACGGGCGTCACGGGGCCGCCTCCGCGGCGCGGACCCATTTCAGGATGTTGGTCGCGACGACGACCGTCTCGCCGCGCTGGTTGACGCCGACGATCTCGGCGGTCGCGCGCCGGCGCTGCGTGTCGACGGCGGCGACGGTGTAGGTGATGGTGATCGTGTCGCCGAAGAACACCGGCGCCACGAAGCGGATGCGGTCGAAGCCGAGCGAGACCGGCGTCTCGCCCGCGACCCCGCAGTCGCGCGCGCGGGCCACCATCATCGTCGAGGTCGTGGAGATGAATCCGACCAGCAGCGCCCCATGGGCGATGCGCTGGCCATAGGCGGAGCGCGACATGTACTGCTGGTCGACATGGACCGGCGCCAGATCGCCGGTGATGCCCGCGAACAGATAGACGTCCGATTCGCCGACGGTCTTGGCGAAGCGCACGCTGTCGCCGGGCGCGAGGTAGAAATCGTTCATCGCGTCACCCGTCACTGCCGCTGGATGTGGAGCCCGCCGTCGACATTGACGACCTCTCCGGTTGCGTAGGGGATCGCGCCGCCCGCGAGCGCGGCCACGGCGCGGCCGACCTCGTCGGGTTCGCCCCAGCGCCCGAACACCGCGTTGGCGGCGACGTAGCCGGCGTATTTCTCGCGCACCCCGGCCGTCATCTCGGTCAGCATCAGCCCGGGGCGGATCTCGAACACCGCGATCGCGTGTCGCCCCAGTTCCAGCGCGTAGAGCTTGGACATCATCGACAGCGCCGATTTGGAGACGCAATAGGCGGCCTTGTCGACCGAGGCGAGGGCGGCGTTGGCCGAGGTGATGGTGATGATCGAGCGCCGCGGCGCGCCGGCGCCGGCCGGGTTGGCGACCATCCAGCGCGCCACCTGCTGGGTCAGGAAGAACGTGCCGCGCAGGTTGACGTCGAGGACGCGGTCGAATTCCGCCGGGTCGATCTCCAGGATCGGGACCCGCCGTGCCACCTGGATGCCGGCGTTGTTGACGAGACAGTCGAGGCGGCCGAAACACGCGGCCGCGTCCGCGACGAAGCGCGCATGCCCGTCGGTGTCGGCGATGTCGTGGCGCAGGAACCGCGCCGCGGTCCCGCGCCGCGCCAGCTCGTCCATCAGCTGCCCGGCCGGCGCGTCCTCGGCGATGTCGTTGGCGACGATCCGGAAGCCGGCTCCGGCCAGCGCCAGCGCCGCGGCGGCCCCCAGGCCGCGCCGCGCGCCGGTGATCAGCGCGACGGGCGCGGTCGGGGACGTCCCGGCCGCGCTCACGCCACGATCCCGTCGGCGTGCAGCGCGTCGATCTCGTCCGCGGCGAAGCCATAGGCGGCGAGCACCGCGCGCGTGTCCTCGCCAGGGCGTTCGGCGACGCGCCGGATGGGGGGAACCTGGCCGTCGTAGCGATTGGGATGGTTGATCACCACCGCGTCCTGTCCGGAGACCCGGATCTTCTCGAACACGCGATTGTGGATCGCCTGCGGGTCGCCGGCGAGGTCGGTGTAGTTGCGCACCGGGGCATACCAGATGCCCGCCGCCGCGAAGGCGGCGTCGGCGGCCGCGAAGCTCAGCGCGCCGATCGCCGCGGCGACGGACGCGGCGATGCGGTCGCGGTCGGCATGCGGGTCGGGCGGGGCGTCGCCGAAATCGAGCGCCGCGACGCCGGCCGTCGCCAGCGCGGCGCGCAGCTTCGGCAGCGCGTTGAGCGACATCGCGATGTGGTGGCCGTCGGCGGTGCGGTAGATGCCGTAGGGCGCCTCGTGGAACCAGGTGCCCAGATGCGGGTCGCGGTCGAACACCGCGGGCGTCTTCGCGCCGTTGAGGTAGTTGGCGATCGATTCCTGCTGCAGGTCGACGCCGGCGTTGAACAGGCTCGATTCGACGCGCGTTCCCCGGCCGGTCGTGGCCTTGCGATAGAGCGCCGCGGCGATGCCCATCGCGAACAGCGCCGCGCCGTGCTGGTCGACGGCGGCGCAGCCGGCGGCCGCGGGCAGGATGCCGTCGCGCTGGCCGGCGGTCGCCGCGACCAGGCCGGTGCGCGCCTGGATCAGCAGATCCTGTCCCGGCAGCTCGGCATAGGGGCCGTCGGGTCCGAAGCCGGTCGCCGACGCGAAGACGATGTCGGGCTTCGCGTCGCGCAGCGCGGCATAGCCGATCCCCAGCCGGTCGACGGTGCCGGGCCGGAAATTCTCCATCACGACGTCGGCCTTCGCCGCCAGGCGCAGGAAGATGTCGCGCCCGCGCGGCGATTTCAGGTCCAGCGCCAGGGCCTGCTTGTTGCGATTGGCGCAGAGATAGAAGCCGCTGACCTCGCCGACGAAGACGCGCGCGCCCGACCAGCGGCGCTCATAGGCGCCGGCGATCGGCTCGACCTTGACCACGTCGGCGCCCATGTCCGCGAGATACTGCGCGGCGGCGGGACCCTGCAGATAGTGGCAGAGGCTGAGGACGCGAACGCCGCCGAGAAGCATGATCGTGATCCGCGTGGAATGAAACCGATATCATCCAGCTATACCCATATCCACGGATTATCAAGGATTATTGTCACAATACGGGCTTGAAAGCTGCTCTCCGCGATGGTAACGATTTCAATCATGGTCCCAGCCATCGCGGCGCGGCGCGGGATCGCCCAATCGCAACCAAGGGAGGCGCGCCATGCGCGATCGTATCGTCGGCTTCGTCAGGACCATGGCTTCGGCCGCCATCGCGCTGGCGGCGCTGGCCGGCGGGGCGCAGGCGCAGGAGAAGCTGCGCTGGGCGCATGTCCTGCCGCTCGACACGCCGATCCACGCCGCGACCGTCTGGGCCGCGGAGGAGATCAAGCGCCAGACCGGCGGCAAGTACGAGATCGCCGTCTTCGGCGCCTCCAGCCTGGGCACGGAGGCGACGCTCAACGACAGCCTCGCGATCGGCGGGATCGACATCCTGATCGGCGGCCCGTCCTTCATCGCGCGCAACTATCCGCGGATCGGGATCGCCTACTACCCCTTCATCTTCGCCGACGCCGATCACCTGCTGCGCTACAGCCGCAGCGACCTGTTCAAGGAGATGGTCGAGGAACTGCGCGCGAAGACGGGCGTCCATGTCGCCGCCTACACGTATTACGGCGCGCGGCACACGACGACCGGACAGCGCGTGTTCACCTCCTGCAGCCAGATGGCCGGCCTCAAGATCCGGGTTCCGCCGGCCCCCGCCTACACGGCGATGCCGCGGGCCTGCGGCGCCAACCCCACGCCGGTCGCCTTCGCCGAGGTCTATCTCGCGCTGCAGAACCGCACGGTCGACGCGCAGGAGAACCCGCTGCCGACGATCCAGGCGATGAAGTTCTTCGAGGTCCAGAAGGCGATCATGCTGACCGGCCACATCGTCGACGGCCTGATCACCCAGCTGTCGCCGCAGCTGTGGCGGCGGCTGCCGGCCGCCGACCGGACGATCTTCGAGACCGTGATGCAGCAGGCCGCACAGCGCGCCACCGACGAGCTCAAGGCGCAGGAGGCGCAGCTGGTGGACTTCTTCCGCGGCCGCGGCCTGGAGGTCGTCGAGGTCGACAAGGAAAGCTTCCGCGAGGCGCTGCTGAAGAACGTGCCGGTGGAATCGATGGGCTTCACGCGCGCCGACTACGATCGTATCCAGAAGCTTCGCTGACGCGAGGGTCGGCGCCGTCTCCTGGCGGAGACGTCATCCGGAGCATGAGGGGGAACAGATGGGCGAGACGATCTCGATCGCCGACAGGGCGCGCAAGGGCTTCGTGCTGGGAACGACGGCGAGCCTCTCGGATCTCTGCGTCACCGAGGGGCTGGGTCTGGCGGGGCTCGACTTCGTCTGGATCGACACCGAGCACACGCCGCTCGACAAGAAGGACGTCTGCGCGCACCTGGTCGCCGCCAAGGCGGCGGGCATCGCCTCGCTCGTGCGGGTGCCCTGGAACGACCCCGTCCTGATGAAGCCGATCCTGGACATGGGGCCCGACGGCGTCGTGGTTCCCTATATCCGCAGCGTCGAGGAAGCGCGGCGGGCGATCGCCGCCTTCCATTATCCGCCCAAGGGCATCCGCGGCTTCGGCCCGCTGCGGGCCTCGGGCTACGGGACCTATCCCATCGCGGCCGGCGCCACGTCGGCGCCGCGGCCGGTCGCGGTCTTCCTGCAGGCGGAGCATCGCGACTGCATCGACTGCCTGGACGGGATCCTGGCGCTCGAGGGGCTGGACGGCATCATCGTCGGGCCGATGGACCTGTCGGCGTCCTACGGCAAGCTCGGCCAGCTCGACGATCCCGCGCTGGTCCGGGTGATGGACGAGCTCGCGCGCAAGGTCGTCGCGTCGGGCCGCATCCTCGGCATCTCGATGGGATTCGATCCCGGCCGCGTCGCGGCCTGGATCGGGCGCGGGGTGTCGCTGATGTCGCTCGGCATCGACATCGAGATCCTGATCGCCGGCGCGCGCAACCTGCGTGGCGCCGTCGACCGGCAGCTTGCGGTGCCCGCGCCGGCCGGCGGCCGGGCGCGCGCCGCGCGCAGGCGTCCGGCGCGGAAGGGCTGAGGCGTGGGCGGCGATCGCGACGGCGACGCGCGGGCGCGCATCGGCGAGCTGGCGAAGGTCTTCGCGGAGGAGGCCGAGCCGGCGCCGCTCTCGGCCTATGCGATCGAGGACTGGGCCACCTTCGCCGCCTTCTGGGGCCTGGTCTCGTGCCTGATCCTGCAGTTCTTCACCCGCTACGTGCTCAACGACAGCCTCGCCTGGACCGAGGAGGTCGCGTCGAACGGCCTCGTCGTCGTGGTCTTCCTCGGCGCGGTCATGTGCGTGCGGCGCGCCCGCCATATCCGGGTCGACATCGTCCACCGGCTGATCGCGCCACGCGCCCGGCGCGTGCTGCAGCTGGCCGTCGAACTGTTCGCGATCGCCTTCTTCGCGTACATGGCGTGGCTGGTCTGGCGCTATGCCGGGCTGATGGGCCATGACCGCATGATCACGGTCGACCTGCCGCGCGGCTGGGTGTTCCAGGCGGTGCTCGCGGCCTTCGTGCTGATGTGCCTGCGGGCGGTCCAGCGTCTGGCGGTGCACCGCGCCCGCGACGAGTCCGATGCCCAGGGCTGAGCGCGCCGCGGCACCGGCCGCCCGCGACCGGGAGCGCGCATGCTGCTCCTGATCGGATCCTTCCTGGCGCTGATGATGCTGGGCGTGCCGGTGGCGGTCGCGCTGGCCGGCGCATCGATCCTCTACATCGCCGCCGCCGGCACGGTGCCCGACCTGATGGTCGCGCAGCGCGTGATCGCGGGCGTCGACAGCTTTCCGCTGCTCGCGGTGCCGCTGTTCATCATGGCCGGGAACCTGATGAACGCATGCGGCGTCACCGGCCGGATCTATTTCTTCGCCCTGTCGGTGGCGGGCTGGATGCGCGGCGGCCTGGCCCAGGTGAACATCGTCGGATCGCTGATCTTCTCGGGCATGTCGGGCACCGCGCTCGCCGACGCGGCGGGCATCGGCACGATCGAGATCAAGGCGATGAAGGACCACGGCTACCCGGTCGAGGTGGCGGTCGGCATCACCGCCGCCTCGGCGACGCTGGGGCCGATCATCCCGCCCTCGCTGCCCTTCGTCATCTACGGGATGATGGCCAACACCTCGATCGGCGCGCTGTTCCTGGGCGGCATCGTGCCGGGTCTGGTGATGACGCTGTTCATGATGGGCACCGTCGCCTGGTTCGCGCGCCGGCGCGGCTGGGGGGCGGTCTCGCCGTTCGCCTGGGGAACCCTTGGGGCTGCCGGTATCGAGATCGCCGTCGTGCTGGGGTTCCCGGTCGCGGTCTACCTGTTCGTCGCGGCCGGACTGTCGGTCAACGCCGCGGTCGCGGTGGCGCTGGCCGCGCTGCTGTGGCTGGACTACCGCTTCGACTTCTCGGCGGTGATGGCGCTGATGACGCCGGTCATCCTGATCGGCGGCATGACCCTGGGCTGGTTCACGCCGACGGAGGCCGCCTGCGCGGCCGTGATCTGGTCGCTGTTCCTGGGGCTGGTGCGCTATCGCACGATGACCCTGGGCATGCTGGTCAAGGCGACGATGGACACGATCGAGACCACCGCCTCGGTGCTGTTCATCGTGACCTCGGCCGCGATCTTCGCCTGGCTGCTGACCCTGTCCCAGGCGGCCGAGACGATGGCCGGGTTCATCCTGGGCCTGACCAGCGAGACATGGGTGTTCCTGCTGCTCGTCAACGCGCTGCTGCTCTTCGTCGGCTGCTTCCTCGACACGATCGCCGCGATCACGATCCTGGTTCCGATCCTGATGCCGATCGCCCTCAAGCTCGGCATCGATCCGGTCCATCTCGGCCTGATCATGGTCCTCAACCTGATGATCGGCCTGCTGCACCCGCCGCTCGGCATGGTGCTGTTCGTGCTCGCGCGGGTCGCGAAGCTGACCGTCGAGCAGACGACCATGGCCATCCTGCCCTGGCTGATCCCGCTCTTCCTGGCGCTGGCCGCGATCACCTTCCTCCCCGAACTGACCCTCTGGCTGCCCCGCCAGGCCGGCCTTCTGCGCTGACGGCCGAGGGGTCAGGCCCCATTGGCTTCCCCGTCATCGCGCCGGTGGCGCAGGATCGTCTTCCATGCACGCGCTCATGATCGCAGCGACGCGATCGAAGGCGCCAAGCGCCTTGCTTGACCGGGTCTCGTCGGGATAGGCAACCAGGAAGAATTCGTTGAGGATCCGCGGCCTGATGATCGGCCGGACAGAGATCGCGTCCGCGAGCATCGAGGCGCGGATCTCACGCAGCGAAAGGATCGAGCAGGCGTCGGTCGCCTCGATCAAGCTGCGGATCGCGCCCCAAGCGTCGGCTTCGGCGACGACGCGAAGTCTGATTTTCAGCCTGCGCGCGGCGTCCTCGACCAGGATCCGCACTCCCTGCAACGTCGTCGGTAGAATGAGATCGACCTCGGCGAGATCGTGCGCCTCGATGGGGGCGAGCGTGTCTTCGTCGACCGGGCGGCGCTTGCGGACGAGGAAGAGCTCCTCGGAAAAGATCGGTGACCTCACCGCGAAATCCTGGATCTGTCCGATCGACATCACCCCGAAATCGATCAGCCGCGTCTCGAGAAGCTTGCCGATGTAGCCTGACCAACTTTCCGATATGCGGATTGCGAAATCCGGGCATTCCTGCGCGCATCGCTTCAGGAAATCGGTACCCAGGCGGGTCGACAATGTCGGCGGCACCGCGACCCGCAACGGCGGCTTCGCGCCGCTGCCGACGATTCTGACAGCCTCGCGCGCCAGGGCGAGACGCCCGAGTATGTCCTCGGCATGTTCGAAAAGGGTCTGTGCGGCCGCCGTCGGCGCGACACCCTTGGGGGTCCGGGTGAACAGTGCCGTGCCCAATTCGGTCTCGAGCGTACGGACCTGTCGGCTGAGCGCAGGTTGCGCGATGCGCAGTTTCCGCGCCGCGGTCGTGATCGAACCGTAGCGCATGACCATCACGAATTGCCGGAGCTGTTTGACATCCATCAGGAAAATCACCGCGTCGGCCCATGCCTGCGCGGCATGGGTTCATAACGAAGCAGTATTTGCGTCTCGTGGCAACAGCGGCGCTAAATCTCCGCATGGCCGATTTCCTGGCCCCAAGGGAGGGATAAATGCGCATCATCTCGACGATAGCGACGGCCCTGCTGATCGCGGGCGCGGCCGGCATGGCCGGCGCGCAGGACCTGCCGGCGACCCAGTTGAAGGTCGTCGGTCTTCAAAGCCACCTGAACAGCTTCAAGAACGGTGAGAAGCCGTTCTGGGAAGAGCATCTGCCGAAGGCTTCCGGCGGTCGGATCACGGCGCAGCTGACTGCGCTGGACATCAACGGTCTGCGCGGCCCCGAGATTCTCCGTCTGATGCGTCTGGGCGTCATCGACTTCTCGTCCGGCGTGATCAGCTACATGTCCGGCGACACGCCCGCCTTCGAAGGGATCGATCTTGCCGGCCTGACCCCGGACATGGCGACGACGCGCAAGGCCGCCGATGCCTATCGGCCCGTGCTGAGCCGGATCATGGAACGCGAATATGGCGCGAAGCTGCTGATGCTGTTCCCTTCTCCGCCGCAGGTGCAGTGGTGCCGTAGCGAGGTCAGGTCGGCAGAGGACCTGAAGGGCAAGCGGGTCCGCGTCTTCAACAAGTCGATGTCCGACCTGATGACCGGCTTCGGCGCGACGCCGGTGACGATGCCGTTCGGCGAGGTCGCGGCCGCTCTTGAGCGCGGCGCCATCGACTGCGCCGTGACCGGGACGCTGTCGGGCAACACCAACAAGATGCACGAAGTCACGAAGTTCATGCTGACGCTGTACTCCGGCTGGGCGATGCATTTCCACGCGGTCAGCCT
>JBIKLI010000152.1:0-9737 GCA_044359885.1 Alphaproteobacteria bacterium | reverse complement strand
GCAAGCCCGGCCATCGCGCGCTGGAAGGCGTGGCTGTGGAGGTTGGGAAGGCCCGGGACCGCGGCGCCCGCCAGACGCTCCGCTCCGTCGGGGCCCGCGCCTTGCCGCACCGCGGCGATGTCGCCGTCGGCGTCGACGTCGATCGCGACGTCCTGCGCCCAGCCCTGCGGAAGCCAGGCGGTCTCGGCGAAATAGCGGGGCATCGACGGCGCTCCGTGCGGCGGCTAGAACTTGTCCGACACTCTTGCCCGCGGCATCGCCCGCCGCGCAAGCGCGTTTCGCGGGAGGAACGATGAGCGCCACCTGGGACAGTCTGTGGACGAATCTGCGCCTCGCCACCATGGTGCCGGGCGCCGCGCCCTACGGGGCGATCGAGGACGGCGCGATCGCCATCCGCGACGGCCGCATCGCCTGGATCGGGCGGCAGCGCGACCTGCCGGCGGGCACGGCGCGCGCGACGCATGACGGTGGGGGGCGCTGGGCGACACCCGGGCTGGTCGATTGCCATACCCATCTGGTCTTCGGCGGCGACCGGGCGCAGGAATTCGAGTTGCGGCTCGGTGGCGCCACCTACGAGGAGATCGCCCGCGCCGGGGGCGGGATCCGATCGACCGTGGCGGCGACGCGCGCGGCATCGCTCGACGACCTGATCGCCGCCGCGCGACCGCGGCTGGCGGCGCTGGCGCGCGAGGGGGCCACCACGGTGGAGATCAAGTCCGGCTACGGGCTCGACATCGAGACCGAGACGCGCCAGCTGCGCGCCGCACGGCTTCTGGGCGCGCAGGGGCCGGTTCGCGTGGCCACGACGTTCCTCGGCGCCCATGCCCTGCCGCCGGAATATGCGGGCCGGCAGGCGGCCTATGTCGATCTCGTCGCCGGACCGATGATCGATGCCGTCGCAAGCGAGGGCCTGGCGGATGCCGTCGACTGCTTCGCCGAGCGCATCGCCTTCACGCCGGAAGAGACATCGCGCGTCTTCGCCGCCGCGCGCGCGCGGGGCCTCGCGGTCAAGCTGCATGCCGACCAGCTGAGCGACCAGGGCGGTGCCGCGCTCGCCGCGCGGTTCGGCGCGCTGTCGGCCGACCATCTCGAATTCGCCTCCGAGGACGGCGCCGCGGCGATGGCGGCGGCGGGGACGGTCGCCGTCCTGCTGCCCGGCGCGTTCTATTTCCTGCGCGAGACGCGGTTGCCGCCGGTCGAGACGCTGCGCCGGCACGGCGTGCCGATCGCGCTCGCGACCGACGCCAATCCGGGCTCGTCGCCGCTGCTGTCGCCGCTCTTGACCATGAACATGGCGGCGACCCTCTTCCGCCTGACGCCGGAGGAGGCGCTGGCCGGCATGACCCGCAACGGCGCGCGCGCGCTTGGCCTGCAGCGGGAGATCGGCACGCTGGAGACCGGCAAGGCCGCGGACATCGCGATCTGGGACATCGCGCGGCCTGCCGAACTCGTCTACTGGATCGCGCGCAACCCGCTTCACGCCGTGCTGCGCGCCGGGCGCGCGACGGAGCCCGGCCGATGACCGCGACCTTCGTCCTGCATCGCGGCGACGGCCCGCTGGTGGTCAGCGCGCCGCATGTCGGGACCTATGTGCCGGCGTCCATCCTCGCCCGGCTGACGCCGGAGGCGGCGGAACTCGCCGACACCGACTGGCATGTCGAGCGTCTCTACGAATTCGCCCGCGACCTCGGCGCGTCGACGATCGCCGCCACGCATTCGCGGCTCGTCGTCGATCTCAACCGCGATCCGTCGGGCAAGCCGCTCTATCCCGGCGCCAGCAATACCGAGATCTGCCCGCTGGGCACCTTCGCCGACGGGCCGGTCTATCGCGACGGCGCCGCTCCCGACGCCGCCGAGATCGCGCGGCGCATCGAGACCTGTTGGCGGCCCTACCATGAAGCGCTCGAGGCCGAACTCGCGCGCGTGCATCGGCGCTTCGGCGTGGCGGTGCTGTGGGACGCCCATTCGATCGTTTCGCGCGCGCCGCGCTTCTTCGCCGGGACCCTGCCGGACTTCAATCTCGGCACGGCCGACGGGACGAGCTGCGATCCCCGGCTGGCCGGGCAGGTGCATGACGTTCTCGCCGCGGCCCCAGGCTTCACCGCCGTGCATAACGGCCGCTTCAAGGGTGGCTATATCACGCGTCGCTACGGCCGGCCGGCGACGGGGATCCATGCCCTGCAGCTGGAGATGGCTCAGAGCGCCTACATGGCCGAGGGTCCGCCCTTCGCCTGGGATCCGGCGCTGGCCGCGCGGGTGCGTCCCGTGCTGCGCGCCTGTCTCGAGACCTGCGTACGCTGGGCGCGGGCCGCTCAGTAGGCGATCAGCGCGTCGAAGCTGGTGTCGAGTCGCTTCCGGCCGTCGAGGAAGCCGAGTTCCATGATGCAGGCGGCGCCGCGCACGTCGCCGCCGGCCTTGCGCAGGAGCGCGATCGCGGCGGCCAGCGTTCCGCCGGTCGCGAGCACGTCGTCGAGAACGACGATTCGCTGGCCCGGCCGGATTGCGTCGTCCTGGATCTCGATCGTGTCGGAACCGTATTCCAGCTGGTAGGTATGGGGCAGGGTGCGCCCGGGCAGCTTGCCGCGCTTGCGGACCATGATGAAGCCGCATCCCAGCGCCAGCGCCAGCGGCGCCGTGACCAGGAACCCGCGCGATTCGATGCCCGCGAGCAGGTCCGGCCGGTGCGGGCGGATCAGGGCCGCGAGCCCGTCGACGCAGGCCTGCCAGGCTCTTGCATCGGCCAGCAGGGGCGAGATGTCGCGAAAGAGAATGCCCGGCTTGGGAAAGTCCGGAACATCGCGGATGAAGGGTCTGAGGTCCATGGCGCCCCTTGGCGGAATCGGTGGCAGGCGCGGATCCTAGGCCATGGCGCGGGCGCGCGCAGCATCGACCCGGCTGCGCCGTCGCTTGATGGCGGCGACGTCCATCGTTAGATTGAGGTCTTCAGGTGATCTGGACGAAGCCCCGGGCGAGACGCGGGACGGCCTGCGGCCAGTGCCCGGACACCATTCGCTGAACTCGGTCGAAGGATCGATGTCGACGGGATCGGGAACCACGCTTGGGGCGGTCGTCGAGGAAGCCCAAAAGCTGCTCGCCGACGGGTCGACCCGCTCGCGCTCGCTGGTCGCTGCGGCGATCGCGCGCCTGGGCGACCTGCCGCGCATGACGCCGACACAGCGCGAGGAATGGCGGCGCCTGGTCGAGATCTTTGCGCGCGACAGGGACACCGTCGTGCGCGCCGTGCTCGCCGAGACCGTGAAGCGCAATCCGAACATTCCCGCCGGCGCGGCCGAACAGATGGCTCGCGACGTGATCGATGTCGCCCGCCCGATCCTGGCGCATTGCGAGGCGCTGAGCGACGAGGTCCTGATCGAACTCGTCGAAGAGGGGGACCACGACAAGCAGGACGCGATCGTCGCCCGGCAGCATATCTCGGAGGGCCTCGCCCGGGTCATCATCGACGAATGCGAGCAGTCCCAGGTCGCGCGCCTCGCCGCCAACAACGGCGCGGAACTGTCCGAGGACGACCTGGAACGGATCCTCGAGCGTTTCGACAATGCGTGGCCGGTGGTGACCGGCCTTGCCAAGCGCGACTCGCTGCCGCCGGCGGTCGCGGCGAAGGTGGTCGCGCGGGTCACGAGCCGGCTCAAAGCCGGTATCCGGGTTCCTGAAGCGGCGCCTCGCGCCGTCGACGCCGGTCCGCCGCCGGACGCCGCCGGGCCGATGGCCGCCGTCGCCGCCGACGCGGCGCCCGTTGCCGCGCCGGCCGCCCCGGCTGCGATGCGCGCCAGCCCCGGCCGCGCCGAAGCCGTGCGCCGGCCGAAGCCGGTGCGCGTGGGAATGGCGGCCGAGTCCTATTGCATGGTCGAAGAGGCGCGCACCCTCGCGCGCCAGATGCACCAGCAGGGCAAGCTCAAGCCGATCGACGCGCTGAAGGCCGTGTGCACCGGCGATCTCGCCTTCTTCGAGGCGGCGATCGCGGCGCGCGCCGACATGCCGCTGGGCACGGTCCAGTCGATGCTTCACGATCCGCGGGTCGGGGGGTTCACCTCGGTGACCGAGAAGGCCCGTATCCCCGGAACCTTCCTGCCGCTGGTGCGCGCGGCGCTGGCCGCCATCGCGGAAACGCCGTTCGACGGGATGCCGGGCGACCGGCAGCGCTTCGTCGACACGGTGATCGCGCGTGTCCTGACCCAGGTGGACGAGGTCGGCGGCGAGATGCTGGAGTTTCTCGTGGACCAGTTCGCGCCGGCTTCGCCGGCAGCCGGCGTCTGACGCGCGGCAGGCCGGCAGATCGCCGCCGCAGCGGCGAACTGGTCGGAGTGAGAGGATTCGAACCTCCGGCCCCTTGGTCCCGAACCAAGTGCTCTACCAGGCTGAGCTACACTCCGGCCGTCTTCCCGCTGCCATCGGCATCGCGGGCGGCGGTTTATAGCCCCGCGCCGCCATCGCCGCAAGCTGCGCGCAGGCCCTTTCAGAACGCCCTGTGGATCGCGAAGTCGACCAGCTCGCCGAGCGCGCGCTTGACGGGGTGGTCGGGGAAGATGCCGAGCGCGTCGCGCGCGATGGCGCCGTAATGGCGGGCGCGTTCGACCGAGTCGCGCAGCGATCCGTGCCGCTGCATCAGTTCGATGGCATGCTCCAGGTCGCCCGGCTTCTGGTCGAGACCCTCGAGCGTGCGCCGCCAGAACCGGCGCTCCTCGTCGTCCCCGCGAAGGAAGGCGAGGACCACGGGCAGCGTGATCTTGCCGTCGCGGAAATCGTCCCCGACCGACTTGCCCATGGCCTCGGCCGTCGAGGCGTAGTCGATGACGTCGTCGACGAGCTGGAAGGCGATGCCGAGGTTGAGCCCGTAGCTTTCCAGCGCCTCCTCCTCGATCTTTGGCCGGTTGGCGACGACCGCGCCGACCCGCGCCGCGGCGGCGAACAAGGTCGCGGTCTTGGCCTTGATGACCTCGAGATAGGCGCTTTCCGTTGTCTCGGTGTCGTTGGCGGTGGTCAGCTGCAGAACCTCGCCCTCGGCGATCACCGCCGAGGCATGGGACAGGATGCGCAGCACGTCGATCGAGCCGTCCTCGACCATCACCTCGAAGGCGCGGCTGAAGAGAAAGTCGCCGACCAGAACCGAGGCCTTGTTGCCCCAGACCGCGTTGGCGGTCGCCCGGCCGCGGCGCAGATCCGAATCGTCGACCACGTCGTCGTGCAGCAGCGTCGCGGTATGGATGAACTCCACGCAGGCGGCGAGATTGACATGGCGGTCGCCGGCGGCGGCGCCGCACAGCCGCGCGGCGGCCAGGGTCAGCATCGGGCGCATGCGCTTGCCACCGGCGGCGACGATATGCCCGGCCAGCTGCGGGATCAGCGCCACCGGGCTGTGCATGCGGCGCAGGATCACCTCGTTGACCCGCTTGAGATCGTCGCCCACGAGCGACATCAGCGGCGCCAGCGACGGCGCGCGGCCGCGATCGCGCCCGCCTTCGAGATTGACGACGATTGCCACGCTGTGCTCCCGGATGTTCCGACCGATCAAGGGCGCGGAGCATAGCGGTCGCCCGGGCGCGATCAAGCGAGGCGGCGACCAGCGTGGTGGCGGATCGGCCGGGGGCGACGTCCGATCGCGTTTGCGGACCCCCTGCGAGGACACGCCGCGCCGCGCTATGCTGAGCGCAGGATGGACGAGGCGACAGCACCGGCGACGACCGGCACCTTGCTCGGCGGCCGGGTGCGTTTCGCGCAGCCGGCATCGGGCTATCGCGCGGCGATCGACCCGGTGCTGCTGGCGGCCAGCGTGCCGTGCTCGGCGCCCGGGGCGCTCGAACTGGGCGCGGGCGCCGGGGCGGCGGCGCTGTGCCTCGCCACGCGCTGCCCGGGCATGACGATCCACGCCGTCGAGATCGATCCGGCGCTGGCCGCGCTGGCGCGCCGCAACGCCGCCGACAACGGGGTCGCGGACCGGCTGACCGTCAGCGTCGCCGATATCGCCGCGGTCGGGCCGGATGCGCTCGGCCGGTTCGACGCCGTGCTCTTCAATCCGCCCTATCTGCTGGCGCATGGCGCCAGCCCCTCGCCGGATCCCGGCAAGCGCCGCGCGGATATCGAGGCGCCCGGCGGTCTCGGCGCCTGGATCGCGGCCGCGCGCCGCATGCTGCACCCGCGGGGCCAGCTTCGCCTCATCCATCGCGCCGACCGGCTGCACGACATCCTGGCGCTGCTGGCGCCGCGCTTCGGCGACATCGTGGTCCTGCCGCTCTGGCCCCGGGCGGGGCTGCCGGCGCGCCGGATCCTGGTCGGTGCCCGTCTGGGCGCGCGCGGCGGATCGCGGCTGACGGCCGGTCTGGTCCTGCATGGACCCGATGGCGCCTTTTCGCCCGAAGCCGAGGCTGTCCTTCGCCAGGGGGCCGGGCTGGACGCCGCGTTCGGCCGACGCGGCGGCGGGTGAGGGGGCCTCGATGCCGGCGCGAACCGATGCCGAATTGCTGGCCCAGCTGCGCGGCCTGCTTGCCGAAGGCCGCGTGACGCTGGTGCTGGACGCGCGGCGCCTCGACAAGCCGGACAGCCCGGTATCGGTGCAGGCGGAATCGACGCGCTGGCTCTATGCCCTGGTGCTCGCCGTCGGCGCTGCCCTGTGGGGCGCCGGGGCGGTCGGCGGCGTCGCGGCGACGGCGGCGGCGGTGGCGCTATGGTATGGAGTCGTGCGCCCCGATGTCGGCCGCCGGATCCGTCGCCGGGTGGAGACGGCGGCGCTCAACGATGCGGGGCTGTGGCGGCAGGTCTGGCGCCATGGCGGTCTCGTCCTCGGCGAACCGGGGGCGGCGCCCTGCCGGGCGCCGGAGGGCAACTGGATGGAGTTCGTGCGCGCGCGTTGTCCGCCGCACCGGAGCGGGGAGGAGAGATGAGCGGAAGCTTCGCCAAGTTCCTGCTGGTCGTGGCGGTGATCGCGATCGCCTGGTTCGGCTGGCGCTGGTTCCAGCGCTGGGAAAAGGAGCGGCGGGCGCTGGCCGACCGGCGCGAGGCCGGCGATTCGATGCGCCGGTCCCGGGCGACCCGCGATCCGGCCGAGGTCGAGGATCTGGCCAAGTGCCGGCAATGCGGCGCCTTCGTCGCGGCCGGCGCCAGGAATTGCGGCCGCTCCGGCTGCCCCTTCCCGGGCTGAACGGCGGGCGCCGCGGCCATCCGCCGCGCCGCCCGGCCGTGCCGACGGCCGTTGACTCCCCGACCTTCGCGGTTATGGTGCGGCGCAAAATCGACCTAGGCCGGCGTGGGGTGTCGTGGAGAAACCGAAATCCTTCCAGGGGCTGATCCTGACCCTGCAGGCCTACTGGGCGGCGCAGGGCTGCGTCGTCCTGCAACCCTACGACATGGAGGTCGGCGCGGGTACGTTCCACCCTGCGACGACGCTGCGGGCGCTGGGGCCGAAGCCCTGGAACGCCGCCTATGTCCAGCCCTCGCGGCGGCCGGCGGACGGGCGCTATGGCGAGAACCCGAACCGGCTGCAGCATTATTACCAGTTCCAGGTGATCATGAAGCCGTCGCCGGTCGACTCCCAGGAACTCTACCTGGGTTCGCTGCGCGCGATCGGCATCGATCCGGCCCGCCACGACATCCGTTTCGTCGAGGACGACTGGGAGAGCCCGACCCTGGGCGCCTGGGGGCTGGGCTGGGAGGTCTGGTGCGACGGCATGGAGGTGACGCAGTTCACCTATTTCCAGCAGGTCGGCGGCATCGAATGCGACCCGGTCGCGGTCGAACTGACCTACGGCCTCGAACGGCTGGCGATGTATCTCTTCGACCGGCGCAGCGTCTACGACCTGCCCTTCAACGATCCCGGCAGCCGCGCGCCGATCCTCTATCGCGACGTCTTCCACCAGGCCGAGGTCGAGTATTCCCGGCACAATTTCGAGCATGCCGATGTCGGCATGCTGCTTCGCCACTTCGCGGATGCGGAAGGCGAGTGCGCGGCGCTGCTGGGCCAGGGGCTGGCGCTGCCGGCCTACGACCAGTGCATCAAGGCCAGCCATCGCTTCAATCTTCTGGATGCGCGCGGGGCGATCTCCGTCGCCGAGCGGCAGGCCTATATCGCCCGGGTGCGGGCGCTGGCCAAGGCATGCTGCGAACAATGGCTGAAGAGCCAGGCGGCGGATCATGGCTGAGCTGCTGGTCGAATTCTTCTCGGAAGAGATCCCGGCGCGCATGCAGTCGCGCGCCTGCGAGGATTTCCAGCGCCTGATCTGCGACGGGCTCAAGGCGGCCGGCCTGTCCTGGACCGCGGCGCGCGGCTTCGTGACGCCGCGGCGGCTGGCGCTGGTGGTGGACGGTCTGCCGCTGGCGACGCCCGACCGTCGCGAGGAGGTCAAGGGACCGCGCGTCGGTGCTCCCGACCAGGCCGTCCAGGGGTTCCTGCGCAAGATCGGCGAAGGGCTGAGCCTTGCCGATTGCGAGCGCCGCAGCGACGGCAAGGGCGAGTCCTGGGTCTATGTCCGCGCCATCCCCGGCGTGGCGACCGCGACCGCCGCCGCTTCCGCCATCGCCGGCGCCGTGGCGCAGTTCCCGTGGCCCAAATCGATGCGCTGGGGCGCGAACCGGGTCGCCTGGGTGCGTCCGCTTCACGCCGTCGTCGCCATCCTCGACGGCCGCACGATCGACGGCACGGTCGATCTCGGCGGCAGCGTGCTGCGCTTCGGGGCCGTCACGACCGGGCATCGGTTCCTGTCGCCGGCGTCCTTCGCGGTCGCGGATTTCGCCGGCTATCGCGACGGGCTGCGGGACGCCCATGTGATCCTCGATCCGGCCGAGCGGCGCGCGGCGATCGAAGATCAGGTCCGCGCGGCGGCCGCCGCGCGCGGGCTGGCGCTCAGGGACGATCCCGGCCTCCTCGACGAGGTGACCGGGCTCGTCGAGTGGCCGGTCGCCCATGTCGGCCGCATCGACGAGGCGTTCATGGAACTGCCGGCCGAGGTGCTGGCCACCTCGATGCGGACCCATCAACGCTACTTCACGCTGCTCCATCCCGATGGCCGCCCGGCGCCGCATTTCGCGGTCGTCGCCAACATGGCGACCGACGCCGCCGGTGCCGCCAACATCGTCGCCGGCAACGAGCGCGTGCTGCGCGCGCGGCTCTCGGATGCGCGGTTCTTCTGGGAGCAGGATCGCAAGGCCCGGCTCGATTCCCGGCTGCCGGCGCTGAAGGACCGGATCTTCTACGCGGGTCTGGGGACGCTGGAAGACAAGGCGGTGCGCCTGCAGGCGCTGGCCGGTCACCTCGCCGCCCATGTCCCGGGCTGCGAGCGCGCGCTGGCGCAGCGCGCCGCGCTGCTGGCCAAGGCCGATCTCTCGACCGGCATGGTCGGCGAGTTCCCGGAGCTGCAGGGGATCATGGGCCGCTACTATGCCCGCGCCGACGGCGAGCACGACGCGGTCGCGGAGGCGCTGCGCGAGCATTACGCGCCGCAGGGACCGAACGACCGCTGCCCCGCGGCGCCGGTCTCGGTCGCCGTGGCGCTGGCCGACAAGCTCGACACGCTGACCGGTTTCTTCGCGATCGGCGAGAAGCCGACCGGTTCGAAGGATCCGTTTGCGCTTCGCCGCGCGGCGCTGGGCGCAATCCGCCTGGTGGTCGAGAACCGGCTGCGCCTGCCGCTGACGGCGGCGTTCGGCGCCGCGCTCGGCCTGCACGGCCGGATCGGCGACGACGGGTCCCGCACCGGCGTGGTCGCGGGCGAATTGCTGGCGTTCTTCGC
>JBIKLI010000151.1:0-9778 GCA_044359885.1 Alphaproteobacteria bacterium | reverse complement strand
GCCGATCAGCGCCGCCAGCGCGGCCTCGTCGGTGGCGGCGAACTTGAGCGGATTGTTGTTCGCCCGGCGCAGCATCGTCTGTTCGATGCGGAACTCGCGCTTGACGTCCGCCCGGGCGATCAACAGCGACCGGATCCCGGCCACAAGGGCGGCCATCGCTTCGCCGGCGCGGCGCATCGCCGCCACCGGATCGCCGGCCGGGATCGCTTCGCGCCCGATGCCCGCCCCCCGAAGGAAGGCGTCGAGCAAGACGTCGGCAGACGCACCGGTCGCGCCGGAGGCCGGCGGCGCCGGGGCGGCAGAGACCGGAGCGACGACGAGCGGCGCCGTCTCGGGCGGCGGCATCGAAGCCGGCGCCGGCGGCGCAGCCTGGACCGCATCCGGTTGAAGATCGGCGAGCGGGTCCCAATCCGAGGGCAGTCCGCCGGCAACAGGCGGCGGCGCACGCCCCGGCGATGGGGCCGGCGATGGGGCCGGCGATGGGGCCGGCGGCTGGTCCAGGTCCCAGTCGTCCGGCAGCCGCGCCAACGGCCGTACCGGCGGCGGCGCGAATGCGTCCGCGATCGCCGGATTGCGATTTCCGAACGCCGGCGATTGCGGCGGTTCCTCGGCGAACGGGTTCCAGTCGCCAGGCAGCGCGCCGCCGCGCGCCGCATTCGCGGGCGGGAACGGGTCCGTCCCTCCCGCCGCGGCCGGCGGCGGCGCGAAGGGATCGAACACGGGATTGGGCGACGGCATGCCGCGGCCAGCCGTCGAAGACAGGCCGGCGGCCGGCTCGGCCTCGATTCGCACCTCGAATTCATAAGGCCCGAAGGCGATCCGATCGCCATCGGAGAGCGGCACCACGAGATCGCGTCCGACCGGCTGTTCCGCCTTGTTGACGAAGGTCCCATTGGTGGACAGGTCACGCAGTTGCCATGCGCCGCCGCGGAATTCCACGCTGCAATGCCGCTTGGACAGCACACGATCGGGATCGGCCAGGACCCAGTCGCATTCCGCGCCGCGGCCGAGCACGATGTCCCGGCCGGCCGAACGACGGCTTTCGGGCGTCACCTGATCAGGACAGCGCAGGAGGGCCAGTTGCAGCATCACCCGCCTCGATTCGCCCGTGGTCGCCGGCGCGGAACTGACGACATGCCTAGCCCGTCTCCTCGGCAAGGCGGCCGGCACCGCCGGACGCGATGTCGCGCGCCGCCCCCAGAAACCGACGCAGGCGCTCCTCGCCCCGATGCGGTTCGTGTCGCGAGGCCGCGATGAGGACGCTTCCGATCGCCGCCTTGCCGGTGAGATCCTCGGCAGGGGGAACGACCGGCTGACCCTCCGGCGCCATGCTGCCACCGGACCAGAAGGCGGCCATGGCAGCCCATGCTTCCGCGCTCGAGAACCCCGCTCTGGCCGCGGCCGCGTGCGCGGCGCGGCGCGCCGCCTCCTCGGGGCGGCGCACCCATGCCTCGGCCGCCCCGAGCGCGGCCTCGTCTTCCGCCCGCCGCGGACGCCCTGGAACGGAGCGTGCGCACATGCAGGCCCACCACACGGCCTCGCGCTTGGGCAAGGCGTGGGCGACGACGCGCGCGGCATCGGCGAACCCTCCCCTGCCCTCGAGAACCGCGATCGCTTCGGCTGCGGTCGCGCAGGAACCGACCGCCTCGCGCATTTCGGGGCCAAGCTCCAATGACGCGACGAGCGGCTGGAACGCGATGTCCAGTTTGACCGGCGGGTTCACCCGGCACCTCTTCGATCGCCCCGAAACGCCATTGGCGCGAATTCTTCGTCTGATCGCATCGCGTCGGCACTCCCTCCCGGAAACGATAGCGCCCGCCGACGATCACTTCCAGTCGATCCCCGGAACCCACGCATTCGAAACCGGATCGATCATTCGCAGGACGCAGAGATTCGGCGCAATCTGCTACGATTATGGAACGTCCGCAAAGTTTATGGGATATCTTCCCCATAGCGAAAGCGGCAATTGCGACTAGGTAGCTTTGCGCATGGATGCAACGCTCGCCATCATCTTCGCCGACATCGCCGGCAGTACGCGGCTCTACGAGGCGCTTGGCGACGCGCGCGCGAGGGAGGTGGTCGGAGGCGGCCTCGCGGTGCTCGCGCGCGTCACGCAGAGAATGGGTGGGCGCGTGGTCAAGACCATCGGCGACGAGCTGATGGCGACGTTCGACACCGCGACGCAGGCGGTCGCCGCGGCGATCGGCATGCAGGACGCGATCCTCGAACTGCCGCCGGCCGGTGGCCGGCGCATGGCGATCCGCGTGGGCCTGCATTTCGGACCCGTTCTCACCGTCGACGACGATGTATTCGGCGACGCCGTCAACATCGCGGCGCGCATGGCGGCTCAGGCCAAGGCCGGCGAGATCCTGACGACCGGCCCCACGGTCGCTCTGCTCGATCCTCGCGCCCGGCGCGACTGTCGTCAGATCGGCTGGGTCGAGGTCAAGGGCAAGGCGGAGCCGATCGAGATCTGCGAGGTGATGTGGCGCGCCGAGGAAGCGACGACGATGCGGATCGCGCCGTCGGCGACCGCGCCGACGATGAGATCGGCCGCCATCAGGATGGTCCTCTCCGCCGGCGGCCGTTCGGTCGAGATCTCCGCGGCGTCGCCCAGCGCGACGCTGGGCCGGAGCGACGAGGCCTCGCTGACCGTCGCCTATGCGCGGGTCTCGCGACAGCATGCGCGCATCGAGATGCGCAACGACAGGTTCATGCTCACGGATCAGAGCGCCAACGGCACGTTCGTGGTCATGAACGGGGCCGCGCCCCGCTTCGTCCATCGCGACAGCTGCGACCTGACGGGTCATGGCTTCCTGGGCCTGGGCGAAGAACCCGCCGAGGACTCTCCGGCGCGCGTCGGCTTCGACGTACTTCGATGACGGCGGGCGGCGCCCGAAATCGATCGTAAGGATGACGTCCCGCCCCAAGAAAGGACTCAGTTTCTTCACGAATTCACGATAGCTTCGAAGTGCTCGATTTCCCGCGCCTGGCCTGCAACATGCGCCGGTGCCATATCTCGGAAAGGAGACATATCCGATGTTCGGGTCCCGCAGACTCATCGCCGCCCTCGTCCTCGGCGGATCCTTGTTCATCGCCGATCACTCGGCCGCACAGACCGACGCCGCGACATTGTCGCTGATCGAGAAACTCAAGCCCTCCGCCGCGACCCGCGGCATCCGGATGCCGAGTTCCGCACCCGCGGCGGCTGCGCCCAGCGCACCGGCTCCTGCCGGAACCATCGTGACACCGATCGAGCCGGCCCGTCCGGCGGCTGCGACCGCGGTCGCAGCACCTGCGGCCCCTGTCGCGGCGCCTGCGGCTCCTGTCACAGCGCCTGCGGCCACGGACGATGCGCCCTCGGTGTCGATCACCGTCACGTTCGCGACCGGCTCGGCGGAGTTGACCTCGGAAGCCAGGCGCGCGTTGCAGCCGCTGGGCCGTGCGCTGTCCTCCGCCGACCTCGCGCCGTACCGGTTCCGCATCGAGGGACACACCGACACGGTCGGCAATCCCGCCAGCAACCGCATCCTGTCCGAGCGTCGCGCTGCCGCCGTGCGCGACTACCTGAGCGCGAATTTCGGCGTTTCTGCAGCCCGGCTGGAAGCGATCGGGCTTGGCGACACGATGCCCGAGGTTGCCACCCCGCCGCAGACCGCCGAAATCCGCAACCGTCGCGTCAAGATCGTCAATATCGGGAGTTGAGGCGAGGTGGACCCCGATTCGGACCGGACGGTCCGGATCGAGACGCCTCGTCCGGCACGCCGTCCTTCGGCTCGAACCCGACGCTTGCCGGCACCCGCCGCGGCGTCTGCCTTGCGGTCGCGCGGCATTGCCGCGGCGCTAGCCGGCATCCTGCTTTGTGGCGCCTTGGGCGGCGGCGCCTGGTTGTGGTTCGCGCGCGAGGCGCCTCCCGTCGCCGTCTCCACAACCGATGGGCGCCCGGCCAGCATCGGCCAGAGTGCCGTTTCGTCGGCGATCCAATTTCCCTTTGCATCGGCCGCCGAGCTCCATGAACGCACAGTCCACGAGGCGACGGTCCTGAGGCTGCGCGAGAACGACAGGATCTTCGTCGTTCTGTTCGCCGATCTCGGCAGCCAGGCCGCGACGTTGAACCGTCTGGCGGCACTGATCGAGAAGGCCGGAATGCCACGCGACCGGGTCGTCGACGAGGTCACGCTGGCAGAGTTCATCGCCCGCCACGGAGACCGGCCGGAAACCTGGTACCTTGGTCATGACTACAAGGGTACCGATATCGCCCGGTTCTTCGCGCTGGCCGCCCGCGACGCGGTCCCGCTGCGTCCGGCCGAAGCCTGGCTGCGCGCGCGGTTCGACGAGGCGCGGTCGCTGGTTCCAGCAGAGGAGGAGATCGCCATGATCTCCGTCCCGAACCCGGGCGACGGCGTGGACCCGCACATGCGCCGCGCCATCCTGGACCACGAGATCGGTCACGGATACTTCTTCACCCGGCGCGACATCGCGGACCATGTCGTCGACGTCTGGCGCCGGCGCTTCGACGACGGCGAGCGGTCAGCCATCGCCCGGTTCCTCGGGCAGGAAGGTTACGACGTCGGCAACGAGACGCTGGTCGCCAACGAAGCGATGGCCTATCTGGTGTTCACGCCCGATCCGCGTTTCTTCTCGGCCGAGACGATCGGCGTCGCTCCCGAAAGCTTCGCATCGATGCGGACCAAGATGCTGCAGGGATTTCCCGGCCTGAGCGCGCCGCCGCAGCCGACCAATTCCGCCGTCAACCGCCGATGATCACCGTCGGGAAGCCGGACACGATCGTCCCTCCATGGGCGGTCGTGTCTCCGATGCGTGCCGCCGGAAGACCGCCGACGATCACCGTCGCGCTGCCCTTCGCGATCATGTTGGGGATCGGAACCGCGCAGATGCAGGTATCGGTGATGCGCGCCTGAGGCATGCCGCCGGTGATGACGGTCGGCAACCCCTTGACGATCGGTCCGCCGACATGGGGGATCGGCGCGGGACCGGGAACCACCATCGGGCAGACCTGCATGTCGGTGATCCGCGAAGCTGGAGGCATGGTCGCCGTCGTCTCCTTCAATTGATCAGCACGATGCCGCCCTTGATCGTCATCATGCCGGTTCCCTTGTGCTCGGCCATCGGCGCCTCGGACTGCAGCATCGCCTGCCCTTTGATCTTTATCTGCACCGATTCGACCGTTATCTCCGCCGGGGTCATCGTGATCTTGCTCGAGCCGCATTTCAGCGTGATCGACTGCATCGCCTCGACCTCGATCTTTCCCATCGAGGCCTTCTCGGAGATGTTTCCCTTCTCGACCAGCCGGGTCTCGTTGCCGCGCTCGATCGTGGCGCTGCGATTGTTGGTCACCCGCTCCGTATGATCGTTCTCCACGAACTCGGTCCGGTTGTGCTTGATCCGCTCGGTGCGGTCGTTCTTGACCAGGATCTGGACGTCCTTCTCCGCCTGGACATTGATCTCCTCGGCGCCCTTCTTGTCCTCGAAGCGCAGCTCGTTGAAATTCGACGCGCCGCCCCCCTTGCTCGAACGGGTCTTGATGCCGGACTGGGTCTTGTTCGCCGGCAAGGCATAGATCGGCTTCTGCTCGGCGTTGTAGACGCTGCCGATCACCACCGGGCGATCGACGTCCCCGTCGACGAAGGCGACCAGAACCTCGTCGCCGACGCGCGGCAGCATCCACGAGCCGCCCCACCGTCCGGCGAAGCCTTGCGCCACCCGGATCCAGCAGGTGGAGGAATCGTCCCTCTTGCCGCCGCGATCCCAGTGGAAATGGACCTTGACCCGCCCGTACTCGTCGCAGTGGATCTCCTCGCCCGACGGGCCGGTGACGATCGCGCTGTGCACGCCTGGCATCGCGGGACGGGGACGGGTCCATGACGGCCGCCAGGTCCGATCTGCGGGGATGAGGGTCAGCGAATTCCGGTACTGGGCGCTGCCGCCGTCGACGAGATGTGTCTCGTCGTAGGCGTCATGGCTGACGGCGGTGATCAGCCACGTGCCGGCCTGCTTGGCATCGAGCCCCCCCATCACCTTGAGGCGACTGCCGGCGCACATCGCCGGATCGTTGCCGCCGGCGTGCACGACATCGGCGGACGCCTCGGCCGCTTCCATCGCGAGCTTGGCCGGATCGCCGTCGGGACGGTCCGCACGACCGCTGGGCCAGAAGAAGAGCTCGAGTTCCGACGATCCGGCGATGCCCAGGATCGAGGCGGCACGGGATTCGAGAGGTGCGGCGGGCTTCAGTTGGTCGAAGTCCCGGGCGTGCACCTTGCCGGGCTGCAGCGCACCGAGCGGTTGCCATGTCGTCAGCGCCGCATGGACGTCCGAGTGGGGGCGGACCGTCTGCGGATCGCCGCCAACGAGGGGATAGTCCGAATTCGCGCCGCAGATCACCAGCGCATGATCGTTTTCCTTGTGCTCGAAGAAATAACCGGCGCCGACCTCGTCCAGCAGGCGCTGCACGAATTCCAGATCGGTCTCGTTGAACTGCACGCAATAGACGCGCTTGTCCCTGGGCATGCCGGAGGCAAAGCGCGCGGGCGCGACGCCGTGCTCGCCGAACACGGTGCCGGCGATGTCGGCCACCGATTTGTCCTGGAAGATCCGGCAATCCGACGTCCGGCCCAGATTCCACATCCGCGGCACCGCCTCCAGGCGGTACGCGGTCAGGCCTCGGCCATAGGCCCCGGTGCGGGCGAACTCTCGCACGATGCCGTGAAAATGCCGCGGCGCCGCATGACCGACATCGACCGTGCACGTCACCGGCTTGCCGAGCAAGGCACCTGGCTTGATGTCCTCTTCGATCGACACGAGATCGGCGCCGATCGAGAACGGGCGGCCGATCGCCTCGCGGACCGACAGACCACGAAGGATCAGCGTATCCGCGCCGAGCGGCGACGCGATCCTGAGCCGCCGTCCGGCCTGGGTCAGCTTGATGGCCCCGCTCATCCTGGACCTTCCCGCGTCCGCCGCCAGAGCACCGCGTCTCCGGCGCGCCGCACGCGGCGCGCCGGTGCAGATCGCGCCGTCAATTCAGCTTCGACAGAGCGATGTCGAAGATCACGTGTCCGGTCGTCTTCGACGCGAACTTGTCGTCGATGTTGAGATATTCGCTGTCGACCTTCGTGAAGTTGAGACTGAGCGACTCCGACGGCCGGTCCCCGCCCGACGAGATGCTGTAGCTCGAGATCAGCGTGTTGGTGAGGATGTACTTCAGGAAGGCGACGTGCTTGCCGCTGTTGTCGGTCTGGGTCAGTTCGATCTTGACGTCCACCGCCTTGCCGCCGAGCGCTTCCTTGAGCAGGAGGTTCGACGCGATGTCCATGGTCTTGGTGAGCGTGATCTCGCTGACGGTCGGCGCCGTCGCCTCGCGCTTGGACCCGCCACCGACCCCGGAACTGATGCCGCGGCCCACGCCGAACTGCATGGACTGGATCTCGATCCAGTCCTTGTGGGAGACCTGCGTCGTCTCGCCGTTGATCGACCCGTATTTGAGGAAGATCGCCATGTGTTCACCCCGTTCGCCGCACCCGCGGAAACCGCCCGTCCCTGCTGCGGCTCGAGGACGGACGGATAACCGGCGCGCGGATCATCGATCCGGCGCCGCGTCGATGGACTAGTCAAGGGCGTAGGTGAACGCCCCTTCCGGACCGATGCCGATCGCGATGCGCGCGGGCGAGCGGCCTTCGGCAAGACGCTCGAGCACGCGGCCCGACAATTCCGGCAGCAGGGTCCGATTGAGAATGTTCTCGATGTTCCGCGCACCGCTCTCCACCTCGCGGCAGCGCGCGACGATGGAATCGACGACCGCTGGGTCGACGTCGAACGCGACGCCGTAGCGCTCCTTCACGCGCTTGCCGATGCTGCGCAGCTTCAGGCCGATGATCTGCCGCAGAACGTTGTCGGCCAGCGGATAGTAGATGACCACGTTGCAGCGTCCGAGGAATGCGGGCTTGAAGACCTTGAGCAGATCCGGACGCAGCGCCTCCGCGAGCGCCGCCGGTTCGGGCGCGGTCTCGGGATCGGCGCAGAGCTTCGCGATCGTGTCCGTGCCGGCGTTCGACGTCATGATGATGATGCTGTTCTTGAAGTCGATGTCGCGACCCTCGCCATCCTTCATGTTGCCCTTGTCGAAGACCTGGTAGAACACGTCCTGGACTCCGGGATGCGCCTTTTCCATCTCGTCCAGCAGCACGATCGAATAGGGTCGGCGACGCACGGCTTCGGTCAGGACGCCGCCTTCGCCATAGCCGACATAGCCGGGCGGGCTGCCCATCAGCAGCGCCACCTTGTGCTCCTCCTTGAACTCGCTCATGTTGATGGTCGTCAGGTTCTGCTCGCCGCCATAGAGCAGATCGGCCAGCGCCAGGGCCGTCTCGGTCTTGCCGACGCCCGACGTGCCCGCCATCAGGAACACGCCGATCGGCTTGCGCGGATCGGCCAGCCCGGCGCGGCTGGTGCGAATCGCTTCGGCGATCGCGGCAAGGGCGTGGTCCTGACCGACCACGCGTTCGTTCAGGCGCTGCCTGAGCGACAGAACCGACTTGATTTCGTCGCCCGCCATGCGACCGAGCGGAATTCCCGTCCAGGTGGCGACGACTTCGGCGACCGCCTGACCGTCGACGACCGGATGGACCAGCGGCTCCTCGCCCTGCAGCGCCCGCAATTCGCCGCGCAGACGATCGAGTTCGGCGCGCTTGTCGGCGCCGTCATTGCCCTCGGCCGGCGCCTCGAGTTCCTCGCGCACCGCCCGGATACGGGAGACCAGCGCCTTTTCCTCTTCCCAGCGACGCTTGAGCGCCTCGAGTTCGCGTTCGACCTCCGCCTGTTCGGCAGTCAGCCCGTCGACCCGTTTCGCGTGGTCGCTGCCGACCGCCGTCTCGCGACCCAGCGCGCGCAGTTCGGTCGCGATCAGCGCGAGGCGCCGGGTCCGGTCCTCGATCGGCGCAGGGATCGCGGCCTGGCTCATCGCCACGCGGGCGCAGGCGGTGTCGAGCAGCGACACGCCCTTGTCCGGAAGCTGGCGCGCCGGGATGTAGCGCGCCGACAGCCGCACCGTCTCGGTCACGGCTTCGTCCAGGATCCTCACGCCGTGATGCTTCTCCAGCGTCCCCACCAGCCCACGCAGCATGGCGTTCGCGAGGGTGAGGTCCGGTTCCTCCACCTTGACGACCTGGAAACGGCGCGTCAGCGCCGCGTCCTTCTCGAAATATTTCTTGTACTCCGCCCAGGTCGTCGCCGCGACGCATCGCAACTCGCCGCGCGCCAGCGCCGGCTTGAGCAGGTTTGCGGCATCGTTCTGGCCGGCGGCGCCGCCGGCACCGATCAGCGTGTGCGCCTCGTCGATGAACAGGATGATCGGCTGCGGCGACGATTTCACGGCGTCGATCACGCCGCGCAAGCGGTTCTCGAACTCGCCCTTCATCCCCGCCCCGGCCTGCAGCAGGCCAAGATCGAGGGACATCAGCCTAACCTTCGCCAGCGCCTCGGGCACGTCGCCGGCCGCGATACGCAGGGCCAGCCCCTCCACGACCGCGGTCTTGCCGACACCGGCCTCGCCGGTGAGGATCGGGTTGTTCTGACGTCGCCGGGTCAGGATGTCGATCATCTGCCGTATCTCGCCGTCCCGGCCCAGGATCGGATCGATCTTGCCTGCCTTCGCCTGCGCGGTCAGGTCGGTGCAGAACTGGTCCAGCGGGCCGCCGCCGCGCGGGGCCTCGCCACCCGCGGCCGCGGTCGCGCCCGGCGGCGGGGTGACCGCCGCCTGACC
>JBIKLI010000488.1:0-2677 GCA_044359885.1 Alphaproteobacteria bacterium | reverse complement strand
CGCAGCTCGGCCAGGGCGGCGAGCACCGGCCCCGGCGCGAAATCGCGGGTCCGCGCGTCGATCCCGATCGCCAGCGGCCGCGCCGCGCCCGCCCCGCCGGCCTGGACCAGCGGGCCGAGCAGCGACAGCGGCAGGTTGTCGACCGCCTCGAAGCCGGCATCCTCCAGCGCCTTCAGCGCCGTCGACTTGCCGGCGCCGGAAAGGCCGGTGACCAGCACGATGCGCTGCCGCGCGGGCGGCGCCGGACGCGGCGGGAGGCCGGCGTCGCTCAAGCGGCCGGTTTCCTGGCCGCCGCCGCCGCGCCCAGCGCGGCGGGCGTCCGCAGCGCGAAGGCGATCTTCGCCGGCGCCGAGGCCGCGAAGGGATCGAGCGCCAGCAACGGCACGGCGGCTCCCAGATAGGCCGCGACGGCCGGCTCCGGCAGGCGTTCGACCGCCTCGGGGGCGACGAGGTCGACCACCAGACCGATCGGCGCCTCCACGACCGGCGCATCCACGGCGACGATGCCGATCCCGCGCAGCTCGATCAGGCCGGACAGCGCCGCGGGAGCCCGCGCCAGCAGCCGCTCGCCGTCCCGGCGCAGCTCGACGCGATCGTCGGCGACCAGGGCGAAGCCCCGATCCATCAGGCGAAATCCGAGATCAGATTTGCCCGCACCCGACGCCCCGCGCAGCAACACGCCAAGGCCGTCGCGCGCGACGCAGGTCGCATGGATCTGGAGGGGCGGGAGCGGGCTCACGACGGCCGCGGAGCCTGGACCTGCCTTGCGCCCTTGTCAACGTGGCTACCGCACTGCACCAAATCCCTCCGCAGGCCAGGGTTGACCGGTCCGCGAAAACCGCATCCTCGATTTCGCCGGCGGGCAGGTCGGCGGATCGGACAGCCATGCCAGGCGCTTTTCGCCAACCCTTTGTTCCAGAAATGAAAACCGGATCGGCAAAAAACGGCATGAGGGTTGCTGAGACGGATCCGCGAGGGACGATCGGCAGCCTGTCCCTCCCGGCTCGCGGTCGGCGCGGCCGGAACCCAACCAGGAGGAAGTCATGACAGCAAGGACGATGACCAGCATGGCGGCGCTCGCCATCGCGGCGGGGCTGTTCGCCACCGCCGCCCCGGCCGCGCCGATGTTCCAATTGATGGGCGGCGCCGATGCCGCCGACCCCGGCAACGCGTTCAACTTCGTGATCGGCACGACCGGGGTCATTCGCGAGGGCCAGACCGGCAACCCGGCGACGCTGCACCTGACTCAGGCCGCCAACATCCTGATCGAGTACATCGGCAAGGAGGCGATCAACGAGAACAACGTGTTCAACTGGGGCGCGCTCAGCGGCGGGACGCTGATCTCGAGCACCGGTCCGAGTTCGCCGTCGACCATCGGCGACACCCTCAACCTGTGGCCCGCCTCGCTGGCCAACCTTGCCGCGCCGGTGACCGTTTCGGCGGCCGCCGGGCTGCTGCCCTTCAACTTCTTCGTCGGGGCGACCGGAGCCACCGTCGAGAACGGCCATGACGGTCCCGGCAACGACGACGCCGGGTTCTTCTTCGCGGACGCGCTGGGCAACCCGCTGCCGCTGGGAGGGGTGTCGACCATCGCGTATCTGCTGCTCGACGACGGCGGTGGCGGCAGCGACAACGACCACGACGACATGATCATGCGTCTGACGATCACCCAAGCGCCGGAGCCGGGCACGCTGGCCGTGCTCGGCGCGACGCTCGCCGGTCTTGGCTTCGCGCGGCGGCGCAAGGCCTGAACCGGCGGCGGGCGGGCGGCTCCCGGCGGACGCCGCCCGTCCGTTACTTCGGCCCGGACCGAATCACTCCGCCGGCAGCCGGATCACGAAGCGCGCGCCGCCGATCCGGCCATCGGCGTCCACGACATTCGTGGCGGCGATGCTTCCGCCATGCGCGGTCACGATCTGGCGCGAGATCGACAGCCCCAGACCCGAATGGGTTCCGAATTTCTCGCCCTCGGGTCGCGCGCTGTAGAACCGCTCGAAGATCCGCTCCAGCCGGTCGGGCGGGATCCCCGGTCCCTCGTCCGCGACCGCGATTTCGACCGTCTCGCCGTCGCGCCGGGCGGACAGCGCGATCCGCCCGCCCGGCGGACTGAAGGACGAGGCGTTGGCGATCAGGTTGCGCAGCACCTGTCCCAGCCGGTCCTCGATGCCGACGACGCGCAGCTGGACGCCCGGCGGCAGGTCGAGGGCAAGAGGCGGATCGGACGGCCCGGCCGTCGCGGCATGGATCTCGGCCAGGGTCTCGAGCAGCCGGCCGATATCGACGCTCTCGCCCGGCGCGCGGCTGAGCTCGGCGTCCAGCCGCGAGGCGCCGGCGATGTCGCCGATCAGCCGGTCGATGCGCTGCACGTCGTCGACGATGATCTGCAGCAGCTTCTCGCGCCGCGCCGGATCGGCGACCCGCGACGCGGTCTCGACCGCGCTCTTGAGCGAGGTCAGCGGGTTCTTGATCTCGTGCGCGACGTCGGCGGCGAAGCGCTCGATCGCGTCGAGTCGCTGCCACAGCGCCTCGGTCATCTCGACCAGCGCCCCGGACAGGTCGCCGATCTCGTCGTTGCGCGCCCGCAGGTCCGGGATCGCCGGCCGCGCGCCGCCTGCGGCACCGCGGCCGCGGATGGCCTGGCCGCGCCGCACCCGCGCCGTCGCCGCCGCCAGGCGCA
>JBIKLI010000487.1:0-2680 GCA_044359885.1 Alphaproteobacteria bacterium | reverse complement strand
AGCATCTCGTGAGCCATGTCGGCGGCGGCGACGGCGTCCCGAAGCGCCTCCACCCGTGCCGCGCCGCGGGCCGTGGCAGCGGCCCGGATCCGGCCGGAAAGCCGCAGCGCGCAGTCGATGCCATGCGTCTCGACCTGATCCATCAGCCACGCCCAGCCTTCGCCGGCGAAACGATCGAGCGCCGTCGCACGCGCGCGGTCGGCGGCGGTCGGTCCGGCGGGCAGGTCGCGCGGACCCGCGAAGCCGGAATTGCGCGCCGACGCGCCCTCGCCGATTTCGGTCGCCTCGACGACGACGATGCGCGACTGCGGTTCGAGCTGGGCGAGCCGACATGCGGCGGCGAGGCCGGTGAAGCCCGCGCCGACCACCGCATGGTCGACCGCGAGATCGCCTTCAGCGCGTGGCCGCGGCGCGCGGGACGGCAGCAGCGCGTTGAAACCCGAGCGGTCGGCATAGGCGGGAAATGTCGGTCGGGGCACGCGATGGTCCGGCGACGGGACGACGATGCGCGGGCGATACCCGCTCCGGCGGATGTCGCGCAACCCCTGGTTTGCATGGCGATGCGAAATTCCTGGATCGGTCGCGCGCTGGCTGCGAGCATCGATGGATGCGAGGCATGCCGACAGGCGCCGCGACGGCGCTTGCCGTCCTCGGCCGGGCGCCCGGACTGGCCCGGGCCGCGGCGCGCGCGCGCAAGATCGAGGCGCTGCCGGGGCTGAGCAACGCCACGTTCCGTATCGACACCACGTGCGGCAGCTTCGCGGTGCAGATACCCGTCCCCGCCGGGACGCGGGATCCCGCGCGGCTCGAAGCGATCGCGGCGACGCGGCTCGCGCATTCGCTGGGTATCGGCGCCGAACTGATCCATGCCGAGGAGGAGAGCGGTGCGATCGTCACCCGCTGGATCCCGTCGGCGATGCCCACGACGGCCGAGCGTCTGCGTGCGTCGCCGGGCGCCATCATGGCGCTGGCCGCGCGCTTCGCACGGCTGCATGCGAGCGGTGCCCGGCTGATCCGGCGCTTCGATCCCTTCGCGGCCATCGCCGATCTGACCGCGCGAGCGGGTGCCGACGCGCTTCCCGCGGGGGTCGCCGCAGCGCTGGCCCGCGCCCAGGCGGAACTGGCCCTGGCACCGGCGCCGGCCGTCCCCATCCACGGCGATCCCGTGCCTGCGAACGTCCTTGGAACGTCCGGCGCCATGGTGCTGATCGACTGGGAGTATGCCGGAATGGGCGAACCGGCCTGGGATCTCGCCTATTTCGCGCTCGAGGCCGGATTGTCGCCGGCCGAGGAGGCTGCCCTCGCCGCCGCCCATGGCGCACCGGGGCTCGACGCGCGGCGTCTGATGCTCAACAGGCTCACGGCCGCGGCGCTCGCCGCGCTCTGGGGTGCGGCCCGCATGCGCGTCGTCCCGGTCCCCGATCTCGGCGGGTGGATCGGCTTGCGTCGCGCGCAGGCCTTGGCGCTGGCGGCGGCGCTGGAGACCGGCGGCGTCGAGCGGCCGCGGTGACGCGGGGCGGACGCGTCGTGTCCTGGTCCAGGCCGTCGGCAGCATGACCCTGGACACGGTCCCGCGGCCGATCTCGCCGTCCCGGGAAACTTGGCCGCCATTGACCCGGGTGACGATCGGGTGGACCAGCGCGAGGCCCTGGCCGGTGCCGCGCCCTGGCGCCTTGGCGGTGAAGAGCAGATCGAAGATCCGCTCCTTGGGTCCGGGCGGCATCCGTCGGCGCCGGGCCCGCCGGATGGAGAAAGCTGCGTGTCGCGCGCAAGATTTCGGTGACGCGCTGCAGGCCGCTGCGTGACCGTGCGACGGCTTTGGGACTCTCGTCGAAGAGATCGCGCGTGCCGAAGCGATCTTCGATCGCGGCGCGATCCTCCGGTGCGTTGCGCGCCCCGGTTCGCCGAAGGCCCCCGCGATGGCTGCGAACGCGGCATCCAGGAATTCCATGTTGTCGCCGAGGAACTGGATCGGGATGTCGAGTTCGTGCGCGATGTCTCCGGCGCGGGTTCCGGGCGCCTCCAGACGCCGCGTCCGGTTGCGGGTCTCCTCGGCCTCGCGCTGCCGCAGTTCCTGCGGCGTCCGCTGCGTGATGTCGCGGATCATCCACGTCGTCGACGGATCGTCGGCTTCGCTGGTCGAGGTCAGCGCGAACCCGACCGGGACCTCGGTCCCGTCGCGCCGCCGCGCCGTCGAGGAAAGCGGATGCGAGATCTCGGCCTGGGCGTTCGCGGCGCTGCGGCGGTCGCTGCCCGTCGCCGGGCCATCGATGTCCGGCCGGACGCATCGGGCGGATGCCGAACATCGCCGCCGCCGCCTCGCTGAGCCAGCGAAGCGTCCCGTCGGGGCCCGCGATCGGATCCGCGGTGGGCAGGCTGGCGAGGATGGCGCACAGCTGCGCCGTCGTCCGGGCCGGTCCCGGTCATCGCGATGGGCGGGTGAACGCGAGCCGCACGATCCGGCCACCCTCCACCTCGTCGCGCGCGATGGATCGTCGTCGGCGATGGCGGGCGAGAACCGGGGCTGGATCATTCGCGGGAACTCGGCGAAGACGATGCCCTTCATGGCCGCTCCCAGGACCGGCGCCGCGTCGACCGGATCGCGCAGGCCCGCGCCGCATCCTTGGCCTTGCAGTGACGGCCGGACCCGCCGGCACAGGGTTCGTGATCGACATCATCC
>JBIKLI010000012.1:0-30658 GCA_044359885.1 Alphaproteobacteria bacterium | reverse complement strand
GGCCAGCCGTGCCAGCGGCTCTGCGATGCGGCGAGGGAAATTCGCGTGCGTCGCCTGCTTCCTGCTGCGGCGCGCCGGGGAATGCCGCAGCGCTGCCGTCTCGCCGGTTCCGGGCCAGGATGTGAGGTTGACGTCGATGCCGTCACGGAGCTCGCATCAGCCGGCAGGATCGGCGAGCTCCTTTTCGAAGCGGTGACGATGCGCATTCGGCGCTCCGATGATGTAACGCCGGCCCGTATCGTGCAGCCATGCAAGGTTCGCCTTGCTGGTCATGGCGCGATCGGCGATCCACACGCGTCCGCCGACGCCGTGACGTGCCTCCATCGTGGCGACGATATGCGTGCCGGTGAGGCTGTCGTCCGCAGTGCACGGGAAGCCCTCGAAGCCCAGCGGAACGCCGTCGTACGTGACCGAGAGCGCGATGCAGACCTGTTTGCGATCGGGCGGATGGGACCGGTCGTGGCCGCGATGGGGAAGCGGGTCGGACGCCGGGGGAGTCGGAACAGGCTGGTCACGATGACGTGCGTGTCGACTTCCCTGGCGGAAGCGACGAGGCGCGCGTGGCCGCGCAGCTCGATGTCTGGCGGCGTCTTGCCGCTGCGCAGGATGACTGCGACCGGCCGCATCGTGGCGGTGTCGCAGACATGGATCGGCAGGATGCAGCGCATGTCGCAAGGCGCGTCGAAGAACGACATTTGCCACTGGCCGTGCACGGCATCGGCTGCATCGTCGACGTCGAGCAAGGCGCGCGCCGGTGCGGTCGGGTCGGTGGCGCAGTAGGGATCCACGGGCTTGCGGGTCGGCTCCACGGTCAGTCGCGGGCTGGGCGCGCTTCTCCAGGCGCGACGCGGTCGGTTGCGAGCAGAGCGCCTGACCGGTGTCGGGCAATCGCCCGCCGGCCGGCTTGACGGCGCGGTCGTCGCGCAGCGCGTCGGGATCGTTGGCGTCCTCGTCGCCAGAGGCGATGGCCAGGATACGCGCATGGAGGATGTCGGCCACGCCGTGGCTGACGCGCGCCGGATCGCGATCGTCCGCGATCGCTTCGGCGAGGCGCGCGGCAAATTGGAGATGTCTCTCGGCGCCGGCGAGCAGCAGGGCGCCGCCGTCACTCGACAGCCGGCCCTCGCCCAAGGCGGCAACCATCTTCTTGCGCGCAACGGCCGGCAGGGCGAAGGGAAGCAGACCATCATCCGACGGGGCGGATGTGGCTGTCTTGGTCGCCCGGCGGGGTTTTCCTGGAGAGATAATTCCCCCTTTGCATCAATGATCTAAGGTGCATCGACCAACCGGAGGATGGCGCTGCCGCGAATAGGACGGGTCAGGGCCGTTCCGATACCCGACAGATCGCGCGCGACAAGAACCGGACAACTCGCGAGCCAGCCACAATGGCCGCGCACGCTTCTCGCGCCGACCCGCCGGACATGGCATCATCGCGCGGCTTGCGGGGCATTCTCGCCGTCGCAGCGATTCAGAGATCGCGGAGGCGGGGCACGTGGCGGCGCTCGGCGGGTTTTACGACGTCTTGGTCCTCGGCGGCGGCAACGCGGCGCTTTGCGCGGCGATCACGGCGCGGCGGATGGGCGCTTCTGTCCTGGTGCTGGAAGCGGCGCCGAAATTCTATCGCGGCGGCAACACGCGGCATACGCGCAATCTTCGCTGTGCGCACGATGCCGCGACCGAGACCCTGTCCGGACCTTACACCGAGGCGGAATTCCTCGACGACCTCATGCGCGTGACGCGGGGCAACACCGACCCCGAACTGGCGCGCAGGATGGTCGCGGAGTCGAAGTCCGCGCTGGGGTGGCTCGTCGAGCAGGGCGTGCGCTACCAGCCGTCGCTCGGCGGCACGCTCAGCCTCGGACGTACCAACGCCTTCTTCCTGGGCGGCGGGCGGGCGATGCTGAACGCGCTCTACGCCACGGCCGAACGCCTGGGCGTCGAGATCCTCTACGATGCCGAGGCAATCGGCCTGGAGGCGGCGGACGGGCTCTTCTCCGAAGCGACCTATCGCAGCGCAGGTGCCGTCCGCCGTGTGCGGGCGGCGACGCTGGTCGCGGCCGCCGGCGGCTTCGAATCGAATCTGGAATGGCTGAAGGAAAGCTGGGGCGAAGCCGCCGGCAACTTCCTGATCCGGGGAACGCGATACAACCGGGGCAGTGTCCTGCGGATGCTGCTCGACCGGGGCTGCGCCTCCGTCGGCGATCCAAAGCAGTGCCATGCCGTCGCGATAGACGCGCGCGCGCCGCGCTTCGACGGCGGGATCATCACCCGGCTCGACTGCATCCCGTTCGGCATCGTGGTCAACCGCGATGCTGTGAGATTCTACGACGAGGGCGAGGATGTCTGGCCGAAGCGTTACGCGATCTGGGGCCGGCTGGTCGCGCAGCAGCCGGGTCAGATCGCGTATATCGTGTTCGACCAGCCGGCGCGCGGTCTGTTCATGCCCTCGCTCTATCCGCCGATCTCGGCGCCGACGCTGCGCGAACTGGCGGCGAAGCTGGAACTCGACCCGGACGTCTTCGTGCGCTCGGTGGCGGCGTTCAACGCCGCCGTCCGGCCGGGTCGCTTCGATCCGCACGCGCTCGACGAATGCCGTACCGAAGGGCTGTCGCCGCCGAAATCGCACTGGGCGCGGCCGATCGCCGAACCGCCCTTCCTCGCATATCCGGTGCGTCCGGGCATCACCTTCACCTATCTGGGGGTCAAGGTGGACAGCGAGGCGCGAATGGTGATGGCCGATGGCCGTCCGGCCGCCAATCTCTTCGCGGCCGGCGAGATCATGGCCGGCAACATCCTCGGCGAAGGCTACGCGGCCGGCGTGGGCATGACGATCGGCACCGTGTTCGGGCGTATTGCGGGTCGCGAGGCCGCCATCGAAAGCCGCCGCCGAAGCAACGCCTCCGAGAGGAAGACAGCATGAACGACATCGCCGCCGCGCCGCCCGGCATCCTCAGCCCGACGGAGGAAGCCGCCCGACTGATGACCATCTGCAACGCCTGCCGCTATTGCGAGGGCCTGTGCGCGGTCTTCCCGGCGATGGAACTGCGCCGCGAATTCGCGTCGGGCGATCTCGACTATCTGGCCCATCTCTGTCACGCCTGCGGCGCCTGTCATGTCGACTGCCAGTTCGCGCCACCGCACGAATTCGGAGTCAACGTTCCCAAGGCGATGGCGGTGCTGCGCGCCGACAGCTACCGCCGCCATGCATGGCCGGGCGCGGCGGGCGGGTTGTTCGCGCGCAACGGAACGGTGGTCGCCCTCGCCGCCGCGCTGGCGGTCGCTGCCTTCGTGGCCGGCTTCGCCGCGTGGCACGATCCGGCCGTGCTGTTCGGCGTCCACGCCGGTCCGGGTGCCTTCTACCGGCTGATGCCGCACAACGCGATGGTCGCGATCTTCGGTGGCGCCTTCGCCTTCGCGCTGGCCGCGATCGCGCTCGGCATGCTGCGTTTCTGGCGCGCGATCGAGGCGCCCGCCGCCGGCGGCGCGGACGGGCGCGCGGCGCTCGACGCGCTGCGCGACGCCGGGACGCTGCGCTACCTCGATGGGGGCGGCGCAGGCTGCTACGAGGGCGAGGGACGCGGTCCCGATCGTCGGCGTCTGCACCACCACCTGTCGCTCTACGGGTTCATCGCCTGCTTCGCATCGACATCGGTGGCGACCCTCTACCACTATGTCTGGGGGCTGGAAGCGCCCTATGCGTGGACGTCGCTGCCGGTGCTGCTGGGTACCTTCGGCGGGATCGCGATCACGGTCGGGACCGCCGGGCTGCTGCATGCCAAGTTCGCGCGCGATCCCGAGCTCGTCGACGGCGACCGGCTGGGGATGGACACCGCCTTCATCGTCATGCTGCACCTGACCGCCGTCACCGGTCTTGCCTTGCTGGTGCTACGCGCCACGCCGGCGATGGGCCTGCTCCTGGCGGTGCATATGGGCGTGGTGTTCGCCTTCTTCCTGACCATGCCCTTCGGGCGCTTCATGCATGGACCCTACCGGCTTCTGGCGCTGGCGAAATACGCGCGCGAGCGGCGGCGTTTCCTGTCTGCCGGCTGACGCGTCCGACGACAGGTCAGCGCAGCGGCCAGGGCAGGTCGATAGCGCCTTGCAGCAGGCCGGGCGGGAAGTCGAGTTCGAGGATCCTTGCGACGGCGACCAGGCCGACGATCGAGATCGCCGTCAGCCCCAGGGCAGTGCGCCAGGAACAGCGTGCGGCGCCTCGAAGGAAGGCGAGAAAGAAGACCGTGTTGGCGATCAGGAACCCCGCCAGTCCGGATAGCGCGACAAGTCCCGCGACCCAGGCCGGATAGGCCCAGAAGCTGCCGTCGCCAGGCCTGCTCTTGGCCTCGGTGTCGTGGAAGAGCGTGCCGCCCGAGCGCCGCAGGCCCATGGCCGCTGCCAAAGGCACCGCGAGCAGCAGCATCGCGCCCGCGACGATCGTCGGGAAGACGGCACCAAGGAAGCTGAGCCGGGTGGAATCGAACAGCACCGCCGCGAAGAGGGCCACGGGCACCAGGGCGAAGAGCAACTGCGGCATGCGCGACCCCGTCATTTCGCCGCCGCCGTCCTCCTCGCTGTCGGCCAAACGTCGCTGCCGGATCCCGATCGCGACGAAGACGACGATGAGCGCACCGATGATCATCACGCCCGGCCGTGTCAGGAAGTTCCAGTCGTAGAACTGTACGGCCTGGTAGAGATACGTCTCCATCGGCTTGGCGAGAACGAAGCCGACGACGAAGGGCGGGCGGGGCCACCCGAAGCGCCGCATCATCAGCCCGAGCACTCCGATCGCCAGGAGCAGCGTCAGGTCGGCGACCTCGCGATTGTTGTTGAAGGCGCCGAAGCAGACGATGGTCACCATGAAGGGAGCAATCAGCCCGAAGCGGATGGTCGTCAGCCGCGCGATCAGAGGCGATGTCGCGAAGCAGAGTGCGGTCCCCATCACGTTGGCGATGGCGAGAGACCAGATGATCGCGTAGGTCAGATCCAGCCGCGCGCCCACGAGCTGCGGCCCGGCCTCGATGCCGATCAGGGTCATGCCGCCAAGGAAGACGGCCATGGTGCCCGACGACGGAATGCCGAAGAACAGGGTCGGGACCAGCGCGCCGCCTTCGCGCGCGTTGTTGGACGCCTCGACGGCGATCACGCCGCGAACGTCGCCCTTTCCGAACTGCCCCTTCTTCTCGGTCTGGATCGCATGACCGTAGACGATCCAGTCGGTCACGCTGCCGCCCAGCCCCGGGATGGCGCCGAGGACGCTGCCGATCGTCGAACTGCGCAGCAGCAGCCACCAGTGGCGCAGGATGTCGCGCAGGCCGGCGAACCAGCCGCGGCCCAGTTCGGCTGTCCGCGATATCGCGCCGCCGCCGCGCGCCAGGTCGATGATCTCTGGCAGCGCGAAGATCGCGAGGACCAGGATCGGCAGGTGCAGGCCGTCCGAGAGGTACAATGTCCCGAAATCGAGCCGCGACTCGGCCGTCGCCGGCGCGGTCCCGACGGTGCCGAGAGCGAGGCCCATGCCGCAGGCGACGAGGCCCTTGGCGAAGCTCTTGCCCGCGAGCACCCCGACCATCGAGAGCCCCAGCACAGCCAGCATGAAGAGCTCTGCGGTGCCCAGCGCCAGGATCAGCGGACGCGCCACGAGCACCGCCGCGCTGAGGATGGCGGCGCCGACGAGCCCGCCGATCATCGAGGCGAGGAAGGAGGCGGAGAGCGCGCGTGCCGCCTCCCCTCTTCGGGCCATCGGGAACCCGTCGAGGATGGTCGCCTGGCTTGCCGACGAGCCCGGGATCCCCATGAGGATCGAACTGAACGTGTCGGCGGTCGCCGCGACCGCGACCAGGCCGACCAGCATGGCGAGCGCCGAGACCTGGTCGAGGCCGTATATGAACGGCATGACCAGCGACAATCCAGCCAGCCCTCCGAGCGCCGGCAGGACCCCGATCGCATAGCCGATGGCCACGCCCAGCGCCATGTAGGCGAGGCGATCCGGGCTCGCCAGCGCCGTGAATGCGGTCAGGAGCGCGTCGAGCATGGCGCCGGGATCCCGAAAGCCGTGCCGGTCAGCCCGGTTTGTGGTTGAAGCGCCGCAGGAGCCAGTCGAGCGTCCAGTCGCGCGTGGCCTCGCTCATCGTCGTGCCTGCGGCGTACGCGCGCTCCGCGGCCTCGTCGGTGACCTCGTCGTATTCGCCGATGACGGCGCCGCGCTTTTCCCGATATTCGGGGTCCGCGAAGATCCGGCGGAAGGCCTGGCGGTAGGCTTCCTGCACCGGTCGCGGCGTCTCTTTCGGGACCAGCACGAATTTCTGCGCGGCGAAGCCGGCGATGAACAACGTCCGGTAGGCGTCCCAAGCCGGGCCCGACGGCGCGCGACCGGTGGCCGCCTTGAGGAACTCCTCGAAATGCGGAAGGTCGGGAAAGTTCGGATCGCGGATCGTCTCGCCCTGATCGTTGAGGATGCCCCACGAGAAGAGGGGCACGGCCTTGCCCTCTCGCACCAGCGGCAGCACTTGGCTCGTATAGGCGGAAGACGTCTGATAGTCGATCGGGGTCTCCCCGCGCTCGAAGGCGAGACGACCCTGGCCGCGGCCCTGCATGCCGAAAACGATCTGGACGTTGAGCCCCATCAGTTCGAAGGCCAACGCCGGGACGATGTCGAGCGACGTCGGTCCCTGGCTGCCGAATCTCAGCCCTTGCGCGGCCTGGAGCCGGGCGAGATCCGCTGCCCCGCGTACACCCAGCTCTGGCCGGACATAGAGCGCGCCGCCGGTCGGGCTGGCCATGAGGCAGCTCCACGCGCGGTAATCGTAGCGGACGCGCGGATCGTTGAGCAGATATGGAAACTGCGTGGAGCCGCTGGAACCCATGATCGTGAGGCCGTCGGGCCGTGCTCGCTGAGCGAATTGATTCGCCCCGGTGATGCTGCCCCCGCCGGTGACGTTCCGGATGACGATCGTCGGCGAACCGGGAAGATATTTCTGCATCAGCGGTGCATGGAAACGCGCCCAGACATCCGAACCGCCGCCGACGGCGAAAGGAATGACCCACTCGATGGTTCTGCCGGCGAAATCCTGCGCGCGGGCCGGCAGCAGGGCGGTGGTCGCGAAACCAAGACCGAGGACGCCGGCGCGGCGACGGCCGATCCCTGACCGGAAAGACGAAGTCATCGCGCTTCCTCCACATTTTTCAATCGGTGCAGAGAGATAGCAGCTTATCCATCCGGCGCCAAGATTCGGGAAAAGCCGCGCCGGCGCCGGGCCGGCGGCGGGGCGCGCTCCTTGCGTCGACCCGCGGCGCGACGGCCCCGCGGGCGGCAACATAGCCGGTGGCCTGGCGCGCCATCAGTCCGGCGGCAGACGCGTGGATTGCCGTCTTGCTGCGCTGGAGCGGCTCGAAGCCGTCGCCGTCGGCTGCGGCAATGTTTCTCTTCGATCCGGCCGACCGCGTTCTCCAGCGCCGCCATGAGATCGCAACCGGCCAAGTCCAGGCGCAGCGTCTCGTTGCCGAAAGACAACTTGGAAAGCATGTGGCGACGGGTGATGGCCACCCCTGCCTCGTACATGTCGCCGCCACGGACGTTCCCGCGGTTGCCAAAACCGGTATCGGCCCCGAGCGTCTCGCGGACGGCGTCGCAGACAAGGTTGCCGATCGCCGCCTCCTCGGTGCGCCCGAGGTCGAACTTGCCGACGAGCTTCGCGCCGGCGGTCCCGACAGCGACGCCGGGTTCCGTGCCGGGGCGATCGTTGTGGCGCCTGACAATCGCCGCGATGTCCGGATCGGCAGCGAGCCCGCCAAGCGTCGGCACCGTCCTCCAGCCGGGACGATTTCCATACGCGGCGCTCCCGACGGCTGGGTCCGCCTGCTTGGCGGCGAACTCGACCACCCCCGGCCATGCGGCGTCCGGGCCGGATCCCCTCGATCAGCGCGTCGTTCCCGTAGACGGTCAGGCGTTCGTGCGCATGGCCGCCCACGATCATGCAGAATGTCCTTGACGCGACGCGCGAGTGCGCGGCCCTCCTCGGCATGCGGAGCGAAGTTCGAGCGATCTGCGGGGCTCGAAAGGGATGCGGTTGCCCAGGTGGTGATCGCGAAGAAGTCGAATTTCTTTCCACCGTGTTCGCGGATCGGCAAGGCGATGCCGTTGTGGGAGACGCGTGCATCGGCCTGGGTCGCGTCGGTCGCGAGCCATAGGAACTTCGACCCGCTCATGCGCGCGCAGCACGGCGTCGCCGGATCGCATTCGTGGTTGCCGAGCAAGGCGAAATCGATGCCGACCGCGTCGAGGGCGTCGATCTTCGGCGCGCCCCTGGTCAGTCCGGACATGAGCGGCGGTGACAGAAGGTCGCCGCCGAAGGTCATGACGGCATCGGCCGCGGCTGCCTTCTCGCGCTTGATCGCCGTCGCCGGTTCCGCGATGTCGCCACGGCCGCGCAGCGACGAGACTTCGTGGACGCCTTTGGCGTGCAGGAGCATGACCTTGGCCGAGTGTCCGTGGCAGACGGCGGAAGCCGGCGCCAGGACGAGCGCGATGGGCTGGAATGCACGGCGATGCATCGACAGGATTTCACTCGCCTGGCCTGATCGCCGCGACTTCCCCGGGCGGAGTGCAGTCGCTGCGGGCGGCGATCGGGAAGCGCTGACGGTGCCGCTCGCACCGCGCCGTTCAATCTCGGGGGGGCTGGAGGAAGTCGAGCAGATGGCGGACCACGACCGCCGGTTGCTCCTGCATCACCCAATGGCCGGCGCCCTGGACCAGTTGGCAGCCGAGCAGCCGGGAACAGGCCGAAATGCCCATCGCGTCGAGCGCGCCGGGAACCTGGTGGATACCCCAGTCGCTGCGTCCGGCGACGAACAGTGCCGGTACGTCGATGCGGCGCCCCGCATGCAGGACGAAATCGGCGGCGATCGACGGCTCGAAGCGCGTACGGTACCAGTTGAGTCCGCCCTGGAAGCCGGTGCGGGCGAATTCGCCTGCATACACGCCGAGTTCGGCCTCGGTCAGCCACGTGCAGGCGCGCGCCGTCTCCGGTGCCGGCATGAAGGGCGCAACGGTCTCTGGCATCGTGCGGGCCAGATCCATGATGTAGTAGGTCGGCATCCGGGCAAGTTGCTCGGGTGAATCGTCGCGCAGTCGCAACGGCGCGTTGCCGTCCCAGTCGGCGCTCTTGTGATGGAAATAGGCGCGCAGGAAGGCATGCAGACCCTGCGGGGCGTGCCGCATGTCGCCATCGGCTTCGCGTGTCGCGTAGTACCACTGATAGTGCTTGCGCGGGCGGGGAAGGATGGCGAGCCCGCGTGCGAGCGCCTCCGGCGGCCCGGCCAGCCAGGATCGTGGCGCTGGTCCGTTGGCCGGCGGCGCCGTGCGCGGCGCCCCGCCGAAAGGCGCGCTCATCATGACGACGGCGCGGAAGATGTCCGGCCGCGTCAGGGCGGCCCAGGCCGCGACCGGCGAACCGAAATCATGACCGACGATCGCGTGTGCCCGGGCGTGGCCGAGAGCGTGGACGAGGGCGACGGCGTCGGCGGCCAGGCGCAGAAGCGAGAATGGTCGCAGATCCTGGTCGTAGTCGGCGCTCCATCCGGTCGTGCGGCCGTAGCCGCGCTGGTCCGGGGCGACGACATGGAAGCCGGCCGACGCCAGCGGCGCCATGACGCGCCGCCAGCTATAGGCGAGTTCCGGAAATCCGTGCAGGAGAAGCAGCAGGGGGCGCCCGGGCGTCTCGTGGCCGGCCTCGAGCAGATGGATCCTGAGACCGTTCACGCCATCGACGAAGCGGGCGCGGATGGCGGGCGGCAGCAGGCCGGCGGGGAGGGGATCGAGACCGGTCACGATCCTCGACCTTTGCCCCGGCCGGGCGGCGGGACGCAAGTGGTGCCGAGCGCCGGCGCGCCGTCATAAAGCTTGACATATTCGAACATACGAATATATAGTAAAGTCGGCGATTAAAGGGGTGGCTGCGCGATGACCAATATCGGCAATCTCGACCGGCTGTCGCGTCTCGCCGCGGGCATCGGTCTTCTCGCCATTTACGCGTCCAGCGGCATTCTCTCGGTTCTCGGCGGGTGGCGGCATGTCGCACCCGCGACTGGGTTCGTCATGATCGCGACGGCCCTGTCCGGCTTCCGTCCCGCCTACCGGCTGCACGGCATCGGCATTTGCGGGACCGGCCGGTTCTGATCGACGCAGCCGCGATCGAGGAGCGTCACATGAGCGCCGCCGATCCGTCCGTCATGCAGCGACCGGACGTCTTCGCGTTCTTCGACGCCGCGACCAACACGATCAGCTATGTGGTCGAGGATCCTGGATCCGACGCCTGCGCGGTGATCGATCCGGTGATGGATCTCGACTATGCCGCCGGCCGGATTTCCTTCGCCGGCGCGGACGCGATCGTCGCGCATGTCCGTGGCCGACGCCGGACGCTTCAATGGATCGTCGAGACCCATGTCCATGCCGACCATCTCTCCGCCGCGCCCTACATCAAGGCAACGCTGGGGGGCAGAATCGCGATCGGCGACCGCATCGCCGTCGTCCAGGAGGTCTTCGGCCGCATCTTCGCGGAGGGCCCGTCCTTCCGGCGCGACGGCAGCCAGTTCGACCGGCTCTTCGCCGACGGGGATATCTATGCGATCGGCGGGCTGCGGGCGGTGGCGCTGCACACGCCCGGCCACACGCCGGCCTGCATGACCCATCTCATCGGCGACGCCGCCTTCGTCGGCGACACGCTGTTCATGCCCGACGGCGGTTCGGCGCGCGCCGACTTTCCGGGGGGCGACGCGCGGACGCTGTTCCGCTCGATGCGCCGGATTCTCGACCTGCCGCCGTCGACGCGTCTGTTCATGTGCCACGACTACGGTCCCGGCGGCCGGCCGATCCGCTGGGAGAGCAGCGTCGCGGAGGAGAGGCGAGACAACATCCATGTCCGCGACGGCGTCGCGGAGAACGATTTCGTGACCATGCGCGAGGCGCGCGACCGCACGCTCGGGATGCCGCGCCTGATCCTGCCGTCGCTGCAGGTCAACATGCGCGCGGGCGAGCTGCCGCCGCCAGACGCCGATGGCCGGCGTTTCCTGAAGCTGCCGATCGACGCCCTGTGAGCCGGTTGCGCGCCGACCGTGCGGCCTGATCCCATGTCGCGGATGGCGGCCTGGATCCCGATCCTGGGTTGGGCGACGCGCTACACGCGCGCCGAGGCATCCAGCGACGTCTTCGCCGCCTGCATCGTGACGATCATGCTCGTGCCGCAGAGCCTGGCCTATGCGATGCTTGCGGGGCTGCCGCCGCAGGCCGGCCTTTACGCCTCGATCCTGCCGCTTGTCGCCTACGCCGCCTTCGGGACCAGCCATGCGCTGGCGGTCGGCCCCGTGGCGGTCGTCTCGCTGATGACCGCCTCCGCGCTTGCGCCGGTCGCAGCGCCGGGAACGGCGGCCTATGTCGCTGCAGCGGCGGTCTTGTCGCTGCTCTCGGGGCTCGTGCTGCTGGCGATGGCGGCGTTGCGGCTCGGCTTCCTGGCAAATTTCCTGAGCCACCCCGTGATCTCCGGCTTCATCACGGCGTCCGGCATCCTGATCGCCGCCGGACAGGTGAAGCATCTTCTGGGCATCCGTGCCGACGGCGACACGCTGACGCGAATCTTGCCGGCGTTGTGGCATGGCGCCGGCAACGCCGATCCCGCGACCCTTGCCGTCGGCGTGCCGGCGACAGCGTTCCTGTTCTGGTCGCGGCGTGGGCTGGAACCGGTGCTGCGACGCGCGGGCCTCGGCGTGCGTCGAGCCAGCCTCGCCGCCAGGGCCGGACCGCTGGCCGCGATCGCGGCGTCGATCGGGGCCGTGGCGCTGTTCGACCTTGGTGCACGCGGGGTCAGGCTGGTCGGCGAGGTTCCGGCCGGGCTGCCGCCCTTCGCGATGCCGGCCTTCGACGCGGCCCTGTGGCGGGACCTGCTCCCGGCCGCGGTGCTCATCAGCCTCGTCGGCTTCGTCGAATCCGTCTCGGTGGGACAGACCCTTGCGGCGAAGCGGCGCCAGCGCATCCTGCCCAACCAGGAACTGGTGGGGCTGGGCGCGTCCAACATCGCGTCCGCGGTCTCCGGCGGCTATCCGGTGACCGGCGGCTTCGCGCGATCGGTGGTCAATGCCGATGCCGGTGCGGCGACGCCGCTGGCCGGCGCTTTCGCGGCGCTCGGAATCCTGCTTGCCGCGCTTTTCCTGGCGCCGCTGTTCCGTCTGCTGCCGCAGGCGGTGCTGGCGGCGACCATCGTGGTCGCAGTGCTGTCGCTGATCGATCTTGCCGCGATGCGCCGGACCTTCGTCTATTCGAAGGCCGATTTCGCGGCCATGGCGACGACCGTGGTGCTTGTCCTGGCGGCCGGTGTCGAGACGGGGATCCTCGCCGGCGTGGCGCTGTCGCTCGCGCTGTTCCTGCGACGCACCAGCGTTCCGCATGTGGCGATCGTGGGGCTGGTCCCGGGGACCCAGCATTTCCGCAACGTCGAACGCCACGCCGTGATCGCGACCCCCGATCTGCTGTCGATCCGCGTCGACGAAAGCCTTTATTTCGCCAACGCGCGGTTCCTGGAGGACCGCATCCTCGCCGAGGCGGCGTCTCGTCCCGGGTTGCGTCACGTCGTGCTGATGTGTTCGGCCGTGAACATGATCGACACCAGCGCTCTGGAGAGCCTGGAGGCGATCGCCGCGCGGCTGGCGTCGGCCGGGATCGGCTTCCACCTTTCGGAGGTGAAGGGGCCGGTCATGGATGGGCTGCACCGTTCGGATTTCCTGCGGCATTTCCGCGGCCGGATCTTCCTGTCGCATTACGAGGCCATCGCGACGCTGGCCCCGCGTTCGTGACGGGAACATCTGCCGCGGGCGCGGAAGCGTTCGGGGCGTTCGGGGTCTTCTGCGCCGAGGCCCTGTCGGTGACCGGCCCGCTCCGGTTGACCATCGACGGCCAGGCGCGCCTTTCGCATCCCGTGAGGTGCGAAACTCCGGGGCGGCCGTCGCCGTGGCCGAGCGCGATCTCAATCGCCGCTGACCGCGACTCGCTCGGCGAGGTCCGAGGCAGCCATCGGGCCGCGCATGCGGTGCGCGACCATTCGCTCGTGAAGGCGGACGATGGTTCTGCTGCCGGTGCTCTTGAAGGTCCAGGGCAGGATCGCGTGGACGAAGCAGGCCAGCGACGCCGCGAACATCGCACCCGCGAAGCCAAGCGCCGAGCGCATGTGCTGCGTGTAACTCTCTCCGACCGTGGCCGGATGCTCCGTGAACAGTTTCTTCACCGGCGCCTCCCGTCGAACTCTGCTTCTCGATGATGGCGGCGCCGGCGCCGGAAGATCATTCCAGATCGATCCTTTTCGGAGATACAAACGAAACGAAAACAGACATAGATCGAATTTTTGCGGAATGAACATGCCATGATGTCGCTCGATGTCCTGTCCCTGCGCATACTCGCCCTGCTCCAGGAACGCGGCGACCTGTCCGTCAATGCGCTCGCGCGGCGGCTCGACATGCCGTTGTCGTCCTGTCATCGGCGACTGCGCGCCCTGGAAGAGGCGGGGCTGATCCGTGGCCGCGTGGCGCTGGTCGACGGCGCGAAGCTGGGGCTGGCGACCGTCGCCTTCGTCGCCATCCGCACCAGCCAGCACGAGCCGGGCTGGCTCGAGCGCTTCGCCCGCGCCGCGGCGGCGATGCCGGAGATCCTGGAGATCCATCGGCTGAGCGGCAATGTCGATTATCTGCTGAAGGTCGTCGTGCCGGACATCGCCGGCTTCGATGCGTTCTACAAGCGACTGATCGCCGCCGTGCCGCTTTACGACGTCAGCACCAGCTTCTCGATGGAACGGATCAAGGAGACGACGGCGTTGCCGCTGGGACTGGCACGGGTCGGCACCGCGCTCAAGGTCGCCACGCCTCCGGCGCCCGGGGAACCGGGTCGGTCACGACGTCGACGACGGTGACGCTCGCAGCGCCGATGGCAGCGCGCAGGGCGGGGGCGAGGTCCTGCGGGCGCTCGACGCGAATCCCTTCGGCGCCGTAGGCGCGCGCCACGGCGGCGAAATCGACGCGCGTGAAGGCGTTGATGTCGTCGGGATCGCCGGGCCGGTTGCCGTAGAGGCGGCGGATCGCCGCCCGGCCCTGGGCGAAGGAGGCGTTGTCGTTGATCACCACCGCGACCGGGATCCGCTTGCGCACCGCCGTCTCCAGCTCCGCGAGATGATACTGGAAACCGCCGTCGCCGCAGAAGACGACGACTGGCCGGTCCGGTGCGGCGCATTTGGCGCCGATCGCCGCGGGAAAGCTCCAGCCCAGCGAACCCGCCGCGCGCAGGTAGGTCTGGCGCGGCGAGGGCAGATCGATCAGCGTTCCGGACCAGACCGCCGAGTAGCCGGTGTCGCTGACCAGGATCGCGTCGTCGGGCAGCGCATGGCCCAGCTCGGCGCAGAGCCGTTCCGGCCGGATCGGCGCGTCGTCGCTGGCAAGCAGCGGTGCGATCTCGTCCTGCCAGGCCGCTCGTGCCGCGGCGGCATGGCGGGACCATGCGGTGGCTGCGCGAGGCGCGACGGCGTTCGCCAGCGCCGCGGCGGCCAGGCCGGGATCGGCAAGGATCACATGTCCACCCGGCAGGTTGCGTCCCAGTTCGGCCGGATCGATGTCAGCCTGGATCGCCGTCGTGCCGGGCCTGTGCAGGGTCCAGTCGAGCGTCACCTGGTCGCCGACGCCGCTGCCCAGATAGATCACCAGATCCGCCTCGCGCGCGACCCGGTTGGCGTAGGGCGCCGAGTAGGTTCCGATGACACCCAGCGCCAGCCGATGGCCGGTCGGCAGGATCGAGCGACCGCCCAGCGACGTCGCGACGGGAGCGTCCAGCGCTTCGGCCAGCGTTCGGACCGCATCCTGCGCGCCGACCTGCACCGCCCCCCAGCCGCAGACGATCAGCGGACGTTCGGCACGATCGATCGCGGCGGCCGCGGCGGCGATGTCGGCCGCGTCCGGGAGGATGCGAAAGGCCGGCGCGACGACGAAGCGCGGCTCGGGCACCGGGAGGGCTGGAAAAAGGGCGGTTTCGATCGCTTCGCCCTGGAGCCCGGCCAGATCGAGATGCACCGGCCGCGGCGAGCCTGTCGTCGCCTCACGGAAAGCCTGCGCCAGCAGGGGGCCGAGTTGGGCGGGTTCGTCGACGCGCGCGGCGAACTTGGTCGTCGCCGCGAAGGGCGGCCCGTGCTCGATCTCCTGATAGGCGTTGCGGTGCTGGAAGAAGGAAGTCTTGCGTCCCGTGAGCGCGATCACCGGGCTGCGCGCCAGGAACGGGTCCTGCAGGCCGGCGCCAAGATTGGCCGCCCCCACGGACTGCGCCATGCAGATCCCGGGCCTGCCGCCGATGCGGGCATAGCCGTCGGCCATGTAGGCCGCCGCCTTCTCGGCATGCGCCATCACGCGCACGATCCCCAGCGCCTCGAACTCGATCAGCGCGCGGCGAAGGATCGCATCGACGAAGAAGACATGATCGACGCCCTGGCCGCGCAGGGCCTCGGCCAGGAAGCGCGCGCCTGTGATCTGCTCGGCCATGCGCGCGCCCTGTGCCTCAGAAGGCTTTCCCGGTGCCCGGCCGGTGGCGGTTCGCCGGCACGAAACCGGAGCGTGTCGCCTGGCGTTCCTCGCGCACCCAGACCTGCCGGCCCGGGTGAAGTCCGCCGCCACGCTTGGCCGGGACCGCGGTATGTCGTGCCCGATGCAGCAGCCGGGTGTCGGCGACGCCGCAATGGGGATGGGTGCCGCCATTGGCGGCGACCACCGCGTCCCAGGCGGCCTTGCGCGCGGCGAGGATCGCGGGATCCTCGAGCGCGGTGCAGTCGAGCGTGTTCGAATTGAGGTCGGCAACGATCTCGTCGCCGTCCTCGACGAAGGCGATCGGCCCGCCCATCGCCGCCTCCGGCCCGACATGTCCGATGACGAGGCCGACCGAGCCGCCCGAGAAACGCGCATCGGTCATCAGCCCGACGACGATGCCGCGCTCGCGGCACAGCGTCGTGATACGCGATGTCGGATCGAGCATCTCGGGCATTCCCGGCGCCCCGCTCGGTCCTTCGTAGCGCACGATGATCATGTCGTTGTCGCGGAAGCTGTCGGGCGCCTTGTCCAATGCATCGATAAGGCCACGCTCGCCCTCGAAGACCCGCGCACGGCCCCTGAACACGTTGTTCTCGAGCCCGCCTTCGACACCGGCCAGCTTGAGGATCGCCGAGAAGTCGGGCGACAGGTTTCCGCCCAGCATCCGCAGCCCGCCGGTCGGCTTGAAGGGCCGATCGACGGGGTGGATGACGTCCCCGTCGGCGCGCGGCGGCGCCAGGCGGGCGACCTGGGCTGCAAGCGTCTCGCCGGTGCAGGTCATCACCGCGCCGTTCAGCAGTCCGGCGTCGAGCAGTTCGCGCACGATCACCTGCACGCCGCCGACGCGATCGATGTCGACCATCGAATGCTTGCCGTATGGCCGGGCGTTGGTCAGCACCGGCACCACGTGCTGCGAGAGATGGTTGAACTCCTCCGGCGTCATCACGTCCCGCCAGAAATCGGCATAGCCGGCGGCGCGTGCGATCTCGGGGACGTGCAGGACGGCATTGGTCGAGCCGCCGATCGCCATGGCGACGATCACGGCGTTGCGCAGCGAATCCCGGACGACGATGTCGCGCGGGCGCAGGCCGCGCTCGATCATCCGCGCGAGATGGCCGACCAGTTCCTCCGGGAAGTCTTTCGTGCGGCGCGGGTCGTCGGACGGGGCGGCCACCATGTGCAGCGGCTGCATGCCGACGACGCCGATGAAGGTCTGCATCGTGTTGTAGGTGAACATGCCGCCGCAGCTGCCGATGCCCGGACAGGCGTTGCAGGCGATCCGGTGACGATGCTCCGGATCGGGATGACCGGCCGCCTGGTAGGCGCTGACGATGTCCAGCGCCTCGCCGGTCAGGGGGTCCTTGCCGGGCCGGATGGTGCCGTCGGACATGATGATCGCCGGCTCGTTGTGCTCGAGCACGGCGGCCAGCGTCCCGACCGGCGGCTTGTCGCAGGCGACGACGGCGATCGTGCCGGCGAGCCCCGACCCCTCGAGATGCTCGCACAGCGAGTCGTGGGTGACCTCGCGGCCGATGAGGGAATAGCGCATCTCGCGCGTGCCGTTGCGGATGCCGTCGGAGACGGCGATCGTGTATTCGGGCTGGACCAGGCGCAGCGGCAGCTGGCCGGGGCCGCGACCGACCCGCGCCTTGAGCGCGGCATGGATCGCGTCGACCTTGGCCATCACGCCGAGATAGCACTGGCTGTCGCCCTTGGTGCCGACCACCCCGACCGACGGTTCGTGGATCAGATCCGGATCGGTGCCGAGCACGATCGCGAGCCCATGGGTCTGGGCCGAACGGCCGGGATGACGGTCGATGCGCACGATCTTGGAAGTGGTCACTGTCGGAGCCCTCGGCCTGCGGTTGGGAAGCGGACGGACGCGGGCCATGGCGGCCCCGCGCGCGGAGGCGAATTTTATGGCTGGTATGCCAGCTTGGATGCAAGTTCCGCGGCGCCGGGCCCGGGCCGGCGATGCGCGCTGGCTTGACCTGCGGCGGAGCAGGGGCATAGCTTGCCCGCATATCCGGCGCATCGCCGGGCAAGGACCCGCGCTCGTCGCAGCGCCCCGATCCAGACAGGGAAAATGAGGCCATGAACAAGCTTTCTCGCCGCCGCCTGACCGGCGGCCTCGCCGCCGGCATCGCCGCCGCCTCCATCGTTCGCCCCGCTGCGGCGCAGGCGAAATGGAAATGGGACCTGCCGGCAGGCTATCCGGCGACGAATTTCCACTCGGTCAACCTGATCCAGTTCGCCAAGGACGTGAAGGACGCGACCGCCGGCAAGCTGGAGATCACCGTCCATCCCGGCGCCTCGCTGTTCAAGGTCCCGGAGATCATGCGTGCGGTCCAGACCAACCAGGCGCAGATCGGCGAATTGCTGATGGTCGTGCTCGAGAACGAGGACGCCATCTTCGGCGCCGACAACGTGCCGTTCCTGGCCACCTCCTTCCGCGATGCGCGACGCTTCGCGGCACTCCAGCGACCCCATGTCGAAAAGCGGCTGCAGGCGCGCGGCGTGCGCATGCTCTTCGCGGTGGCCTGGCCGCCGCAGGGCTTCTACAGCCCCAAGGCGCTGAACGTGCCCGAGGATCTGCGGGGCCTGTCGTTCCGGTCCTACGGTGCCTCGGCCGGCCGCTTTGCCGAACTGGCCGGGATGCGGGTGACCACCATCCAGGCCGCCGAACTCGTCCAGGCGCTGGCCTCGGGGCGCGTGAACTCGATGATCTCATCCGGTGCGACGGGCTTCGACTCGAAGATCTGGGAGCACATCAAGTTCTTCTACGACGTCCAGGCCTGGCTGCCGAAGAACATGATCATGGTCAACCAGCGCGCCTGGGCGTCGCTGGACGACGCGACGCGCAATGCGGTGGTCAAGGCGGCCGAGGTGGCCGAGGCCCGCGGGTGGGCCGAGTCCGAACGCCTCGCCAACTTCTATCTCGACGAGTTCCGCAAGAACGGCATGACCGTCGAGGCGCCGTCCGCCGCCCTCAAGGCCGGGTTCCAGCGGTGGGGCGAGGAACTGGCGAAGGACTGGCTCTCCCGGGCCGGCGCCGATGGCCAGGCGCTGGTCAACGCCTTCAAGTCCGGCGCCTGACCGAAGCGGACCGGCCGCGTCTGGGCGCGGCCGGTCCCTGCCTCCGGACGCGACGATGCGAAAGCTTCTCGACGGTGTCTACGCCGCCAGCGCCTGGGCGGCCGGGATCGGCATGATGGCGATCCTGGTCGTGACGCTGATGCAGATCCTGGGCGGCGTGAGCGATATCTACGTCCGCGGCACCGACGCCTATGCCGGCTACGCGATGGCCGCGTCGTCGTTCTTCGCGCTGGCCAGCACGCTGAAGCGTGGCGAGCATATCCGGGTGACGCTGTTCCTGGATCGCTTCGGCGGGGCATCGCGGCGCTGGCTCGAGTACTGGTGCCTCGGCGTCGCCATCCTGCTGTCCGGCTTCTTCTCCTGGTACGCCTGGGACATGGTCTATTGGTCCTGGGAGTTCGACTCGCGCTCCGATGCGATGGACGCCTCGCCGCTGTGGATCCCCCAGAGCGCGATGGCGCTGGGCGTCACGATCCTCACCGTCGCGTTCGTCGACGAATTCCTGCAGGTCCTGGGCGGTCGGGACCCGGCGCGCAGCGACCTGTCCGCCGACCAGCAGCACACGGAATAGGATCGGCGACATGCTCAATCTCGAGATCGCCGGGCTGCTGATCGTCCTCATGTTCCTCATCCTCGGATCCGGGGTCTGGATCGGGTTGGCGCTGCTCGGGACCGGCTGGATCGCGATGGAACTCTTCACCAGCCGTCCCGTCGGACCGGCCATGGTGACCACGATCTGGGGCGCGTCCTCGTCCTGGACGCTGACCGCCCTGCCGATGTTCATCTGGATGGGCGAGATCCTGTTCCGGACGCGCCTGTCGCAGGATCTTTTCCGCGGGCTGGCACCGTGGATGCAGCGCCTGCCTGGTCGATTGCTGCACACCAACGTCATCGGCTGCACGATCTTTGCCGCGATCTCCGGGTCCTCGGCCGCCACCTGCGCCACCATCGGCAAGATGTCGATTCCCGAACTTCGCCAGCGCGGCTATCCGGAGAGCATGATCGTCGGCTCGCTGGCCGGGTCGGGAACGCTGGGACTGCTGATCCCGCCGTCGCTGATCATGATCGTCTACGGCGTGCAGACGAACACCTCGATCGCGCAGCTTTTCATCGCCGGCGTGATCCCCGGCCTGGCGCTCGCCGGCATGTTCATGGCCTGGGTGGTCGCCTGGTCGCTGTTCAACGCCGACCGCATCCCCGCCGCGGACATGCAGATGTCCTTCCTTGAGAAGATCTACGCCGCACGCTTCCTTCTGCCGTCGGTCGGGCTGATCGTCCTCGTGCTCGGCTCGATCTATGCCGGCTTCGCGACCGCGACGGAAGCGGCTGCCGTCGGCGTCGCCGGCGCGCTGCTGGTCTCGACCCTGCAGGGCGACATGAACCGCAAGGTTTTCGTGGAGAGCCTGATGGGTGCCACGCGCCTGTCTTGCATGATCGCCTTCATCCTTGCCGGCGCGTCGTTCCTGACGCTGGCCATGGGGTTCACCGGCCTGCCGCGCGCGCTTGCCGAGTGGATCGATGCCCTCGATCTGGGGCCAGGGATGCTGATCGTGATCCTGACGGTCTTCTACGCGTTGCTGGGCTGCTTCCTGGACGGCATCTCGATGGTCGTCCTGACCATGGCGGTGGTCATGCCGACGATCGAGCGCGCGGGCTTCGACCTGGTCTGGTTCGGGATCTTCATCGTCATCGTCGTCGAGATGGCGCAGATCACGCCGCCGGTCGGCTTCAACCTGTTCGTGCTCCAGGGCATGACCGGCCATCAGATCACCTATATCGGCTGGGTCGCGTTCCCGTTCTTCCTGCTGATGTGCCTGATGGTCGCTCTGCTGTTCTTCGTGCCCGACCTGGCGCTCTGGCTGCCGCGCAACATGATGTAGGCCGGCCGCCCGGCCGATTGCGCGAAGTGACGTCCATCATGACGGCCAGCCAGGAACAGATGCTGCGTGCGGCGGCCTCCCGGCACCTCGTGCGGTACGGTCGCGACTTCCAGCCGGTCATCGTGGCGCAGGCACGAGGCGCCTTCATGACCACGACCGACGGTCGCCGGCTTCTCGATTTCGCGTCCGGCCAGATGAGCGCGATCCTGGGCCACAGCCATCCCGAGATCACCGCGGTGATCCGCGAGCAGGCAGACGAACTGGTGCATCTCTACAGCCAGTTGCTGTCGCGGCCGGTGATCGATCTGGCCGAGAGACTGGCCAGCATCGCGCCGGGCGCGCTGGAGCGGGTCCTGCTGCTGTCGACCGGCGGCGAGGCCAACGAGGCAGCCTTGCGCATGGCCAAGACCGCGACCGGCGGCTACGAGGTGCTGGCGCTGTCGCGGTCCTGGCACGGGGTCACGCAGGGCGCAGCGTCGGCGACATACAACGCCAGCCGCCATGGACATGGCCCGGCGGCGCCCGGGTCCTTCGTCCTGCCGGCGCCCACGCCCTACCGGCCGCGCTTCCTCCGGGGCGACGACTACGACTGGGAGGCCGAGCTCGACTACGGCTTCGAGCTCTACGACCGCCAGTCGGCGGGCGCGCCGGCGGCTCTCATCCTGGAATCGATCCTTTCCTCCGGCGGCGTGATCGTGCCGCCGCCGGGTTATCTGTCCGCGGCGGCCGCCCGCGCCCGCCGGCGCGGCATGCTGGTCATCGTCGACGAGGCGCAGACGGGGCTGGGCCGCACCGGGCGTCTCTTCGACTGCAGCCACGACGGCGTCGTCCCCGACTTCGTCACGCTGTCGAAGACGCTTGGCGCGGGGCTCGCGCTCTCCGCCGTGATCACGACCGCCGAGATCGAGGCGCGCTGCTTCGAGCGGAACTTCCATTTCTACACCACGCATGCCTCCGATCCGCTGCCTGCCGCGGTAGGGCTGAAGGTGATCGAGATCGTCCTGCGCGACCGGCTCGCCGAACGGGCGCTCGTCGCCGGAGCGCGGCTGCGAGCGGGCTTCGCGGCAATCATGCAGCGCTACGAGGCGGTGGGCGACATCCGCGGCCGCGGTCTGCTGATGGGCGTCGAACTGGTCGAGGATCGCCGCAGCAAGAAGCCGGCCGCCGGACTGGCGCGGCGGGTCATGGACCGCTGCCTCGAACTTGGCCTGTCCACCAGCGTCGTCCGGGGGGACTGGGGCGTGTTCCGGATCGCGCCGCCGGTCACCATCGCCGACGCGGAGATCGATCTCGGCCTGTCGATCTTCGAACAGGCCTTGGCCGACAGCCTGCGCTGACCGGCGCGCGGCGCCTGCGATCCGCCCGCGTCACAGCCGGTCGTGCGGATGGGGGCCGACCCAGGCGCGGCAAATCCGGCCATCCGGGTCCGCGACGAAGCGCAGCGTCTCGCCATGGACGCTGCCGCCCAGCATGCGGAAACACGCCTCGCCTTCCGGCACCAGCCGGACCTCTTCCACGCCCGGCGGCGCGGGCGCGAGCATGAGCAATTCGCCGCCGCGCACGAAGATCTCCATGTCGCCCAGCACCCAGCGATAGCGGCCGACATAGGACTGCCAGAGCGTGGGGACATCGGTCACCGCGCTGGTCCGCTGCGCCCGGGCACGGAAGACCGGCGCCAGCAGATCGAGGGCACGTGCCGCCCACCCGATCCCCACATTGCCGTCGGAGCCGTTGGTGAAGACGACGACGCCGAGGCCATCGGCTGGAGACATCAGCAGCTTGCACGTGAATCCGAAGACCCCGCCGCCATGCTCGATCCGGGTGCCGCCGTCGCCGGCGCGGTGGATCCGCCAGCCGATGCCCTGGCCGCTGCGCCAGTCGTCGTTCAGCCACTGCAGCCGCTGCATTTCCAGAACCGAACTGCGCGACAGGACGCGCGGCGCGGGCGACAGCTGGTCCAGCGCGAAACGGGCCATGTCGGCGACGGTGGCGTGCATGCTGCCGCCGTAGGAGATCCCGCCCAGATCCGCCTGCCGCAGCACCGCAGGTGGCCAGCCCGCGACCGGTCGCGCATAGCCCGTGGCGAGGCGATCGCGCTGGCGTTCCGCGAACCGGGGGGCCGTGGCATCCATGCCCAGCGGCAAGAGGATTTCGCGGGCGACATAGCTTTCCCAAGGCTCGCCGGCGACACGTTCCAGCGCATGTCCGAGCAGGGCGATCCCGAGATTGGAGTATTTCCAGCGCGTCGCGGGCGGGTAGGGCTGTCCGGTCTCGGGCAGAAGTGCCAGCACCGCCGCGATCGACGGGAATTCGCCGCCGGCCCAGTATCCTGCCGGCGCATCCTTGGTCAGCCCGGAGGTGTGGGTGACCAGATGGCGCAGCGTGATCGGCGGCGCGCCATCGTGACGTCGCGGCACCGGCACCTCCGGCAGATGGTCCTGGACGGGATCGTCCAGCCGCAGCTTGCCCGCGTCGCGCAGACGCATGAGCATCGTCGCGGTGAACAGCTTGGTGATCGAGCCGACGGCATAGACCGTGTCCGCCGTGGCAGGAATGCCGCGCGCCAGATCGGCCATCCCGAAGCCGCGCGACAGCAGCGTCCTGCCGTCGCCGACGACGGCCAGCGAGATCCCGGGCGCGGCGCGTGCGGCGATGTCGCCCTCGATTCCGGCCACCAGCAGGGCCAGGGCGGCCGAGATCTCCGGAGCGACATCTGCGCTTGGGGTCGCGGTCATGGGAACTCTCATCCTTTCGTCGCAAGGGGCGACCAATCGTCGCGGGTCGATGTTCCGATCCGGCCCGCGATGTCGCCCGGAACATCCGCATCGCCGGTGCGATCGATGCTAGAGGGTCGCCCGGCCCGTTTCCAGGCGCTCGCCGAGGTCCAAGAAACGGGCTTCACGCCAGGACAGGCCTGAAGCAAAGTCCGGATCCGAGGTGCTCCTGTCGGCATGCTTCCTTATCGGCCTCCTGCGGAACGTTCCGGATGGCGCCCGCCCCTTACATTCGAGGAGCGGATGCGCTGGGCCGTTCTTCCCGCGCGGTGGACCCTGCGCTACCGGCTCTGGAAGGAAAGGCGCCGGGGCGAAGGCGAACTCTCCTTGCTGCCTTTTCTGTGTCCGCGCGGCCGGACGGCGCTCGACATCGGCGCCAATGTCGGGGTCTGGACCGAAGCGATGCGACGTTGCGGCGCCCATGTCCATGCCTTCGAACCCAACCCGAAGCTCTTCGCCATGCTTCGCGCCGGTGCCGCGAGCCGGGGCGTCACGCTCCATGACGTGGCGCTTTCCGATCGGACCGGCGACGCGGTGCTGATGGTGCCGCGCAGCCGCCGCGGCTACTCGAACCAGGGGGCGACGCTCAGCGCCCGGAAGATCGGGGATCGCGAATTCGGCGCCGTGACCGTCGCGACCGGACGGCTCGACGATCTGGACCTCCACGATGTCGGGTTCGTCAAGATCGACGTGGAAGGCCACGAGCGCGAGGTGATCGCCGGCGCGCAGGAGACCATCGCCCGCTGCCGGCCGACGATGATCGTGGAGATCGAGGAGCGCCACACGGGCCGTCCGATCGCGGAGGACCTGACGGCGATCGGCGCGCTGGGCTACGAGCCCTATTGCCTGATCGACGGCGTCGTGACGGCCGTCGCGCGGGTCGACCTCGACCGCCACCATCGCCATGCGAGCGATCGGCGCGCGTACGTCTTCAACTGGATCTTCCTGCCGCGCTGATCCGCCCGCGCCGCCGGTTCAGCCGATGCGGAACTTCGCGACATGGTCCGGAACCGCGGCGCCCTGCCGGCCGCGCGGGTCGGGGATCGGCTCCAGCACCTGCATGCGCAGCGGGATCACGCCTGCCCAGACATCGACGTCGAGATCCGCCGCGTCGTCGCCCGGCGGACCACGACGGATCTTGGCGGAGACCTCGTCGATCGCCAGGGCAAGCACGGTGGTCGCCTTGAATTCCTGCTCGGTCATCGGGCGCAGCCGTTCCCATCTTCCGGGGAAGAGTGTCTCGACCATGGTGCGCAGACGTTCCTGCTTCTCCGCGCGGTCGGCGACGAGGCGCGCGCGGCCGAGCAGCATGACCGACCGGTAGTTGACCGAATGGTTGTAGGCGGAGCGCGCCATCACCATGCCGTCCATGAGCGTGACCGTGACGCAGACGTCGGCACCGTCGCAGCGCTCCAGCATGCGGCTGGCCGAGGACCCGTGCCAGTAGACATCGTCGCCTTCGCGCCATTGCAGGGTCGGGGTCACGAGCGGCGCGCCGTCGAGCAGATAGCCGACATGCGCGAGCGGCTGGGCGTCGAGGATGGCATCGATCGTCGCGCGGTCGTAGGCGCCGCGCGGATGCATCCGCCTGACGCGCACGCGGTCGGTCTTCGGGCTGGCATGCTCGGTCATCGTCCTCTCCTTCGCTTGGTCGGATGACACGGGTACGCCTTGTTTGGTATGAGCGAAACGACCGCTTCGAGGAAAAATGACCAGACCACTCAGGCGTGCGCGCGGCGCCGAGAGCGCGGCGCTGGCGCTCAGCGTCGACAGGCGGGCGGCGACGCCGCTCCATGTCCAGCTGGCCGCACAGCTGCGCGCCTTCGTCCTGTCCGGCCGGGTCGCGCCGGGCGCGCTGCTGCCATCGACGCGCGCGCTCGCGTCGGAGCTCGGGATCGCGCGCTCCACGGCGGTCCTGGCAGCCGAGCAACTCGTGGCCGAGGGCTATGCCGAAGGCCGCCGCGGCGCCGGGCTCTTCGTGTCGCCGCGTCTGCCCGAGGATCCGGTCCGCCCGCCGGCGCCGCGCAGCCTCGCGGCGTCGCGGCCGCCGCCGCCGCCCTTGCCATGGCTTCCGTTCTCGGCCGAGGCGTCCGATCCGGACCTCTTTCCGCACAAGGCCTGGGCGCGGTTGCTGCAGCGCGGCTGGCGGGCCCATGGACCGGATCTGATGCGCCGTTCCGATCCGTTCGGCTGGCCCGCGTTGCGCGCGGCGATCGCGCGGCATCTGGGCGAATGGCGGGGGATCGATTGCGATGGCGCGCGCGTCGTCGTCACCGCGGGCATCGCCGACGCGATCGGGCTGGTGGCGACCTGCGGCTTCCGGCGTGGCGACAGGGTCGTCGTCGAGGACCCCGGATATCCCGCCATCGCGGCGGAGTTGGCCCGCAACGGGCTGAAGCCGGTGCCGGTGCGCGTCGATGCCGATGGGCTCGACGCCTCGCGCATCGGTTCCGTGGCGGCAGCGCGCGGCGCGCGGGGCGCCTTCGTGGCGCCGGCCCGCCAGCATCCGCTCGGCGGGACCATGCCGGTGGACCGGCGGCTCGCGCTGCTGGGCTGGGCGCGCAGGGTGGACGGGCTGATCGTCGAGGACGAGTATGACGGCGAGTATCGCTACGCCGGCGCCCCGCCGCCGGCGCTCACCAGCCTGGACAGCGACGGTCGCGTCGTCCATGCCGGCAGCTTCTCCAAGGTGCTGAGCCGCGGTCTGCGGCTGGGCTATGTCGTGCTGCCGGCGGCGATGGTCGGCGCCGCGCGCGCGTCGCTGGAGGGCCGGACCCCCGTCGCTTCGGTCGTGGCGCAGCCGGCTCTGGCCGAGTTCATCGCATCGGGCGACTTCGCCGCCCATGTCCGGCGTACAAGGCGCATCTACGCGCGCCGTCTCGACGCGCTGCTGGCGGCAGGGCGCGCGTGGCGGGGGCTGCTGGATATCGAGCCGACGCAATGCGGGCTGCATGCGGTCGTGAATTTCGGTCCGCGCATGCCCGCCCGCGTCGGCGATGGTGACGTGGCCGCGGCCGCGCGTGCGGCGGGGATCTCCGTCGCCGCGCTTTCGGTCTGCCATGCGTTGGCGCCGCGCCGGCGCGGATTGCTGCTCGGCTTCGCCGGGTTCCCGGAAGACGTCATCGTCGCGGCGATGGAACGTCTCGGCCGCATCGCGCAGGAGGTCGCTCGCCGCCGGACACGTTGATCGCCGGGGGCATCGCACGTGCCGTCGCCGCGTCGTCAAACGGGCATTCGCCGCTGGACAGTTGCCTGCCTGCAGCTTCAATCTCGTCGCCGGGCCCGAGGGCCACGATGACCCTGCCGTCCAAAGTTCCGGAGCGAATCGACGACCATGTCCGCGCCGACCCGACGTCCGTTCATCGAGCAGTCGATGACGTTCTTCTACACAGACGACATCGAGCGCCTTGCCGCTTTCTATGGCGAAACGCTCGAACTTCCGATGGTCCTGGACCAGGGGGTCTGCCGGATCTTCCGCGTCAGCGAGACCAGTTTCCTCGGCGTCTGCAACAAGAAGGACCGGCCACGCGGGACCAGGGGCGTGATGTTCACTTTCCTGTGCGAGAACGTCGAGGAGATGTATCGATATCTCCAGGCGAAGGGTGTCGTCTTCGACGCCCCGCCCGACATGCGAGGCGGGCGTACCGTCTACTCGGCCTTCTTCCGGGATCCAGAAGGCTATTGGCTCGAGATCCAGGAATTCAGGGATCCACGCTGGCCCTATCCGCCGGGGCGTGGACCGCGCATCGACAAAGGAGAGACGTCATGATCGGACGCCGCCGGACCATGGCGCTTCTCGGCGCCGCCGCCAGCATGCCTGCTTTCGCGCAGGCGGCATTTCCCGCCAAGCCGATCCGCTTCGTCGTGCCCTGGGCGACGGGCGGCGCCACGTCCGCCATCGCGCGCATCGTCGGCGACGAGATGCAGAAGGGGCTGGGCCAGTCGATGGTCTACGATCACCGGCCTGGTGCCGGCGGCGCGCTCGGCTCCGACCTCGTCGCGAAGAGCCCGGCCGACGGCTACACGATCCTGATCGCCGGCGCCGGAACGTTCTACCGGCCGCTGATCGAGAAGGATGTCCCCTTCGATCCGGACAAGGATTTCGGCTTCATCGGTCCCGTCGGCGACGGCCCCTTCATGCTGGCCATCCGCAACGGCCTGCCACGGACGCTCGACGCCTTTGTTGCCCACGCGAAGGCAAACCCCGGGAAGTTGAACTTCGCGTCGTCGGGGGCCGGTTCGACGTCCCATCTGACCGCCGAACTCTTCAATCGCGCCACAGGGATCGATGCGGTCCATGTTCCATACCGCGGCGCCGCCCCGGCAATGACCGATCTGCTCGGCGGCCGCGTCGACTACTTCTTCGACGCCTTCACGACCACGATCGAGAATGTCAGGGCCGGACGTATTCAGCCGCTCGGCGTCACGACCGCGGTGCGCGCCGCCCAGGCACCGGATATCCCGACGCTTGCGGAGGCCGGGCTGCCCGGCTTCTCGGCGGCGCCATGGTGGGGAATCGTCGGGCCGTCGGGAATGCCCGCCGACGCGGTCGCGAAGCTGTCCGCGGAGCTGCGCCGCGCGCTGGCCGTTCCCGACGTCGTCAAGGCGCTTGCCGAACAGGGATGCCGTGCCTTCGGTCTTGGACCGGGCGAATTCGAAGCCTATGTCCGCGCCGAGAACCGGAAATGGTCCGATGTCATCGTCGCGGCCGGGCTGAAGGTCAGCTGAACGGATCCGGGCCGAAGAAGCCCGGAAACCCCCTCCTGGCCCGGCATCCGGACGCGCGGCTGGCCGGCGCCGATCGATTCGAAAACTTCGCAAGGAGACTGCCCAGATGATGCTTGCCCGTCGTTCCGTCCTTGCCGCCGCGCTCGCGCTCGCGGCCGGTCCTGCCGTCGCGCAACGTTTCCCCAGCCGGCCGATCCGTTTCGTCGTGCCGTTTCCGCCGGGCGGGTCGCTCGACGTTTCGGCCCGTGCTGTCGCGGAGCGGATGACAGTCCTGCTGGGCCAGCCGGTCGTGGTCGAGAACCGTCCGGGGGCGGGCGGCAATGTGGGTGTCGACGCAGTCGCGAAGTCGGCCCCCGATGGGCACACGATCGTGATGGGCGCGCTGTCGACCCATGCGGTCAACCCGCATCTCTACGCCCGGATGCCGTTCGACCCGCTCAAGGACACCGTCGCGATCACCGCCGTCGGCGAGGTGCCCAACATCCTCGTGGTCGGCCCGTCGGTGAAGGCCGCGACCGTCGCCGAACTCGCCGCGCAGATCAGAGCCAATCCACGGGGCTTCAACTACGGTTCGGGCGGCAACGGCAGCGGCGGCCATCTGGCGGGTGCGCTGTTCGCCGATCGTCTCGGCGTGCCGGTCGCCCATATCCCCTATCAGGGCGGCGCCCCGCAGCTCAATGCGCTGCTGTCGGGGGAGACGCAGTTTTCCTTCGACAATCTGGCCAACGCCTTCCCGCAGATCGAGGCCGGCAGGCTGCGGCCGCTGGCGGTGACCACGACCACCCGCAGCACTCAGGTCCCGAACGTCCCGACCATGGCCGAGGAGGGGTTCCCCGGCTTCGATATCTCGACCTGGTTCGGTATCTTCGCGCCCGCCGGCACGCCGACGGACATCGTCCGACAACTGGCGGATGCCGCGATCGCCGCGCTCAAGGATCCCGCGACCGTCGAGCGCCTTGCGAAGCTCGCGGTCGTGCCGGTCGGAAACTCGCCTGCCGAATTCGACGCCTTCGTGCGCGCCGAACACGCCAAGTATCGCGACATCGTGCGCATTTCGGGCGCACGAATCGACTGATCGGACTGGGCGTCCCGCTCAGGACGGGAGCCGGACCCTGGACTTGGCGTTCCCGGGGCGCCGAGGTCGAGGATCGTCTCCACCGGCGCGCCGGCCATGCTGACGACATGGTCCGGGGGGAGATCTTCGATCATCCTGGACCGCAGGATGCGGCCGGAGGTCGCCGGATCCCGCGATGGATTGCGCCGACCGCGCGCGTCTCGCCCGGCCGGTCGCCGTCTTCGCCGGCTGTGCGGCCGCGGCGACGAAGACCGGCGACCGTCCGGACAGACCGGCCTTGCCGACAATGCGTTGACACCCCGGGGTCGCACCCATGATTGTGCGCAGGAAGGCATCGGGTTGCCACGCTCGGCGGCCCGGCGGGTCCGGGTGAGAGTCGCCCGCGTTCACCTTCGCGAAGCATGGTCGTCCGCGAACCGGGAGCCGTGTCGGATCTGCCTCAGCCTGGGCCCCGGGGGACACCAAGCATGAAGATCGTCGACTTGAAATGCGCCGTCATCGGCAAGAACCCGGTCCTGCGGATCGTGACCGACCAGGGCATCAGCGGCTTCGGCGAAGTCGAGCAGTACAAGCCCTATCTCAAGCCATTCATTCTGCAGTTCAGGGACGCGCTGATCGGCGAGGATCCGACGCTAGTCGAACGATGCATGCTCAAGATCCGCCAGCGGGGAGCCTTCAAGCCCTATGGCAGCGCGATCAGCGTCATCGAGATGGCGCTTTGGGACATCGCCGGCAAGGCGGCCGGTCTTCCCGTCCACAAGCTGCTCGGCGGCAAGGTGCGCGACCGGGTGCGCGTGTATAACGGCGCGCGACGGGCTCCCATGAAGAGCTTCCGGCCCGAGGACTATGCGGCTGAGATGAGGCGGATGATGGCGCTGCCCGAAGGGTTCACCATCGTCAAGCAAGGCATTTCGTTCCACAGCCCGATGAAGCGCGAGTTTCCGGGCTACTACTACGGCGAGCCCAATGCTTCGCCGTTCCATGGTGCTCTGGATCGCGGACTCGTCACCGAACGCGGCTTCGCCTACACGCTCGACTGCGTTGCCGCGATGAAGGAAGTCCTGGGCGACAAGGTCGGGCTGGCGCTCGATTGCGGTCCCGGCTGGGTTCTGCAGGATGCGATCCGGTTCGCGCGCGCGGTCGAACGGCATCACCTGATGTGGCTCGAGGACATGTTGACCGGCGACTACGTTCCCTTCGTCAACGCGGATGTCTACCGCGATCTGACGGCTTCGACATCGACGCCGATCCATACCGGCGAACAGATCTACCTGCGTCAGAACTTCAAGGATCTGATCGAAAAGAAGGCCGTCCGCGTCGTCGGCCCCGATCCGTGCGATGTCGGCGGTCTCGCGGAGATCAAGTGGATCGCGGAATATGCCGACCTGCATGGCGTGACGATGGCGCCGCACGGCACGGGCAACGGATTGCTCGGTCTCGCCGCGCTGGTCCAGGTCAGCGCCACGATGCCGTCGAACTTCATCGCCTTCGAATTGCCTGCCGGCGATCCG
>JBIKLI010000486.1:0-2689 GCA_044359885.1 Alphaproteobacteria bacterium | reverse complement strand
GGTCGTGTCGCTCATCCTGGTCTTTCGCGGACGTCCTGTCCGCCCTCCGGGCCGTCTGTCTCGGTCACGCGCCGCGCCAAGTCAACCGCGATCGCGCGCCTTCGCCGCTGGCGCCAGCTCGGCCAGCGCGCGCCGTGCGGCGTCGAAGACCGGTCCCCAATCGCCCGGCGCGCCCTGCCGGAACAGGCGCATCGTCGGATACCAGGCTGTGCGCTCCGGGTCCTGCCCGTAGAGCCAGTAGGCGGAGAAGGGCAGCAGGTTCCAGACCGGCTTGCCCAGCGAGCCGGCCAGATGGGCGACGGAGGAATCGGTCATGATCACCAGGTCGAGCGCCTCGACCGCGGCCGCGGTGTCGGCGAAATCCCGGCAGTGCCGCCCCAGATCCACGACGAAGTTGCGCGCACCGGAGCTCTCGAGCTCCGCGGCGCGCGGCCCCTTCTGGAGGCTGTAGAGCTGGACACCGGGGATCTCGGCGAAGGCGAGGAACCGGTCGAGGCCGGTGGCGCGTTGCGCGTTGGCCTTGAAGGTGACGCTGCCCGACCACACGATGCCGACCCGGAGCCGTCCGTCGGTCCGGCCGACCAGCGGCGCCATCCGGGCCCGCGAATCGGCCGGGACATGCAGGGTCGCGGGCGGCGGCAGGTCCGCGAGGCTGCGCATCGCAAGGCCCGGCAGGGTCATCATCGGCACGTTGGCGGCATGGCGCGGCTGCGGTGCGCCCAGCGGCACGAGTTCGTCCACGCCGGGCAGCCCCTCGAAGAGCCGGATCAGCTCGGGCTTGGCGCCGAGCAGGAACCGTCCGACGCGATCGCGCAGCACGGGAAGGAACCGCGCCGACAGGATGGCGTCGCCGAAGCCCTGTTCGGGCCAGACGATGACGGTGCCGTCGATCTTCCGCCCGTCCCAGAGCGGCGTGCTGTATTTCGGCATCGGCGGCATGTCGGGCAGGCGCCAGCGCCATTCGAAATCGGGCCAGCCCTCGGCATGGCGCCCCAGCCGCAGCAGGACCTGGCCCCGTTCGCAGCGCGCCCGGGGGTTCTCCGGATCCAGCGCCAGTGCCGCGTCGAAGGCGGCGACGGCATCGGCCGTCAGCCCGGCATCGTGCAGGACATGCCCGAGATCCGCATGGTTCTTGGCGCTGGGCCGCAGCGTCGCCACCTCGCGCAGCCACGCCACCGCCTCCCCGATGCGGTCGAGCTCGAGCGCCGCGTTGCCGAGATTGATGCGCGCCGCGACGTTGCCGGGCGCCAGATCGAGCGCGCGTCGGTGGCAGCCCATCGCGGCGCGCGGATCTCCGGAGACGCGCAGCGCCACGCCCAGCGCGTTCCAGGCGTCGGGACTGTCCGGGGCCTGTGCCACCGCTCGCTCGGCGAGCGCGACCGCGTCGGCGTGACGCCCCGCGGCGATCGCGGCGAGGATCTTCTCGAAGGTCGCGGAGAGCGGGTGCGGACGCGCCGCCGGGGCGGCGGGAACGTTCATCGGCCCTTGAGAATGGAGCCCAGGACGCCGCGCAGGATGGCTGCGCCGGCGTTGCGGCCGTAGCTGCCGAGCAGCGCGCCGCCGATCTCCCGGCCGATCTGGCCCGCGACGTTGCGCGCCACGCTCTTGGCGATCGCGGTGCCGATGCTCTCGGGCTGGCGTCCGCGCGGCCCGCGGCGTGCGGGCGTCCCGCCGCCGAGCATGCCGCCGATCCGCTCGGCGATGCTGCCGCCGCCCGCGGTGCCCGCGGCCGCGTCGCCGCTCAGCTGCTCGGCGGCCGAGGCACGATCCTCGACCTGATCGTAGCGCCCGCGGAACGGGCTGTCCCCGATCGCCGTCTGGCGCTCGGCCGTGGTCAGCGGGCCAAGATGGCTGCGTGGCGGGCAGATTCGGGCGCGATCGACGATCCCCGGCGTGCCGTCGGCGTCCAGGAAGGAGACCAGCGCCTCGCCGACGGCGAGCTCCGAGATGGCCTTCGCCGCGTCCAGGCGCGGGTTGGCGCGGAAGGTCTCCGCGGCGGCGCGCACGGCCTTCTGGTCGCGCGGGGTGAAGGCCCGCAGGGCATGCTGGACCCGGTTCCCAAGCTGGCCCAGCACGGTGTCGGGAAGGTCGAGCGGGTTCTGGGTGACGAAATAGATCCCCACGCCCTTGGAGCGGATCAGGCGCACGACCTGCTCGATCTTCTGCACCAGCGCCGCCGGCGCGTCGGCGAAAAGCAGATGGGCCTCGTCGAAGAAGAAGACCAGCTTGGGACGATCGGCATCGCCGACCTCCGGCAGGTTTTCGAACAGTTCGGACAGCAGCCAGAGCAGGAAGGTGGCGTAGAGTTTCGGCCGCATCATCAGCCGGTCGGCCGCCAGCACGTGGATCAGCCCGCGCCCGCGCCCGTCGCGGGCGAGCAGGTCGCCGGCGTCGAAGGCCGGCAGGCCGATGAAGCGGTCCCCGCCCTGCGACTCCAGCGCCAGTACGCCGCGCTGGATCGCCCCGACCGAAGCGCCGCCGACATTTCCGTAGGCGGCCCGCAGTTCCTCGGCGCGGCCGGCGATGTCGGTCAGCAGCGCGCGCAGGTCCTTGATGTCGTCAAGCAGCAGCCCGTTGTCGTCGGCGTACCTGAACGCGATCTGCAGGACACCGGCCTGGACCTCGTTCAGGTCGAGCAGTCGCGCGAGCAGGGTCGGCCCGATCTCCGAGATCGAGGTGCGCAGTGGAT
>JBIKLI010000150.1:0-9846 GCA_044359885.1 Alphaproteobacteria bacterium | reverse complement strand
TCATCAAGCACGGCGCCAAGCTGCTCTTCGCCTATGCCGAGGCGACGGTGCCGAAGGTGACGGTGATCACGCGCAAGGCCTATGGCGGCGCCTACGACGTCATGGCGTCCAAGCATCTGCGCGGCGACGTGAACTACGCCTGGCCCAGCGCCGAGATCGCGGTGATGGGGCCCAAGGGCGCGGTGGAGATCATCTTCCGGGCCGATCTGGGCGATCCGCGCAAGATCGAGGAGCGGACCGAGGAATACCGGCGCCGCTTCGCCAATCCCTTCGTCGCGGCCAGCCGCGGCTATGTCGACGACGTGATCATGCCGTCGGCGACGCGCCCGCGCATCGCGCGCTCGCTCGCCATGCTCCGGACCAAGAAGCTGGAGAACCCGTGGAAGAAGCACGCAAACATTCCGCTGTAGCGGCGCGCCGGTCGGCGCTGCGGCGCGGGCTTCGCCTGCATGTGCTGGTGGCGCTGCTGACGACGATGGCGCTGATCGTCGTCAACATCCTCACGACGCCGTCCTATCCCTGGTGGATGTGGGTGGCGACGGCCTGGGGCGCGCCGCTCGCGGTGCATGTCGCGATCGCGATGGAGTTGTTCGGGAGCAAGGGTTGAGCGATGGCCGCCAAGACCAAGCCGAAAGCGCGCAAGACGAAGACGAAGACGGTGCCGGCCGCGGCCGCCCCGACCGCGGTTCCGTTCCGCAAGATCCTGGTCGCCAACCGCGGCGAGATCGCCTGCCGGGTGATGCGGACCTGCCGGCGGCTGGGCATCGGCACCGTCGCCGTCCATTCGGACGCCGATGCCGACGCGCTGCATGTGCGCGAGGCGGACGAGGCGGTGCGCATCGGCCCGCCGCCGTCTGCGGAGAGCTATCTGCGGATCGACGCGATCGTCGAGGCGTGCCGTCGCACGGGCGCCGAGGCGGTCCACCCGGGCTACGGCTTCCTGTCGGAGAATCCCGCCTTCGCCGCGGCGCTGGAGCAGGCGGGGATCGTCTTCATCGGGCCGACGATGTCGGCCGTCGCCGCGATGGGCGACAAGATCGAGTCGAAGAAGCTGGCGCAGAAGGCCGGCGTCAACATGGTGCCGGGCCATCTCGCCGCGATCGCCGACGCCGACGAAGCGGTCGCGATCGCCCGCCGGGTCGGCTACCCGGTCATGATCAAGGCCTCGGCCGGCGGCGGCGGCAAGGGCATGCGCATCGCGCATGACGACAACGAGGCGCGCGAGGGGTTCCGCTCGGCGACATCGGAGGCGAAGTCGTCCTTCGGCGACGAGCGCGTGTTCATCGAGAAGTTCGTCGAACAGCCTCGCCATATCGAGATCCAGGTGCTGGGCGACGCGCATGGCAACGTCGTGCATCTGGGCGAGCGCGAGTGTTCGATCCAGCGCCGCCACCAGAAGGTGATCGAGGAGGCGCCGTCGCCCTTCCTGGACGCCCGCACCCGTGCCGCGATGGGGGCCCAGGCGGTGGCGCTGGCCAAGGCGGTCGGCTATCGCTCCGCCGGGACGGTCGAATTCATCGTCGATGCGAAGCGCAATTTCTACTTCCTCGAGATGAACACGCGGCTGCAGGTCGAGCATCCCGTCACCGAGATGGTCACCGGGCTCGATCTGGTCGAGTGGATGATCCGCGTGGCTGCCGGCGAAAGGCTGCCGTTCCGCCAGTCGGACATCGCCCTGTCCGGCTGGGCGGTCGAGGCCCGCGTCTATGCCGAGGATCCGTTCCGCAATTTCCTTCCGTCGATCGGACGCCTGACCCGCTACCGTGCGCCCGCCGGGCCGGGCATCCGGGTCGACACGGGCGTCTACGACGGCGGCGAGATCCCGATGCACTACGACCCGATGATCGCCAAGCTGGTCGCGACGGCGCCGACCCGCGACGAGGCCTGCGATCGTCTGGCGGCCGCGCTGGACGCCTATGTCGTCCGCGGCCTGAACCACAACATTCCCTTCCTGCAGGCGCTGATCCGCCATGAGCGCTTCCGGGCCGGCCGTCTGACCACGGGCTTCATCGCCGAGGAGTTCAAGGGCGGATTTCGCGGGGTCGCGCCGAGCGCGGTGCTGGAGCGGCGCCTGGCGGCGGTCGCGGCGACGATACGCCAGCGTCTCCATCGTCGCGAGTCCGCCGTCGCCGGACAGCTCGCCGGCCATGAGCGCGTCGTGCCCGCGCGTTTCGTGGTCGGCTTCGACGCGGGCAGCGGCACCGCCCACCAGGTCGAGATGGTCGCGGACGGCGTCGTCTTCCAGGATGGCGCGCGCATGGCCGTCGACAGCGCCTGGCGCGTCGGCGACGTGCTGTTCGAGGGGACGGTCGACGGGGTGCCGATCGCCGTGCAGGTCGAGAGCACGGGCACGGCGTTGACCTTGCAGCATGCCGGCGTGTCGCTGAAGGCAAGCGTACTGACGCCGCGCCTGGCCGAGCTGGCGCGGCTGATGCCGGTCAAGCGGCCGCCGGACATGTCCCGCTTCCTGCTGTCGCCGATGCCGGGTCTGCTCAAGGCCGTCGCCGTGGCGCCGGGGCAGGAGGTCAAGGCGGGCGAAGAGCTGTGCGTGATCGAGGCGATGAAGATGGAGAACATCCTTCGCGCCGAACGGGACGCCACGATCGGCAAGCTGCATGCCGCGGTGGGGGACAGCCTGGCCGTCGACCAGAAGATCCTCGAATTCCGCTGACGTTCCATCGTCATGGCGCGTGAACTGGATTTCCCCGAGGCGGCGGCGTGGCAGCGTCGCGCGGCGACGTTCTGGGCCGCGCACGACGCGAATGCCGGGCCGGTGCCGCTCGATCTCGATGCGCGGCGCGAAGCGCTGCTGGCCGATCTGGAACTGGCCTATTGCGCCGGCGCCTGGACCGCGGTGGTGCTGGTCGGGTGGGCTCTGGTCGAGGAACTGGACCGCCAGCGCTCGCCCCTGGTCGCCCCCGCGCCCGATCTCGAATGGCTGCGGAGCGTGCGCAACGTCTGGGCGCATGGCGGCGATGCCGCCGTCGATGCCGGCGCGCTGTCGGCGCTCGCCGACGGCGCGCTGCGCGTCGTGTTCCGGCACCTCTTCGCGGCGGCCTGGCGATGAAGAACCCGGTGATCACCCGTCGCGTCGTTGTCTATGGCCGGGTGCAGAACGTCTCGTACCGGGAATGGGCGGAGCGCACGGCCCGCGAGCACGGGATCTCCGGTTTCGTTCGCAACCGCAGCGACGGCGGCGTCGAACTGCTGCTGGCCGGTCCGACCCGGTCGGTGTCTTCCATGATCGAGGCCTGCCGCCGCGGCCCGCCGCTGGCGCGCGTCGATCGGCTGATCACCAAGCCTGCGGAGACGCCGACCCAGCCGGGTTTCCAGCGGCTGCCCGACGAATGACCCCGACGGCGTCTTTCGGGCTGCCGAAACCGCGTGCGGCTTCGTAGATTCGGCGTACCGCTTTGCCCGGGGGGCCTGTCCAGATGCGCGTCTTCACCGCCTCGCTCGCGACCGAAACCGACACGTTTTCGCCGATGATCACGGGCGAAAGCGACTTCCGCACCTCTTTCTACGCCGGGCCCGGCGCATTCGGCGAGGAACCGAGGCTGTTCGCCGGCCCGCTGCTTGCCGCCCGCAAGCGCGGCCGTGCCGCCAACTGGGAGGTGATCGAAGGGACCTGCACCTTCGCGCAGCCGGCGGGCACGGTCACGCGCCTGGCCTACGAGCTGTTCCGCGACGAGATCCTGGACCAGCTTCGTGCGGCGATGCCCGTCGACATGGTCGTGCTCGGCCTGCACGGGGCGATGGTCGCGGACGGCTACGACGACTGCGAGGGCGACCTTCTCGCACGGGTCCGGGCGATCGTCGGTCCTGACGTGCCGGTCGGCGCCGAGCTCGACCCGCATTGCCACCTGACCGAGGCGATGACGGCGAGCGCGGATGTGCTGATCTGCTTCAAGGAATCGCCGCATATCGACTTCATGGAGCGTGGCGAGGAACTGGTCGACATCGTCGCCGACTGCGCCCGCCGCCGGATCCGGCCGGTGATGTCGGTCTACGACTGCCGGATGATCCAGTTCATGCCGACCGTCGACGAGCCGATGCGCAGCTTCGTCGACCGGGTGAAGGCGCTGGAAGGCAAGGATCGCGTGCTGTCGATCTCGATCGTCCACGGCTACACGCTGGGCGACGTCGCCGATCTCGGGGTCAAGATCCTGGTCGTCACCGACGACGCCAGGCAGACGGGCGACCGCCTCGCCGAACGCCTGGGCCGCGAACTCTACGCGATGAAGGACAAGCTGTTCGCGCCCAGCCTGCGCATGGACGACGCCCTGGACGAGGCCGAGCGGCTGCTGGCGGCGCCCGGCCAGGGGCCGGTGGTGATCGCCGACCGCGCCGACAACGCCGGGGGCGGCGCGCCTTCGGACTCCAGCTACTTCATCGACCGCGCCGTCGCCCGCGGCATCGAGGGCGTCGCGGTCGGTCCGGTCTGGGACCCTGTCGCGGTGAAGCTCTGCCTCGCCGCCGGCGAGGGCGCGGTGTTCGCGCTGCGATTCGCCGGGAAGATGGGCCCCACCTCCGGCTGGCCCGTCGACGCCAGGGTCCGTGTGCTGCGCTGCGTACGCGACGGGTTCCAGACCTTCGCCGGCGCGCGCGACGAGATCGGCGATGCCGCCGCGATCGAACTGGTCGATCACAAGGATCTCGCGGTCGTGCTGATCGGCACGCGGACGCAGGCGCTGGGTCTCGACCTCTTCACGGGGCTCGGCATCGATCCGTCGCGCCGGCGCATCGTGATCGTGAAGTCGTTCGCGCATTTCCAGGCGGCCTTCCGTCCGATCGCCCGCGCGGTGCTCTTCACCGGCGGCCCCGGGCCGCTGACCCTCGACGTCCGCGACGTTCCCTACACCAAGATCGCGCGTCCGCTCTGGCCGCTGGTCGAGGACCCGTTCGCCACCTGAAGGCGGGGCGTCATGCGGGCGCCGCCAGATCGGGGAAGGATGCCTCGAAATGCCGGCGCAGCGCCGCGTCGACCGCCGTCAGGCCGGGGCCCGCGCCCAGCGCCGCGAGCGACGTCACGCCGTAGCGTGGATCGGCGATCCCGCAGGGCACGATGCCGGCGTAGTGCGAGAGGTCGCAGTCGACATTGATCGACAGGCCGTGGAAGGTGACCCAGTGCCGGATGCGCACGCCGATGGCGGCGATCTTGTCCTCGCGCCGGCCGCCTGACGGATGCGGGCCGCGGTCGACCCAGATCCCGACCCGGCCCTCGCGCCGCTCGCCGGCGACGCCGAATTCGGCCAGCGCGGCGATGGTCCAGGCTTCGAGGCTGCGCACGAAGCCGCGCACGTCGCCGCCGCGTCGCCGCAGGTCGAGCATGACATAGGCGATGCGCTGTCCCGGTCCGTGATAGGTGAACTGGCCGCCGCGTCCGGTCTCGAAGACCGGCAGGGACGGACTGGCCGCCAGGTCGGCCGGCCGGGCCGACGTGCCGGCCGTGTAGAGCGGCGGATGCTCCAGAAGCCAGACCAGTTCCGGTTCGCTGCCGGCCCGGATCGCCGCCACGCGCCGGTCCATCTCGGCGAGCGCGTCGAGATAGGGAACCGGCGCGGCGGCGACCCGCCATTCGACCGGCGGCGCAGCGATGCGGGAAAGGCTCGGGTCGGATTGCTGCACGGGCGGGGATGGCGGTTGCGTGGATGGGGCCGATTTGCTATTGCGACGCGCCTCGATTGGCAAGGTCCGCGCCGCGGCGCGCGACTTGGCCCCGCGGTCGTGGCGGAATGGTAGACGCGCTAGCTTGAGGTGCTAGTGGGGGAAACCCCGTGGAAGTTCGACTCTTCTCGACCGCACCAATCGACATCGGACGAAGACGGCATCGCTGACGGGCCGTCGGGAGCCGCCCCCGGGCTGCGGCCCGCCACCACCACCCGGAATGGTGGGTGCCCATGGCCGACGACACGCTGCGAGACAGCGCCCTCGAATTCCACCGCTCCCCGAGCCCGGGCAAGCTCGCCGTCGTGGCGACGAAACCGCTCGCCAACCAGCGCGATCTGGCGCTTGCCTACTCCCCGGGGGTCGCTTTCGCCTGCCAGGCCATCGTGGCCGATCCGTCCCAGGCGGCGGCGCTGACCGCGCGCGGCAACCTGGTCGCGGTCATCACCAACGGGACGGCGGTGCTCGGCCTGGGCGCGATCGGGCCGCTGGCAGGCAAACCGGTGATGGAGGGCAAGGCCGTCCTCTTCAAGAAATTCGCCGGGATCGACGTGTTCGACATCGAGATCGCCGAACGCGACCCGCAACGTCTGGTCGAGATCATCGCCAGCCTGGAGCCCACCTTCGGCGGCATCAATCTCGAGGACATCAAGGCGCCGGAGTGCTTCGAGATCGAGGCCCAGCTTCGCGCGCGCCTCAAGATCCCGGTCTTCCATGACGACCAGCACGGCACCGCGATCATCGTCGCGGCGGCGATCCTCAACGCGCTCAAGGTGGTCGGCAAGGCCATCGGCGAGGTCCGGCTGGTGACGTCCGGGGCGGGGGCGGCGGCGCTGGCCTGCCTCGACCTGCTGGTCGATCTCGGCCTGCGCCGCGAGAACATATGGGTCACCGACATCGCCGGCGTCGTCCATGCGGGCCGGACGGTCGAGATGGATCCGCGCAAGGAACGATATGCCCGCGAGACGGATGCGCGCAGCCTCGCCGACGTGATCGGCGGCGCCGACATCTTCCTCGGCCTGTCGGCCCCGCGCGTGCTCCAGCCCGGGATGGTCGCGCGGATGGCGCCCCGGCCGATCGTTCTGGCGCTCGCCAATCCGACCCCGGAGATCATGCCCGAGGAGGTCCGGGCGGTCCGGTCCGACGCGATCGTCGCCACCGGACGCTCCGACTATCCCAACCAGGTCAACAACGTCCTCTGCTTCCCCTTCATCTTCCGCGGCGCGCTCGATGTCGGCGCCACGACGATCAACGAGGCGATGAAGATCGCCGCCGTGCATGCGATCGCCGATCTTGCGACCAAGGCGGCGGACGAGCAGGTGGCGAGCGCTTATGGCGGCCAGGTCCCGGCCTTCGGTGCGGAGAACCTGATCCCGCGCCCCTTCGATCCGCGGCTGATCCTGGAGATCGCGCCCGCGGTCGCCCGGGCGGCGATGGAGTCGGGCGTGGCGACTCGCCCGATCGCCGATTTCGCCGCCTATCGCCAGAAACTCCTGGAGTTCGTCTACCGCTCCGGCTTCCTGATGCGTCCGGTCTTCGAGCGCGCGAAGGCGCGGCCGATGCGGATCGTCTTCGCGGATGGCGAGGACGAACGTGTCCTGCGCGCCGTCGAAACCGTTGTCGAGGAGAAGCTGGCCCGCCCCATCCTGGTGGGCCGCCGCGAGACCATCCGCAAGCGGATCGAGAGGCTGGGTCTCAGGCTGCGGCTCGACACCGACGCCGAACTGCGCAACCCCGAGGACCTGCCGCACTACCAGCGCGACTGGTCCTTCTATCACCAGCGTCTGGGCCGCAAGGGCGTCAGCGTCGACGTGGCACGGACCATCGTCCGGACGCGAAACACGGTCATCGCGGCGCTGATGGTGGCGCAGGGCGAGGCCGACGGCATGATCTGCGGGCTGATCGGCCGCTGGCATCGCGTCCTGCAGGATGTGATCGACGTGATCGGCCTCGGTCCCGGCGTCGAGAGCCCGGCGGCGCTGACGGCGCTGATCATGCAGCGCGGGACGATCTTCGTCTGCGACACGCATGTCAGGCCCGATCCTTCCGCGGAGGAGATCGCGGCGATGACCGTCGCCGCCGCCGCCGCGATGCGCCGTTTCGGCATGCGTGCCCGGGCCGCTCTGCTGTCGCATTCGACCTACGGCTCGTTCGACACCGACAGCTCGGTGAAGCTGCGTCGGGCGCTGGCGCGGATCCGCGCGGCGGCGCCGGAGCTGGAAGTCGACGGCGAGATGAGCGCCGAGTTCGCGTTCGAGGACGAGCTGCGCTTCAAGGCCTTCCAGGGCGCCACGCTGCGCGGTCCGGCGAACCTGCTGGTGATGCCCACGCTGGACGCCGCCCATATCGCCTTCGGCCTGCTGCGCGAGCTGGGCGGCGGCCAGAAGGTCGGCCCGATCCTGCTCGGGATGGCGGCGCCGGTCCACGTGCTCGACAACTCCGCGACCGTGCGCGGCATCGTGAACATGACGGCGCTCTGCGCGGTGGAGGCCCAGGATCGCGCCGCCGCCGCCGGCGGCCGGGTCTGAGGTCATGGCGGGGCCCGTTCCGCCCGAGCATGCCGGCAGCGCCGGGGCGGGCGACGAGGCCGGTCTCGATCCCGCGGTGCTGGCCCGCATGGTGGCCGCGCTCGACGCCGACGATCGGGCGGCCGCGACGGCGATCGCCCACGACCTTCATTACTCGGAACTGGCGCGGCTCTTCGGTCTTCTGACCGCCGACCGCCGCGCGGCGCTTGTCGATGCGCTGCGTCCCGCCTTTCCGGCCGAGATTTTCGCCGAACTGGACGAGACCCTGCGCGACGAGGTCGCCGGGCAGCTCGGGACCGACGATCTGGCGCGGACGCTGGCCAATCTCGACACCGACGACGCGCTCTATCTGATCGACGGCCTCGAAGAGAGCACGCGCGATCAGGTGCTGCAGGCGATCCCGCGCGCCATCCGGGCCCAGATCGAGGAGGGTCTCGCCTTCCCGGAGGGCTCGGCCGGACGCCTGATGCAACGCGACGTCGTGGTCGTGCCTGCGCATTGGGAGGTCGGGACCTGCATCGACTATCTGCGCCGCGGTCAGGACCTGCCGGACGACTTCTACGACATCTTCGTCGTCGACCAGCGCCACCGGCCGATCGGCTGGGTCCCGCTCGACAAATTCGTGCGGGCGCAGCGGTCGACGCGGATCTCGGACATCCAGGAGACCGATCTCGAGCCAATTCCCGCCGACATGGAGCAGGCCACGGTGGCGCGGCTGTTCAAGGATCGCGACCTGACATCGGCGCCGGTCGTCGATTCCGGGGGCCGCCTGATCGGGACGATCACCATCGACGACGTCGTCGACGTCATCGAGGAGGAGGCGGAGGGCGGGCTGATGCGGCTGTCGGGCGTCGCCGGCAGCGACGTCCACGCCCCGGTGCTGTCGACCGCGCGGCTGCGGTCTCTGTGGCTGCTCGTGAATCTCGGGACCGCGTTCCTCGCCGCCGCGGTCATCGGCCTGTTCGAGCACGCCATCGCCCAGGTCGTGGCCCTGGCCGTGCTGATGCCGATCTGCGCGTCGATGGGGGGCAATGCCGGAACCCAGGCGCTGACGGTGGCGGTGCGGGCGCTCGCGACCGGCCAGTTGACCGCCGCGAACGCCCTGCGCATCGTCGTCAAGGAGGGGATCGTCGGCGGCATCAACGGCTTCCTGTTCGCGACGCTGACCGGGATGGCGGCGTGGCTGTGGTTCCACGATCCGATGATCGGCCTGTGCATCGGCGCGGCGATGATGATCAACCTGATCGTCGCCGGTGTTGCGGGGGTTACCACCCCGATCGTGCTGGACAGGCTCGGGATCGATCCGGCACCGTCCTCGGCGGTGATCCTGACCACGGTGACGGACGTGACGGGGTTCCTCGCCTTCCTCGGCCTCGCAACGCTGTTGGTGCTGTGACCGCTTTCGAACCAAGCGACCCCGACTGGCAGGCTCGCATCCGGGACAGCTTCGCCCGCCAGCCGGCGATGGCGCTGATCGGCGCGCGGCTGGGGCGGATCGCTCCAGGCGACGTCGAGGTCGAACTCCCGTGCCGTCACGAGGTCACCCAGCAGCATGGCTTCGTGCATGGCGGCGTCGTCGCCATGATCGCCGACTCGGCCGCCGGCTATGCCGCCTTCAGCCTGATGCCGGCGGACGGCACGCTGCTGAGCG
>JBIKLI010000484.1:0-2692 GCA_044359885.1 Alphaproteobacteria bacterium | reverse complement strand
GAGCAGCGCATGCGTGACCAGCACCAGCCAGACCGTCGCCAGCCACCGGGGAAGATCGCGCCACCGGCCGTCCGGCGCCTGCCGGCGGCCGACGACCGCCGCGATGCCGACCGCCAGCGGCACGGTGGCCAATGTCTGCCAGAACAGCGCATGGGTCCACGCGCGGTGCAGGACCATGTTCCGCACCGGATCGCCGTGGTCGATCAGCGCATCGAGATCGGGAAGCGTGCCGAGAGCGCCGCCCCAGAGTGCCGCCTTCCAGGGCGCGGTGCGACGCCCCATGACGGCGACGCCGACCGCCGCACCCAGCGCGAATTGCGAAAGCGAATCCATGCCGCCAGGGAGATAGGCCGACGGCGCGCCGCGAAAACCTCTCCGGCACGGCCAGGATGGCGCGGTCTTGAATCCCCCCGGCGCGACCTTACCTGTGCGTGGGATCCGGGCCCCTCTGGCGAGCGATGAATGCGCTCGCGATGTCGGATCTGTTCGCGCCGTCAGCGCGGATCCTCCCGCCCGGGCGGATCGCCGGACGGCGCCGCGAAGCCCGGAGAACCGACATGCTGAACGACATCATCGCGTTCCTGATCTCGATCTTCGTCGTGGGACCGTTCCAGGCCGAGTTCGCGGACAAGCTTGCGGCCGCGCGCGCGCCGCAGGCCGTCGTCGCGCAGATCGGAAGCTGCGCCAGCGCCGCCGTGCCGGCGCTCGCCGAGCGGCTCTCGAACGACTGGCAATGGGTGGTCACGCGGACCGTCGGCATCTGGATCGGGACCACCCGCGCCGACACGGTGCTCGGAGAGGTCGTGCCGCAATGCCGCGAGGCGATCGCGGCGGTCCGGCCGTTCCTCGCCGGGCTCGGCGAGGCCTGACCGGCGCGCAGCCTCCGATGCCGCGCGCCGGCCGGCCTGGCGTCAGGGCGCCGGCCGCACGAACTGCGCGAGCGAGTATTCGTCGCTGCGCGCCACGTAGGTCAGCCCCCGTCGCGTCGCCCAGGTGTTGATCTGGTAGTAGAGCGGGATGATGCCGAGATCCCCGATCGCGATTTCGCTCGCTTCGTGCAGCAGCCTCTCGCGCGCCGCGTCGTCGACCGTCCCCATCGCGCGATCGGAGAGCTCGTCGACGCGAGGGTTGGAATAACGGCCGCGATTGGCCGCACCCGTGCCCTTCTCGCGGTTGGGCGTACCGACCAGCGCGCGCAGCGGCGAGGAGACCTCGCCGGTGCCGCTGCCCCAGCCCAGCAGGGCGACGCTGTAGGCGTAATGCGGCGCGCTGGCCTGGGTCGCGAAGGTCGCCCAGGGCAGGGTCTGGACCTTGGTGTCGATGCCGATGCGCGTCAGCATCGGCCCGATCGCCTGCAGCACCTTGTCGTCGTTGGGATAGCGGTCGTTGGGGCCGTGGATCGTCAGCGCGAAGCCGTTGGGATAGCCCGCCTCGGCCAGCAGCCGGCGCGCGCCGTCGATGTCGAAGGCATCGGGCCTGAGCCGCGGCGAGGCGCCGAAGAAGCTGTCCGGCAGGAAGCCGCCGGCCGGGATCGCCGATCCCTCGAACAACCGCTCGACGATCGCCTGACGGTTGATCGCCTTGCTGAGCGCGCGCCGAACCCGCAGATCCCTGAGCGGGTTCGCCGCCAGCGGCTGGCCCGCCTTGTCGAGGGCGAAGGGCGACTGGTCGCGTGCCTGGTCCATCGCGAGATAGATCAGCCGGTTCGAAGTCACCTGCTGAACCGAGACCTGTGGCGAGGCCTTGAGCCGCGCCAGATCGGTGGTCGGCACCGCTTCGATCATGGCGACGTCGCCGGCAAGCATCGCCGCCGTGCGTGCCGTGTCGTTGACGATGATGCGCAGCGTCACCTTCTGCCAATGCGGCTTCGGGCCCCAGTAGTCGTCGTTGCGGATCAGCGTGATGCGGTCGTTGGGGATGAACTCGACCAGCTTGAACGGACCGGTGCCGATCGAGGCCCGCGCGGCGTTGAACTCCCCGGTCGGCGCCTCGACCATCTTGCGGTTGATGATCGCCACGGTGGCGAGATCGTTGGGCAGCAGCGGCCAGGGGGCTCGCGTCCTGAAGCGGATGGTCAGCGGATCGACGACCTCGGTCGCGACGATGGCGCGGGTGTAGAGCGTGAAGGGCGAGGGCGAATTCGGGACCCAGGGCACGCGCTGCAGCGTCGCGACCACGTCCTCGGCGCCGAACTCGCTGCCGTCATGGAAACGCACGCCCGGGCGCAGCTTGAATTCCCAGGTCAGGTCGTCGAGCGGCCGCCACGACACGGCGAGCCCCGGACCGACGCGCTGGCGCTCGTCGTGGTGGACGAGACGGTCGTAGACATGGGCGGCGACGTTGCTGTTCGGGGACAGGTTGTGGAAATGGGGATCCATCGAGGTGACGTTGCCGCTGAGCCCGATCGCGAGATCCTGGGCTTGCCCCGCCGCCGGCAGGCCGGTCCCGATCGCGGCGATGGACAGGGCCGCCGCCGCCAAGGCGCAGAAACGCAACGCGCCGCGGCGCGCGGGGGATCGAGACGTCATGAGAAAATCTCCCGGAAAGGTTGTCTGTTCCTGGGTGGCAGCATGGACCACCCCCGGAATTGGTCAAGGGCCGCGGGCGCGTCTCATCCCAGCCGGGCGATCGCCGCCGCGACGAGGTCCTCCGCCCGGGCGGCCTCGTCGATCACGCCGCCCAGCGTGAAGAA
>JBIKLI010000485.1:0-2692 GCA_044359885.1 Alphaproteobacteria bacterium | reverse complement strand
CGACATGCGCAGCGCGATCGTCACGCTGACCCACGATCCCAAGCTCGACGATCCCGCCCTCGACGTGGCGCTCAGATCGCCCGCCTTCTACGTCGGCGCGCTCGGCAGCCGGAAGACCCATGCGGCGCGCCTCGCGCGTCTTTCGGCGCTTGGCCATGGCGAAGCTGCGCTGGCGCGGATCCACGGGCCGGTCGGGCTGGACATCGGCGCGCTCTCGCCCGCAGAGATCGCGCTGTCGATCATGGCGCAGGTCACGGCCGTGCGCCGCGGCGGCGAGACGCGCAGATGATCTTCGGCGAGATGACGCTGGCCGAGGCGGAGGGCGCGCTGCTCGCCCATGGCGTCGCCGGTCCTGGCTTCGCCTTCCGCAAGGGCCGCCGGCTCGACCGCACCGATCTCGAGGCGATCGCGCGCGGCGGCCGCGACAGCGTGGTCGCCGTGCGCCTGGAAGACGGCGATGTCGGCGAGGACGAGGCCGCCACCGCGATCGCCCGCGCGATCGCGGGCGACAACCTGCTGGTCTCGGCCGCGTTCACGGGTCGCGCCAATCTCTATGCGACCGTGCCGGGTCTGGTCGTCTACGACCCGGCCGCGCTCGATGCGATCAACGCCATCGACGAATCGATCACGGTCGCCCTGCTGCCGCCCCATGCGCCGGTCGCGCCGCGTCAGATGGCGGCGACCGTCAAGATCATCCCCTTCGCCGCCCCGCGACCGGCTCTCGACGCGGCACTCGGGCGCATCGCGGCCGCTGCGCCCTTCCTGCGCGTGGCCCCCTTTCGCGGCCTGCGCGCCGCGCTGATCCAGACCCAACTGCCCGGGACGAAGCCCGGGGTCCTCGCCAAGACGGTCGACGCGACGCGCGCACGGCTGGCGGCGCTGGGCGGCAGCCTTCCCGACGAGCGCGTGGTCGCGCATGACGCCGGGGCCGTCGCCGGGGCGCTTACCGACGCCGCCGCCGGCGGCGCCGATCTGCTGCTCGTGCTGGGCGCTTCGGCGGTGGTCGACCGCCGCGACGTGATCCCCGCGGCGATCGTCGCCGCAGGGGGCCGCGTCGATCATTTCGGCATGCCCGTCGATCCAGGCAATCTGCTGCTCTTCGGCGCGCTCGCCGGGCGGCCGGTGATCGGATTGCCCGGCTGCGCGCGCTCGCCGAAGCTGAACGGCTTCGACTGGGTCCTGCAGCGAGTCGCCGCCGGCCTGCCGGTCGGCCGGTCGGAAATCACGCGCATGGGGGTGGGCGGCCTGCTCAGCGAGATACCGTCGCGGCCCCTGCCGCGGCAGAGCGCATCGCCGGCCCCTCACCCTCAGCCGCCGCGGCAACCGCGCATCGCGGCCCTGGTCCTCGCCGCCGGCCGGTCCAGCCGCATGGCGCCGGCGAACAAGCTGCTGGTCGAGGTCGACGGCGTGCCGATGGCCCGGCGCGCGGTGGACGCGGCGATTGCCTCGCAGGCCGTGGCCACGATCGTGGTCCTCGGCAACGAGGCCGCGCGCGTGCGCCGGACGCTCGCCGGCTGCGACGTCGCGATCGTCGAGAACCCGGATTTCACCACGGGGCTCAGTTCCTCGCTGCGCGCCGGTCTCGCGACCCTGCCCGAGGACATCGACGGCGTCCTGGTGCTGCTCGGCGACATGCCACGGATCACGTCCGCCCATCTCGACCGGCTGATCGCCGCCTTTTCGCCGGCCGAAGGCCGGGCGATCTGCATTCCCACCCATCGCGCCAAGCGCGGCAACCCGGTCCTCTGGGACGCGCGGTTCTTCGCCGAGATGCGGGCGCTCGACGGCGACCAGGGCGCGCGCGCCCTCCTGGGCCGCCACGACGAGGAGGTCTGCGAGGTCGAGATGCCCGACGACGGCGTGCTGCTCGACGTCGACACGCCGGGCGCGCTGGCCGCCCTGGCCGAGCATCGCGCATGAGCCTCGACGTCGCCGCGCTGCGTGCCCATTTCCCGATCCTGTCGCGGCGGATGCGCGGGCATGCGCTGCGTTACCTCGACAACGCCGCGACCGCCCAGGTACCGACGGCCGTGCTCGACGCCGTGCGCGCGCACGACGCGATGCACCGCGCCAATGTCCATCGCGGCGTCCACAAGCTCGCCGAGGAAGCGACCCAGGCCTACGAGGGGGCGCGCGCCGCGCTCGCGCGCTGGCTCGGGGCGCCGTCCGACGAGATCGTCTTCACCTCGGGCGCGACCGCGGCGCTCAATCTCGTCGCGCAGAGCTGGACGCGCCGCCTCGCCCCGGGCGACGAGATCCTGCTCACCGAACTCGAACATCATTCGAACATCGTGCCCTGGCAGCTCGCCGCCGAGCGTCAGGGCCTCGTGATCCGCGCGATCCCGGCCACCGACGAGGGCCGGCTCGATCTCGGCGCCCTGCCCCGTCTCGCGGGCCCCCGCACCCGGCTGATCGCCGCCACCCATGTCTCGAACGTCACCGGCGCGGTCAGCGACGTCGCGGCGCTGGTCGACGCCGCGCGCGCCTGCGGCGCGAGGCTGCTGCTCGACGGCAGCCAGCGCGCACCTCACGGGCCGCTCGACCTGCCGGCGCTCGGCGCCGATTTCTACGTGCTGACCGGGCACAAGCTCTACGGGCCCAGCGGCATCGGCGCGCTCTGGGCGCGGCGCGAGATCCTGGCCGACATGCCGCCCTTCCTCGGCGGCGGCGAGATGATCCGGCGGGTGACGCT
>JBIKLI010000483.1:0-2715 GCA_044359885.1 Alphaproteobacteria bacterium | reverse complement strand
TCGAGGTCGAACTCGCGTGCCGTCACGAGGTCACCCAGCAGCATGGCTTCGTGCATGGCGGCGTCGTCGCCATGATCGCCGACTCGGCCGCCGGCTATGCCGCCTTCAGCCTGATGCCGGCGGACGGCACGCTGCTGAGCGTCGAGTTCAAGCTCAACTTCCTGGCGCCGGGAAAAGGCGCGACGCTGGTCGCGCGCGGGCGCGTGATCAAGCGGGGACGGACATTGTCGGTGGTCGAGGTGGATGTCGACGGCGTGGCGGCGGACGGCGCACGGACGGCCTGCGCGCGGATGCTGCAGACGCTGATGGCGCTTCCCGGCCGCGCCGACGCGCCGCCGGCGGGGTAGACCGGGACATGCCGGCCACCGCCGATCCGGCGCAGATCCTGCGCGACGTCTTCGGCTACGCGTCCTTCCGTGGCCCGCAGGCGGAGATCGTCCGCCATGTGGTCGCGGGCGGTTCGGCGCTGGTGCTGATGCCGACCGGCGGCGGCAAGTCGCTGTGCTATCAGATCCCCGCGCTCTGCCGCGCGGGGGTGGGCGTGGTCGTGTCGCCGCTGATCGCGCTGATGCAGGACCAGGTCGAGGCGCTGCGCCAGGCGGGTGTCCGCGCCGCGGCGATCAATTCGGCCCAGAACGCCGACGAGACGACCGACACCTGGCGGGCCTTGCGCGCGGGCCAGCTGGATCTTCTCTATGTCTCGCCCGAACGGATGCTGGCCGGCGCCTTCCTGTCGCGGCTGGCGGAGATGCCGGTTTCCCTGTTCGCCATCGACGAAGCGCATTGCGTGTCGCAATGGGGCCATGACTTCCGGCCCGAGTATCTCCAACTCGCTGTCCTGGCCGAACGCTTCCCGCTGGTGCCGCGGGTGGCGCTGACCGCGACCGCCGACCCGCGCACCCGCGACGAGATCGTCGCGCGGCTGCGGCTGGAGGGCGGGCGCGTCTTCGTCGCCAGCTTCGACCGGCCCAACATCCGCTATCTGCTGCGCGACAAGGCGCAGACGCGCGAGCAGCTGCTCGACTTCCTGGACCGCCGCCGCGGCGAGGCCGGCATCGTCTATGCGCGATCGCGGACCCGCACCGAAAGCTTCGCCGCCGATCTGCGCGCCGCGGGGCATGACGCCATCGCCTATCACGCGGGGATGGAGGCGGGCGACCGGGCGGCCGCGCTGGAGAGGTTCCGGCGCGACAGCGGCGTGATCGTGGTCGCGACGATCGCTTTCGGGATGGGCATCGACAAGCCCGATGTGCGCTTCGTCGCCCATGTCGATCTGCCCAAGAGCCTGGAGGCCTATTACCAGGAGACCGGCCGCGCCGGCCGCGACGGGCTGCCGGCGGTCGCGTGGATGGCGCATGGACCGGGCGACGTCCCGTTGCTGCGCCGCTTCATCGAGGAGTCGGGCGCGGGCGACGCGCAGAAGCGCGTCGAGCACGGCAAGCTCGACGCGCTGATCGGATTCGTCGAGGCCGGCACGTGCCGTCGGCAGATCCTGCTGGCGCATTTCGGCGAGACGCTGCCCGAGCCCTGCGGCAATTGCGACGTCTGCCTCGAGCCGGGGCGGCTCGCCGACGTCACCGAGCCCGCGCGCAAGGCGCTGTCCGCCGTCTATCGAACCGGCGAACGCTTCGGCGCGGCCCATGTCGTCGACGTGCTGGTGGGCGCGGAGACCGAACGCGTGCGCGCCCTGGGACACGACCGGCTGTCGGTCTACGGCGTCGGCAAGGACCTGGACCGTCAGCAATGGCGTACCCTGTTCCGGCAGCTCACCTCGCTCGGCTACCTGCTGCCCGACGCCGAGGGGCATGGCGGCCTGCGGCTCGGCGACCAGGGCCGCGTCCGCCCGCTGCTGCGCGGCGAGGCGCGGCTCGAGACGCGCCTGCCGCCGCCGCGCGCCGAGGCGCGCAAGGACAGGCGCCGCGCGGCAACGCCCGCCTCCGCCATCGCCGCCGTCGCGGCCGACGCGCCCGACGAGGCGCTGCTCGCCGCGCTCAAGGCCTGGCGCCGGGATCTGGCGCGCGCGCAGGGCGTGCCGCCCTATGTCGTGTTCCACGACCGCACCCTGGTCGAGATCGCGACGCTGCGGCCCGCCGGACTGGAGGCGCTCGCCGCCGTCACGGGCGTCGGCCAGGCCAAGCTGGCACGCTATGGCGCTGCCGTGCTGGGCGTGCTGCGCGGCCATGGCGGATCATAGACCCGACTCCCCACCCGCGAGGACCGGACATGCCCAGCTTCAAGGACAATCTCGAGACCTTCCCCGCCGCCGACGGCATCCTGCGCCTCGAACTGGTCGGGGCCGATGGGCAGGTCGCCGGCATGGTCGAGAACCGGCCGGGCAGCCAGGGATCGCTGCGCCTCTATCTGGAACTGGCGCGTCGGTTCGGTGCGCTGACGCCCGCGGCGGCGCAGGCCGGCTGCGCGCTCTATGCCGAGCACCATGCGGATGCGCTTGCCCATCCCGGCAAGCACCCGAATGTCGACCGGCTGCTGGCGGCGGCGCGCGACGGCACCGTCCTCGCCATCCGGGTCGTGCGCGGCTGACCGCGCGAAACCCGCGCTGGCGCCGCTTCGTCGCGGTAAGCTGGCGTCGGCCCATCCGCAGGGAGCGACCGCCATGATTGCCAACCGGCTGCCCGATTTCGATTTCGGTCTCGGCGAGACGGCCGATGCGCTGCGCGAGCAGGTGCGCCGCTTCGCGGCCGAGGAGATCGCCCC
>JBIKLI010000011.1:0-30846 GCA_044359885.1 Alphaproteobacteria bacterium | reverse complement strand
CCAAGCTCGACACGTCCCGCCGCCGTTTCCTGGTCGGCTCGGCCGCCGCCGTCGGCGGCCTTTCGATCGGCTTCCACATTCCCGCCGGCGACGCCGCGGCCCAGACCGCCGGCACGCCCGAGATCAATGCCTGGGTCGTGGTGAAGCCCGACGACACGGTCGTCGTGCGCATCGCGCGCATCGACATGGGCCAGGGCACGGTCACCGGCCTCGCCCAGCTGGTCGCCGAAGAACTGGAATGCGACTGGGCGAAGGTCACGACCGAGTATCCGACACCTGGCCAGAACCTGGCGCGCAATCGCGTCTGGGGCAATTTCCAGACCGCCGGCAGCCAGGGCATCCGCCAGTCGCAGGACTATGTCCGCAAGGGCGGTGCCGCGGCGCGCATGATGCTGGTCGAGGCCGCGGCGAAGCAGTGGAACGTCCCGGCCGCGGAATGCCGCGTCGCCAAGGGCGTGATCACCCATGCCGCTTCGGGCCGCAGCGTCACCTACGGCGCGGTGGCCGAGGCGGCCGCGAAGCTCGAGGCGCCGAAGGAGATCCCGCTCAAGGATCCGAAGTCCTGGACGATCGCCGGCAAGCCGATGCCGCGTCTCGACACCGCGGACAAGGTCGATGGCCGGAAGGTCTTCGGTGCCGATCTGGTCCTGCCGGGGATGCTCAACGCCGCGATCAAGGCTTCCCCGGTCTTCGGCGGCAAGCTGAAGTCGTTCGACGCGTCGCCCGTCGCCGGCAAGCCCGGGATCCGCAAGGTCGTCGCCGTCGGCGACAACGCGGTGGCGGTGATCGCCGACACCTGGTGGCAGGCCAAGACCGCCCTCGATGCGGTGAAGATCGACTGGGACGACGGCCCCAACGCCGGCATGTCGAGCGAGAAGACCGCGGCCATGCTGCGCGAGGGGCTGGACGCGAAGGAGGCCTTCGTCGGCAACCAGGCCGGCGACGCCGACGCGGCGATCGCCGCGGCGGCCAAGCGGGTCGAGGCCGTCTACAGCGTGCCCCATCAGCACCATGCGACGATGGAGCCGATGAACGCCACCGCGCGCTGGACCGCGGCGCTCGATCGCGTCGAGGTCTGGTGTCCGACCCAGAACGGCGAGAGCGCGCTGGCGACGGCGGCCGCGGCCGCGGGGCTGCAGCCGCAGCAATGCGAGGTCTATCGCATCGACCTGGGCGGCGGCTTCGGCCGCCGCGCGACCAGCCACGACTATGTCCGCCAGGCCGTGCTGATCGCGAAGGAGATGCCCGGCACGCCGGTCAAGCTCCTCTGGTCGCGCGAGGAGGACATGCTCCATGGCTGGTACCACCCCGTCACGATGTGCAAGCTGACCGGCGCGCTCGACGCGCAGGGCAACGTCACGGCGCTGAAGATGCGCATCTCCGGCCAGTCGATCCTGGCCGGCGTCAATCCCAACGCGCTGCAGAACGGGCGTGACCCGATCGTTTTCCAGGGCCTCAACCCCAGCGGCGCGGAAGGCCGGTTCGGCTACTCGATCCCGAACCTGATGATCGACCATGCGATGCGCAATCCGGCGGTGCCGCCGGGCTTCTGGCGCGGCGTCAACAACAACCAGAACGCCATCTATCTCGAATGCTTCGTCGACGAGATGGCGCATGCCGCGGGCCAGGATCCGCTGGAATTCCGCCGCAAGATGCTGGGCAGCTCGCCCAAGCATCTCGCGGTGCTGAACGCGGTCGCCGAACGGGCCGGCTGGGGCCGGCCCGCGCCGGCCGGGGTCTTCCGCGGCCTCGCGCAGCACATGGGCTACGGCAGCTACGTCGCGGCCTGCGCCGAGATCTCGATCGATGCGGCGGGCAAGCTGAAGGTCCATCGCATCGTCGCGGCGACGGATTGCGGCCATGCGGTCAATCCGCAGCAGATCGAGGCCCAGATCGAGGGCTCCTTCGTCTACGGCCTGTCGGCCGCGATGATGCAGGAGATCACGATCAAGGACGGGAAGGTCGAGCAGGAGAATTTCGACTCCTATCCCTGCATGCTGCTGGAGGACATGCCGGCGGTGGAGTCGATCATCATCTCGTCCCACGACTTCTGGGGCGGGGTGGGCGAGCCGACGATCTTCGTGGCGGCGCCCGCCGTTCTGAACGCCATCTTCGCGGCGACCGGCAAGCGCATCCGCGACCTGCCGCTCAACAGGCACGACCTGCGCAGGGCGTGACGATGGGGCGGCGGCCGCGGGGCCGCCGCGCCTTCCGCCCGGCGGCCGCGCCGCTGCGGTCGCCGGGCCTGGCGCTTCTCGCCTGGCTGTGCGCGAGCGCCGCGGCTGGCGCGCAGGCGGTGCCCTACGAGGTCGTCGGCGACGGGATCCCCGAACCGCTCGCCGGCCAGGTCGGCGACGCCGCGCGGGGCCGCGCCATCGTCGCCGACCGCCAGCGCGGCCTCTGCATCCTCTGCCACGCCGGGCCGTTTCCGGAACTGCGCTTCATGGGAACGCTGGCGCCCGACCTCTCGGGGGCCGGGGCGCGCTGGACCCCGGCGCAGCTGCGCCTGCGGCTCGTCGACCCGTGGCGGCTCAACCCCGAGTCCATCATGCCGGCCTATCACCGCGTCGATGGCCTGACGCGCGTCGCCCCCGCCCATGCCGGCCGGCCGATCCTCGATGCCGCTGAAATCGAGGACGTCGTCGCCTATCTCGATACGCTCCGCTGACCCGAGGGGAACTGCCGCATGGATCTGCCACTCGCCTCGCGCCGCCTGATCCTGGGCGGCGGCCTTCTCGCCCTCACTCTCGGCCCGGCGCGGGCGACGCCGGACAGTCTGCGCGCGGCCATGCGCGACTTCGCCGGCGCCGTCGTGCCGCGCCCCGGCCGGGTCCGGCTGGAGATGCCGACCCTGGTCGAGAACGGCAACGCGGTGCCGACGACGGTGATCGTCGACAGCCCCATGACCGCCGAGGATCACGTTGTCGAGATCGCGCTGTTCAACGAACGCAACCCGCTGCCCGACATCGCCCGCTTCACGCTGGGGCCGCGCTGCGGCCAGGCCTGGGTCTCGACCCGCATCCGGCTGGGCGACACGCAGTCCGTCCACGCCCTGGCGCGGATGAACGACGGCGCGATCTGGTCGGCCAGCGCCGAGCTGATCGTGACGCTTCCCGCCTGCATCGAGGGGTGATCCATGAGCCGCGCGCTGATCAACGTCCCGGCCCGCGCCCGCAAGGGCGAGGTGATCCAGATCCGCACCCTGATCCAGCACGAGATGGAGACCGGGTTCCGGCCGCTGCCCAATGGCGGCTTCGCGCCGCGCCTGATCCTGCGACGCTTCGAATGCGTCTACGACGGCGAGGTGGTGTTCGCGGCCGATCTCCATCCTGCGATCTCCGCCAATCCGTTCCTCGCCTTCCGGACGGTCGCGACGCGCAGCGGCGAATTGCTCTTCCGCTGGATCGACGATCGCGGGGCCGTGCGCGAGGAGCGCGCCGCGATCGAGGTGGAATGACCGCGCCGGGTCGCGTCGCCGCCCTGGCGATCCTGGCGGCCGTCGCCGCGGGCGCCGCGCCCGCCGGCGACACGCGCCGCTCGGGCTTCGACTTCATGAGCCCCGAGACGCAGGCGATGCAGCGCGACGACATGGAGAATCCGGGCATGCTCGCGGTGCTCGACGGCGCCGAGCTCTGGGCGCGGCCGGCCGGAACCGCAGGACGCAGCTGCGCCGATTGTCACGGCGCCGACGCGGCGTCGATGCGCGGGGTCGCGGCGCGCCATCCGGCCTTCGACGCCGCGCGCGGCGGCGCCGTCGACCTGGCGGGTCGCATCGTGCAATGCACCGCCGAGCGCCAGGGCGCGGCGCCGCCGGCGCGCGAAAGCCGGCCGCTGCTGTCGCTGTCGGCCTTCCTCGCGCATCGCTCGCGGGGGATGCCGGTCGCGCCCGACGACGATCCGCGCATGGCGCCGGTGGTCGAAGCCGGCCGCGCCCTCTGGAACCGCAGGCTGGGCCAGCTCAACCTGTCCTGCGCCCAGTGCCACGACGACAATGCCGGGCAGAAGCTGGCGAGCGCCACGATCCCCGAGGCCCATCCGACGGGATATCCGATCTACCGCCTGGAATGGCAGACCGTCGGCTCGCTGCAGCGCCGCATCCGCGGCTGCCTGACCGGCGTGCGCGCCGACCCCTTCGCCTACGGCGCCGAGGAATACGTCGCGCTGGAGGCGTTCATGATGTCGCGCGCGCGCGGCATGCCGGTCGAGGCTCCGGGCGTACGCCCCTGAGCGCCGCCGCGACCCGGCTTCAGCCAGCCAGGATCCCGGGATGCGCCTTGACCCAGGCGGCGTAGTGACGCGCCGCGAGGGCGGGCGGAAAGGCCGGTACGAAGCCGAACTCGGCCGCGAGGTTGCGGTTGCGGGCGATCGCGCGCGGGCGGCCCAGCGGCATGAAATAGGCGATGTCGCTCTCGGCCTCGTCGGCGACCTCGCGGAAGCTGAAATCCGGGAAATGCGCGGCCAGCGCCTCGGCCATCAGCCGCAGATGCCAGCTCTCGCCGATGTTGACGTCGTAGACGTCGTGGCGCGGCGCCGCCGCGTCGAGCAGCAGCAGGACCGCGCGCGCGACATCGCCGCCATGCACCCAGTCGCGCTGCCCCTGGGCATGCAGCCGCGCCGCGCGACCGGCCAGCGCCAGGCGCGCGAGCTGCCAGGGCGGGCTCAGCGTCGCGCGCAGGCCGGTGTCGCGCTCCCACGGCCCGAAGACCGAGGCGAAGCGCGCCGCCACCGCGTCGAGACCGTGCGCGGCGCGGAAATGCGCCATCATCCGCTCGCCGAGCAGCTTGGTGACGCCGTAGAGGGTGAAGGGGCGCGGCGTCGTGTCCTCGTCCAGCGTCGCCTCGGTCAGCGGCGCCTCGCCGTAGACCGCGGTCGAGCTGGCATAGACCACGCGGCGCAGACGATGGCGCAGCGCGGATTCGAACATCGCCAGCGTCCCGACGGCGTTGACGTCGAGCACGCGCGCCGTGCCGCGCAGGTCCTGCTGCGCGCCGTAGGTGATGGCGGCCAGATGGATCGCGGCGCCGGCGCCATGCGCGCGGATCGCCTCGTCGAGCAGGCCCGGCGTCATGATGTCGCCCGCGATCGTGGTCAGCCGCCCCGGCAGACGCGCGAAATCCGCCAGCGCCGCGGCGGGCAGGGCGTCGTGCGACAGCGCCACCACCGATCCGCCGCGCGCCAGCAGCGCCTCGACGACGTTGAGCCCGACGAAGCCGCTGGCTCCGGTCACGAGGATCGCTTCGTTCATCGATGTCGCTCCTGCCCGCCGGTCGCGCCGCCGACCGTCGTGCAGGCTGGCCTGTTCCGCCCTTCGGTGCAACCGCCTCAGGTCAGGATCGGGGCCGGCATGCCGTCGCGACGTTCGGCCGCGCGGGCGACGAGAGCCCAGTCGACGTCTCGCGCGCGGGCGCCGGCGGCCCGCACGATGCGTCGTTCGAGATCGGCGAGCGGCGCGTGGAGGGGCGGGCGCGATTCCTGGATCTCGGCGACCTGCCCGATGTCGGGATGGATCTCCAGAAGCAGCGCGCCGTGCGACCAGCCGAGCTTGACCGGCTGGTCGACGAAGCGCACCGCCGTCCCGGTCGCGGCAGTCGCGAAGAGTTCGGCGATGGCGCTTTCGTGCAGCCGCACGCAGCCCTGGCTCACCCGGCGCCCGATGCCGTAGGGACGGTTGGTCCCGTGGATGACGTAGCCGGACCAGCCCAGATCGAGCGCCCGGCTGCCCAGCGGGTTCTCCGGCCCCGGCGGGACGAAGCGCGGCAGATCGGGCGTCGCGGCCAGCATCGTGGCGGTCGGCGACCAGGACGGGTCGCGCCGCTTGCCCACGATCCGGGTCGTGCCCAGCCGCGGCGCGACCTCCTCGGCGGCGATGCCGACGGGATGCGACACCGGCGCGCGGCCGGGGCCGAAATGGTAGAGCCGCTGGTCGGCGTAGTTGACGACGATGCCCTCGCGCGGCGCGCCGGGCAGCAGATGCGCGGTCGGCAGCACGATCGCCGTCCCGGGCGGCGGCAGCCAGGGATCGACGCCCGGGTTGGCGATCACCAGCTCGACATAGCCAAGCCCGTGCGCGAGCGCGAGATCGGCGAGCGTGGTCTCGGCGTCGGCAAGGACATGGCGCGGCGGCGTTCCGATGAGGTCGTCGCCGCGCGGGCCGGGCGCGACCGCCGCCGCCATCGCGCCGCGCAGGAAGGAACGCCGCCGCACCGGGCCGGACCCTGGGTTCAGGAGCCGGCCGACTTGCGCTGGGTGCGCTGGAACATGCGCTCCGACTTCTCGGCGGCGGCGCGCGCGTCGGCGGCCGCGCGCTGCGCCGCCTCGTTCGCGCTGACCGCGCTGCGCTCGGCGCGCGCCGCCGATTCCGCGGCCCGCTGGGCGTCGGCGGCCGCACGCTGGGCGTCGGCGGCGCTGCGGTCGATCAGCGCGCGGTCCTCGGGGGCGATCTGGGTGCAGGCGGCGGCGCCGAGGGCGAGCAGCCCGAGCGCGAGACTCCGGGTCGTACGGGACATCGCGATGGTCTCCTTTTCTTCGCTGTGGCGGATGGCCGCCCGCGCCGGCGGCGCGGCGGCGAAAGGCAGACTAGGGATGCGGCCCGCGCGCACCGATGAGCGCGATCAAGGGCGCCGGCGCGCAGCCCGTCAGAATGCGGGGGCATCCACGACAGGACACGCCGTGACCCCCATGCCCGACCCGCTGCCCGCGCCGCCCGATCCCTCGCCGTTGCTGACCGACCTCTACCAGCTTGCGATGATGCAGGCCTATCTCGCCGCCGGCCGCGTCGGCACGGCGTCCTTCGAGTTCTTCGTCCGCCGGCTGCCGCCGGGCCGGCGCTTCCTGGTGGCGGCTGGGCTGGCGCAGGCGGTCGAGTGGCTGCAGAACCTGCGATTCGCTTCCGCCGAGCTCGGCTGGCTGCGCGCCAGCGGCCTGTTCTCGCCGGCGCTGATCGACCATCTCGCCGCGCTGAGATTCGACGGCGACGTCGACGCGATGCCCGAGGGCCGGGTCTTCTTTCCCGACGAGCCCATCCTGCGCGTGACCGCGTCGCTGCCGCTGGCGCAGTTCGTCGAGACGCGGCTGGTCAACCTGCTGCATTTCCAGACCGTGGTGGCGACGAAGGCCGCGCATCTGCGGCTCTGCGCCCCGGGCCGGACGCTGGTCGATTTCGGCCTGCGCCGCGCGCATGGCGCGGAGGCCGGGCTGTTCGCGGCGCGCGCGGCCTATCTCGCCGGGTTCGACGGCACGGCGACCCTGCGCGCGGCGGCGGCTTGGGGCATTCCGGCGCAGGGCACGATGGCGCACGCCTTCGTCCAGGCGTTCGACGACGAGCCCGCCGCGTTCCTCGCCTTCGGCGCGGCACGGCCGCGCGATCTGGTGCTGCTGATCGACACCTACGACAGCGCGCGCGCGGCCGCGCGCGTCGTGGCCCTGCTGCCCGAATTCGCCCGGCACGGCGTCGCCGTCGCCGGCGTGCGCATCGACAGCGGCGATCTCGTGGCGCAGGCCCGGCAGGTCCGCCGCATCCTCGATGCCGGTGGGCTCGCCAATGCGCGCATCGTCGCCAGCGGCGGTCTCGACGAGGACGCCCTCGTCGCGCATGAGGCGGCCGGTGCTCCCATCGACGTCTACGGCATCGGCACCGCGCTGACCACGTCGAGCGACGCGCCGGCGCTGGACTGCGCCTACAAGCTGCAGGACTACGCCGGCGTGGCGCGACGCAAGCTCTCGCCGGGCAAGGCGACCTGGCCGGGACGCAAGCAGGTCTGGCGGGCCTACGCGTCCGACGGGACCATCGCCTCGGACACGCTCTCGGTCGAGGGCGACGTGCGCCGGGGCGAGGCGCTGCTGGTTCCGGCGATGCGCCGCGGCGTGGCGGTCGGCGCCGGTCTCGCCGGCCTCGACGCCGCGAGGCGCCTGTGCCGCGAGGACCTGGCCCGCCTGCCCGGCGTCGCCCGGCCCGGCGGCGCGGGCGGTTTCGCGCCGGACATCGCCCCGGCGCTGATGGCGCTGGCCGCCGCGACCGATGCGCGGATCGCGCAGTCGGCGGTTCGATGACCGGCGCGCCCCTGCCCCCGGCGGCGCTGCGCCGCACCTGCGATCCGTCGTCGCTGGGTTTCGCCACCACGGCGGAGATCGCCGCGGCGCCGCTGGGCGGCGTGCAGCGGCGGGCCAGCGACGCGCTCGCCTTCGGCGTCGCGCTGCGATGTCCCGGCTACAACATCTTCGCGGTCGGTCCCCAGGGCGTCGGCAAGCAGACGCTGGTCCGGCGCCAGCTGGATGCGGCCGCCGCCGGAATGCCGCGCGCCGACGACTGGTGCTACGTCTTCGACTTCGCGGAGGACGGACGGCGGTCGATGACGCTGCGCCTGCCCGCCGGCCGCGGCGCGACGCTCAAGCGCGACATGGATGACCTGATCGAGGAACTGCGGGCCGCGATCCCCGCCGCCTTCGAGAGCGACGAGTACCGCAGCCGTCGCCAGACGCTGGAGGACCGCGCCAAATCGCTGCCGCAGAAGGCCAGCGCCGAGGTCGAGCAGGAGGCGCGCGCCCAGGGCGTGGCGATCCTGCATCTGCCCACCGGCATGGCGCTGGCGCCGACCCGCGACGGCGAGATCATCGGCCCGGACGCGTTCAGCAAGCTGCCGGAGGCCGAGCGCGTCCAGGCCCGCACGGCGATGGCGGCGGTGCAGGAGAAGCTGCAGGCCGCGATGCGCAAGCTGCCGCAATGGGAGGCCGAGTTCCGCGAGCAGCTGCGCGCCCTCAACCGCGAGGTCGTGCGCTACGCCATCGGCCACCTGATGGTGGCGCTGACCGGGCGCTATCGCGGGCTGGAGCCGGTGCTGGCGCATCTGCGTGCGGTCGAGGCCGACCTGATCCGCAACGCCGAGCGCTTTCTCGAGATCGAGAACGCCATGCAGGACGGTCCCGGCGACGGCCCGCTCGGCGTCGCGCTCAAGGGCGGGGCGTTCCGCCGCTACCAGGTCAACGTCGTCGTCGACAACGGCGCCCTCGGCCACGCGCCGGTGGTCTACGAGGACCACCCGACGATGGCGAACCTGCTGGGCCGCATCGAGTACCGTTCCCAGTACGGGGCCTTCGCCACCGACTTCACGCTGATCAAGCCCGGGGCGCTGCATCGCGCCAACGGCGGCTTCCTGGTCATCGACGCACGCCGTCTGCTCATGCAGCCCTTCGCCTGGGAGCAGCTGAAGCGCACGCTGCGCGCCGGATGCATCCGCATCGAATCGGTGGGCGAGGCGATCGGCCTCGCGATGCCGGTGTCGCTGGAGCCCGAACCGGTGCCGCTCGACGTCAAGGTGGTCCTGCTGGGCGAGCGGCCGATCTACGACCTGCTCGTCGCCTACGATCCCGACCTGCTCGAACTCTTCAAGGTGACCGCGGATTTCGACGACCGCGCCGAACGCGACGCGGCGGGCGAGGCGGCCTATGCGGCGCTGGTCGCCGACGTCGTCGCCCGCGACGGGCTGCGCCATTTCGACGCCGGCGCGGTCGCGCGGATCGTCGATCACGGGGCGCGGCTGGCCGCCGACGCGGCCAAGCTGTCCTGCGGCTTCGAGGCGATCGCGGATCTGGTGCGCGAGAGCGACCATGCGGCGGCCGGGGCGGGCCGCGCCGTGGCGACGGCCGCCGACGTCGCGGCCGCCGTCGCGGCGCAGGAGATGCGTTCCGCCCGCCTGCGCGAGCGCGTGCGCGAGGCGATCCGTCGCGGCAGCCTGATGGTCGATGTCGCGGGGGCGCGCGTGGGCCAGATCAACGGACTGGTCGTGGTCCATCTCGGCGGATCGAGCTTCGGCTGGCCGGCGCGCATCACCGCGCGGGTGCGGCTGGGCGGCGGCAAGCTGGTCGACATCGAGCGCGAGGCGAAGCTGGGCGGCCCGATCCACTCCAAGGGCGTTCTGATCCTCGAGGGCTTCCTCGGCGGGCGTTTCGGCCGGGCGGCTCCGCTTGCGCTCTGGGCCAGCCTGGTCTTCGAGCAGTCCTACGGCCAGATCGAGGGCGACAGCGCCTCGCTGGCCGAACTCTGCGCGCTGCTCTCCGCCATCGCCGACCTGCCGCTGCGCCAGAACCTGGCGATCACCGGTTCGGTCAACCAGCTGGGCGCGGCGCAGCCGATCGGGGGCGTCAACGAGAAGATCGAGGGCTTCTTCGACATCTGCGCGGATCTGGGTCTGGACGGCACGCAGGGGGTCGTGGTGCCGCGCTCGAACCTCGCCAACCTCATGCTGCGCGAGGACGTCGTCGAGGCGGTGCGCGCCGGACGCTTCCACGTCCATGCCGTGGACGACGTCGACGGGGCGATGTCGCTGCTGACAGGCCTGCCGGCGGGTGCGCAGGGCCCGGATGGCGCCTTCGCGCCGGGTTCGGTCGACGCCGCCGTCGCTGCGGCGCTCGAGCGCATGGGGGCCGCCGCGCGAAGCTTCGCGCTCGACCGGATGCGCTGACCCTCAGGGCTGCGCGCCACCGCGCGGCGCGCGCGCCTCGGGCTCCTCGAAGGTCTCGGCCGCGAGCATGTCGTAGATCCGCGCCGCGGGCCCCTCGATCGGCCTGCCGATATGGGCCGGCAGATCGCCGGCCAGCGCCGCCGCCGCCTGCTGCAGCTCGCCGCAATCCGCCCCGAATTCCAGTATGCGGCAGACCTGCCCGTCGTCGAGCGGCCCGAGGATGCGCCGGATCTCGGCCGCGTCCGCCGCGACGCGGGGCGGCGGCTGGACGGCGGCGGCCCCGCGCCGGGGCCGGGGCGGTCTGCGCTCTCCGGGTGACTTGGCCATCGTCGCGCCTCCGTCGTGTGGATCGGCGCCTTCGATCCCACCGGACGGGACCGCGGTCATTGCGCGCGCGCAACGACGCCGGCCGGCGCCTGCGCAAGTCTCGTTCCGCGCCGCCGGACAGGCGCGGCCAACCGAGGGAGCGCAAGGTGAAGGCATCCGAGATCATGACGCGCAACGTCCGCAGCGTGACGCCGGAGACGCCGGCCGCGACGGTCGCTCGGATCCTGCTGGACAACGCGATCAGCGCCGTGCCCGTCGTCGATCCCGGCGGCATTCCGCTGGGCGTCGTCAGCGAAGCCGATTTCGTGCGCCGGCCGGAGCTGGAGACCACGAAGCGTCGATCCTGGTGGCTCGCCTATGTCGCGGATCCCCAGGGCGGCGCCGAGGAGTTCCTGCGCAGCCACGGGCGCAGCGCCGCCGAGATCATGCATCGCGGCGTGGTCGCCGTGGCGCCCGATGCCGAGCTCGCCAAGGTCGCCGAGCTGCTCGAGCGGCGCAAGGTCAAGCGCGTCTTCGTCGTCGACGGCGGCGCGATCGCGGGGGTGATCACGCGGTCGGACTTCGTGCGCGCCGTCGTCCGCGACGGCGCCCGCCCGTCCGCCGGCGCGCGCAGCGACGCCGAACTGCGCGAGGACGTCGAGCGGCGCATCGCGGCCGAGCCCTGGGCGCCACGCGCCCTGGTCTCGGTGCTGGTCGAGAACGGCCGCGTGTCGCTGCTGGGCATGGTCACGTCGGAGCCGGAACGCGCGGCGCTCAAGCTGCTGGCGCAGGAAGTGCCCGGCGTCGCCGACGTCGCCGACCATCTGGTGGTGCGCGCGATGCCGATCGTCGCCGGCATCGCGTGACGCCGCGCCGGGGTGCCGCGTCAGAACAGCCGCACCTCGCCCGCGACGATGCGCCGCCACAGCCCCGGAAGCCGCGCCAGCGCCGCCTGGGCGCGCGCCTCGATGCGCGGCGCCAGCGCCGCCAGCGAATGTCCGGGCGCCGGGGCGACGCGCAGATGGAACAGCGCCGGGGCGTCGATCGGCGCGCCGATGCGGCTGGCCAGCACGCATTCCACCGCCGCGGCGCCCGGGACCTCGCGGACGATCTCCTCCGCCAGCTCCTGGGACAGCACGTTGTAGAGCTTGCCGGTGTGGCTGGCGGGATTCTTGCCCGCGGTCGCCTCCAGGCTGCAGGGACGGCCGATCGAGATCAGCCCGCTGGCGCGGTTGCCGCGACCGGTCTCGCCGTCGTCGCCGGATTCGGCCGAGCTGCCGGTGACCGTCAGGTAGAAGATGCCGCTGTCGGGGTCGTCGGCGGCGTTGAAGTCGATGCGCCCGGCCGCGAGCGCCGGCGACGCGTCGGCCTCGCGTCGCAGCGCCGCAAGCGTGGCGTCGCGGAAGCGGCCATAGGCCGCGGCGTCCGCGAGCGCCGCGTCGATGGCCGCGCAGGCGACCGTGAGGCGCGTCGTTCCGCCGCTGCGCATCGCCGCGACCTTGACGTCCTCGCCGCAGGCCGGGTGCGGCCGCGTCCCCGGTGCCTCCAGCATCCGCGCGCAGCGCCGCACCAGCTCCTCCAGCGGGCTGAAGGGCGCGAAGCCGGCGCCGGCGGAGCTGTCGTTGGCGAGCGGCACCGCGCCGCCGCGCGCGAAGAGCTCGCGCAGCTCGGCCGAGCCCGGCCGGATGCGGCACTCGAACACCGCGTCGCGGCCGATGTCGACATGCCGCAGCTGCGCGGCGAGGCAGCGCCGCGCCGCGTCCAGCGCGATGGCCTCGACGTCGATCGAGACCGTGCCGACCCGCGCCGTGGCACGGCCCGCCAGCACGATGCGCAGCGGCGCCGTCACCCGTCCGCCGCCGAAACGCGGCTCCGCGCTGCCGCCGACCAGCAGCACCTTGTCGACGTTGTGGTGCAGGATCCGCCCGAAGCGATCCAGATAGGCCCCGCTCAGCGCGCGCGACACCGCCTCGGCGATCGCGTCGCACAGCGTGTCGGGATGGCCCGGACCCTTGCGCTCGGCGAACTCGGCCTCGCGCGCGGCCGGATCCGCCATGGCCTCCAGCGTCGCAGCCGAGGTCACGCGGTCGCTCCGGTCAGCGGCACGAAGCGCACGTCCAGGCAGGCGCCGAGGGCGAGACTGCCGTCGGCGCCGCGCACGATGCGCATCAGCTTCTGCGTGCCGTGGACCGCGCCGATCGGAATGATCAGCCGTCCGCCCGCGCGCAGCTGGGCCGTCAGCGCCGGGGGAACGACCGGCGCGGCGGCCGTCACCAGGATCGCGTCGTAGGGGGCATGCGCGCGATCGCCCAGCCGTCCGTCGCCGGTCTCGATCTCGACCGCGCAGCCCAGCGCCGCCAGGCGCCGCCGTGCGGCCGCGGCCAGCTCGGGAAGGATCTCGATGCTGCGGACGCGTGCGCCGAGATGCGCCAGGATCGCGGCCTGGTAGCCCGAGCCGGTGCCGATCTCCAGCACGCCGTCGTCCGGCGCGATGTCGGCCAGATCGGTCATCAGCGCCACCACGAAGGGCTGAGAGATCGTCTGGCCATGGCCGATCGACAGCGCGTCGTTGGCATAGGCGAGGTCGAGCGGCAGCCCGGGCAGGAAGAGATGGCGCGGAACCTCCGCCAGCGCCGCCAGCACGCGGGGCTGGAGTTCGGGGCGACCGGTTTCGGCCCCGCAGGCCCGCGCCATCGCCGCCACCTCGGCGACCAGCCGGTGCCGTGCCGCGATCGCCGGATCGGCGGCGCGTGCCGCCGGCGCGCCGGTCATGGCACCACGAGGCAGGGGATCCCGGACAGTTGCAGGACCTTGCCGCTGACGCTGCCCAGCAGCAGCCGGCCGATCGGGCCCAGGCCGCGCCGGCCCATCACGATCAGGTCGGCGTCGTGGCTACGCGCGGTTTCCAGGATGCGGGCGGTGGGATCGCCGATCTCCGGGACCTTCGCGGCGGCGCTGGCCCCGGCCTTGCGCAGGATCTGGTCGGCCTCGTCGAGGATGCGCTCGGCCGCGGCCTCGAGCATCGCCGCCTCGGTGACCCGGACATGCTCGGCATGCTCCAGCGGCAGAAGCTCGTCGGGCACCGTGTCGCTGCCGTAGCGCGCGCGGACATGCACCGCGACGATCGCGGCCTTCGTCGCCGCCGCCAGTTCGCCGGCCGCGACCGCGGCGCGCTTGGACGCGGCCGAACCGTCGACCGGAAGGATGATCTTGCGGATCGCCATCTGGGCTCCTCGTCTTCACGTCGAACGTTGACGACGGACAGTCTGCGCGCCTGCCGGCGACGGCGCATTGCGATGCGTCAATCGCCGCGCCGTCCCTCAGAAATGCTCGCTCTCGACGTCGTCGCAGCCCCGGCCGAAGGCCTGCAGGCCCTCGACCAGGAAATCGGCCAGCTGGGGCTGGGCGATCAGGTAGCGCGGCGTGGCGTCGCGGCCGTGACGGCGCGCCTCCTCGATCGCCGCGTCCAGCTCGTCGGCGGCGTAGTCGCCCCGCCCGATCCAGAACAGCGCGACCAGCTCGGCGGCGGCATCGTCGTCCAGATCGCGGATCAGCCGCGCGAGGTCGGCGCCGACCGGATCGTCGGCGGTGTCCTGCAGCACCCCGCGCTCGCCGTCGTCGGCGGGGTTCGAGCCGGGCGACGGATCGACGATCTCGACCTTGGCGTGGAATTCGCGCGCCTCCAGGACGATGGCGCAGACCAGATCGGCATTCAGATTACGCATGACGCGAGTGGACCCGCTCGCGCGCCCCGCCGCCATGCGCCGGCTCACCCCTTGATGCAGATCAGCGGCCGGAGCCGCGCGACCCTGCGCGCGAGCCCGGCGCGCGAGCCCGGCGTGCTCGGTGGCGTCGACGACGGCGGCCGGATCCTTCTAGGCGTCCGGCGCCTCCTCGGCGATGCTTCGCGCCGAGGGCGACAGCACGAGGATGCCGCGCGCGCGCAGCGCGTCCTGGACGGCGCGCCCGCGCCAGCGCCGCGCCGCCGCATGGCGGCTCATCCGCGGCCCCGCGCCGTGGCAGGCCGACGCGAAGCTGGCCGCCGCCTGCGGCGTGCCGCCGGCGCGCGGACCGGCGAGGACATAGGAACCGCCGCCCATGCTGCCGCCGATCAGCACCGGCTGGCCGATGCCGCGGAAGGCCGGCGGCAGCGACGCATCGTCGCCCGCGAAGGCGCGCGTCGCGCCCTTGCGATGGACCAGCAGCCGGCGCAGCCGGCCGCCGGCGCGGTGGATCTCCTCCTTGCAGGTATCGTGCGAGACGTCGTAGAGCGGCCGGGGCCGCGCGCCGGGGACGTGGTGCGCGAATGTCCGCCGCGCCGGATGCGCCAGGATCTGGCGATTGGCCAGCGCGCTCGCCATCGGCCGCACGCCGCACGAGATGTCGAACCCGACCCCGCCCGCAGACACCACGCCGTCGGCGGCATCGAACGCGGCCACGCCGCCGATGGGAAATCCATGGCCCCAATGCGCGTCGGGCATCGCCAGCACGGGGTCGGCGACCCCCGGCAGGGCCGCGACATGGGCGAGCTGCTCGGCGACCTTGTCCTCCATGTCGCGCAGCAGCGTTTCGGTGGCGACGATCGGCGCCGCGACGCGCATCGCGCCGGTCGGCGCGATGCGCCATCGCGTCGCGTCGATCCGTTCGAAGCGGCCGGGATCCATGGGCTCACACGTCGACCACGCATTGCGCGCGCCACGCGCCGCCCTCGACCGGGCCGACCGCCAGCGCGGTGAGCGTGGCTCCCTTGGGCTCGGCCGCCGGGGCGTGGCGGCGGCGGTCGATCGTCTCGCCCCAGGCCCGGCCGGCCATCGTCCCGTTCTCGATCCGCACGGCGTAGCGCGCGAACACCATCCGGCGCACCGCCATCTCGTAGATCACGGCGTTGAGCCAGTCGGCCAGCAGCAGCCGCTCGTCGGGCGCGTCGCAGGCGAGCGCCACCACCCGATGCGCCAGCACGCGCGCGGGATCGACGACGATGGCCGTCAGCGCCATCGCCGCCTGCTCGAAGGCCGCCGCGCGGTCGTGTCCGAAACCGCGCACGCCGATGTCGGCGCCATGGGCGAAATGCTCCCAGCGCGGGCCGGGCGCGGGGATCGGCACGGCAAGCGCGATCGCCGGCGTCATCGATCAGTCCGCGGCGATCGCGGCGTTGCGCCGCCGCCGCGGCAGGACGGTCGTCGCCTGGGGGCCGTCGGGGCTTTCGCCTTCGGCGATCGCGAGCCGGACCTCGTCGCCTTCCACCATCCGGGCGAAGCGCTTCCCGCTGACGCTGTTGGCGTGGAAATAGATCTCGAGACCTTCGGCGGTCGTGACGAAGCCGTGATCGGGGAACAGCCGCGACACCTTGCCCGTCAGCAGCGGGGCGGCATGGGTCTTGATCTCGCCGCGCAGCCGCTCGGCATGCGCGTCGAGCTGGCGCGCCGCGGCGTCGAAGGCGTCGCGCAGCGCCACGTAGATGTCCTCGTGGGCGTGGTTCAGCCGGCCTTCGTGGGTGACGACGACATGTCGCCCGGGGGTCGACAGCCGCAGCCGGACGGCGAACAGCCGGCCCTGCCGGTTGCGGCGATGCGGTGCCTCGACGACGACCTGTCCGGTCGTGATCCGCCCGTAGAGATGCTCGAGCCGCTCGACATGGGTCCGGATCCGCGCCTCGACCGCGGGCGACGGATCCATGTGGCGGAAGACGACATGCAGCGCATCCATCGCGTTCTCCCCTCGGGTTCAGACTGGCCAGACGATTTCGGGCGCGCGCCGCGACGTGGCGGCGGGCTGACGGCGCGGATGGCCGATCGCCAGCGGCGCCACCACCGCGCCGTCGCGCGGCAGCCCGAGCGCCGCCTTGCTGTCGGGCAGGTCCAGATAGGGCCGCGCGAGCCCGACCCAGCACGTGCCCAGCTGCAGCGCGAAGGCGCGCAGCATCAGGTTCTGGGCGGCGAGGCAGCAATCCTCGGCGCTCTGGCCGGTCGAGTCGCGCGCGCCGACGATCACCAGGGCGGGGGCGTCGTGGAACAGGTTGTAGGCGGGATCGGCCAGCCGGTCGCGGTGGCGCGCCACCGGCGCCGGAGGATGGGGATCGGCCGTCAGATGCGCCTTGGCGCGGCTGGAGAGCTCGCGCAGCCGCTCCGCGCCCTCGACGACCGCGAACAGCCATGGCTGCAGGTTCATCGCGCTCGGCGCCAGGGTCGCGGCGGCGATCGCGTCCGCGATCGCCTCGCGCGCCACCGCCTGCGGTGCGAACTCGCGCACCGCGCGCCGGTTGCGGATCGCGAACATCAGGTCCATCGCAGGGCTCCTCCGGTCGTCGGCATCGGTCGTCGCACGGGGGAACGCGCGGCCGGCTCCGAGGTTTCAACGGCGCGACGATCGGCGCCGGGGCGGCGCATGCGCGAGTTCGGCCATCCAGATCGTTCCGCCGCAGGTCGTGTCGTGGGCCAGCGCCGCCTCTGTCGCGCGACGCACGATTTCCGCCGCGCCGAGCGCGGGCCGCTGCCGGGTCAGGGCGTGGCCGGCGCCGATCGCGATCTCGCGCCCGCTGCCTTCCGCCCAGAGCTCCGCGGGCGGGATCGCCGCGACCGAGAAGTCGCCGCCGACGATCCACGCGGCCCCGGCGGTGGCCAGCATCATCACCTGGCCTAGGTTGCCGGGGCCCCGCTCGTCGCGTTCCTCGCGATAGCCGTCGCCGCGGAACAGAAGCTGCGCGCGCTCCGCGAAGTCGAGCGGTCCCTCGAGGCCGTCGAGCAGCCGCGCCTTGCTCTCCTCCATCAGGTTGGCGCTGCGCAGGAAGCCCGCGACGCCCGCGGCCCAGGCGCCGTGCAGGATCCATTTGGAGCCGCAATCCAGGCGCAGCGTGCCCGACATCGCCATCGTGTCGCTGGCGATCCAGGTGGACGCGCGTGGCGTGGCGCAGTAGGCGAGAATGACGCTCATCTGTCCCGGCTCCAGGGACAGACGCTAGCGGGCGCGCGGCGCGTCGTCCTTGCGCCGGCTCAATGATCGAAGGGTCGCACCCGCCGGGCCGGGGCCCGGCCCCCTCGGCGGGTGGACCGGGCTGTCAGCAGTCCAGGGTGGTCTCGCGCTCCCACTCGGTCAGGTGGCGCGTGAACCGGGCCCATTCGTCGTGCTTCAGCTTGAGGTAGCTGTCGCAGAACGCGGCGCCCAGCCGGTCGCGCAGCGTGGCGTCGGCGGCGAAGGCGCGCAGCGCGTCCAGCAGGTTCGCCGGCAGACGGCGCAGGCCTTCGAGCGTGTGGCCCTGGGTGTACATGTCGATGTCGTGGCGCGGTCCCGGGTCGCGCCCGGCCTCGACGCCGTCCAGCCCGGCGGCGAGCAGGCCCGCCTGCAGCAGATAGGGATTGGCCGCCCCGTCCATCAGCCGGAACTCGAAGCGGCCGGCATCGGGGATGCGCACCATATGGGTGCGGTTGTTGCCGCCATAGGTCACCGCGTTGGGCGACCAGGTGGCGCCCGAGGTCGTGCGCGGCGCGTTGATGCGCTTGTAGCTGTTGACGGTCGGGTTGAAGAGCGCGCACAGGCCCTCGGCGGAATTCAGCACGCCGCCGAGGAAGTGATAGGCCATCTTCGACAGGCCAAGCTCGCCCTTGGGATCGTGGAACAGGTTGCGCCGGCCGGCGCGGTCCCAGACCGACACATGCGCGTGGCAGCCGGATCCCGTCAGGTCGATGAACGGCTTGGGCATGAAGGTCGCCCGCAATCCGTGCTTCTCCGCGATCGCCTTCACCATGTACTTGAAGAAGACGTGGCGGTCGGCGGTGACCAGCGCGTCGGCATAGGTCCAGTTCATCTCGAACTGGCCGTTCGCGTCCTCGTGGTCGTTCTGGTAGGGATCCCAGCCGAGCGCGATCATCGCGTCGCAGATCTCGGTGATGATGTCGTAGCGGCGCATCAGCGCGCCCTGGTCGTAGCAGGGCTTGGACTGCGTGTCCTGGGCGTCGGCGACGGCGCGGCCGTCCGGGGTCACCAGGAAGAACTCGCACTCGACGCCGCTCTTCATCCGCAGGCCCTGGGCGGCCGCGGCGGCGACCTGCTGCCTGAGGATGTGGCGCGGGCCGTGCGCGACCGGCTTGCCGTCCATGACGATGTCCGAGGCGAGCCAGCCGACCTCCGGCTTCCAGGGCAGCTGGATCAGGCTGTCGGGATCGGGCACGGCGAACATGTCGCTGTCGGCGGGGCTCATGTCCAGCCAGGTCGCGAAGCCCGCGAACCCGGCGCCCGCCCGCTGCATCTCGCCGATCGCCCGCGCCGGCACCAGCTTGGCGCGCAGCGCGCCGAACAGGTCGACATAGCTGATCAGGAAATACCTGATCCGCCTCTCCTTCGCGATCTTCGCCAGATCCGTCGCCATGCTTCGCCTCCATCCCTGTCCGTCGTGCGGCCGGGCGCGTTCGCGCGCCTCAGCGCAGGTCCCTGCCGGGGATCCAGCTGGTGCCGGCGAGCGGCACGCCGGCCATCGCCGCCGCCTCGATCGTGGTCGCCACCAGATCCTCGGGTTCCAGATTGAGCACGTGCGTCTTGCCGCAGGCGCGCGCGATCGTCTGCGCCTCCAGCGTCATCACCGACAGGTAGTTGCGCAGCCATCGCGCGCCCTGGTCGGGATCGAGCCGCTTCTCCAGCGCCGGATCCTGCGTCGTCACGCCGACCGGGCAGCGCCCGGTATGGCAGTGATGGCAGTGGCCGGGCGCGGTGCCCAGCGCCGCGTAGTCCTCGACATGAACGGGCTTGTTGCAGCCCAGCGCCATCAGCGCGGCGCTGCCGATCGAGACCGCGTCGGCCCCCATGGCCAGAGCCTTGGCGACGTCGGCGCCGCTGCGGATGCCGCCGGAGATGACCAGCTGGACCTTGCGGTGCATGTCGAGATCCACCAGCGCGTCGACCGCCTGGCGCAGCGCCGGCAGGGTCGGGATGCCGACATGCTCGATGAACACGTCCTGGGTGGCGCCGGTGCCGCCCTGCATCCCGTCGACGACCACGACGTCGGCGCCGGCCTTCACGGCGAGCTGGGTGTCGAAGAACGGGCGCGAGGCGCCGACCTTGACGTAGATCGGCTTCTGCCAGTCGGTGATCTCGCGCAGCTCCTGGATCTTGATCGTCAGGTCGTCCGGGCCCGTCCAGTCGGGATGGCGGCAGGCCGAGCGCTGGTCGATGCCTTCGGGCAGGGTCCGCATCTTCGCCACGCGCGGGCTGATCTTCTGGCCCAGCAGCATGCCGCCGCCGCCGGGCTTGGCGCCCTGGCCGACGACGACCTCGATCGCGTCGGCGCGGCGCAGGTCGCGCGGGTTGAGGCCGTAGCGCGAGGGCAGGACCTGGTAGACCAGCAGCTTCGAGGCGCGGCGCTCCTCCTCGGTCATGCCGCCGTCGCCGGTGGTCGAGCTGGTGCCGACCATGGTGCAGGCGCGGCCGATCGACTCCTTGGCCGCCGCCGACAGCGAACCGAAGCTCATGCCGGCGATGGTGACGGGGATCTTGAGCTCCAGCGGCTTGGCCGCGAAGCGCGTGCCGAGCACCACGTCGGTGTCGCATTTCTCGCGATAGCCCTCCAGCGGGTAGCGCGAGATCGAGGCCCCGAGCAGCAGCAGGTCGTCGAAGCTCGGCAGCCGGCGCTTCGTGCCCAGGCCGCGGATCTCGTAGATGCCCTGGTCGGCGGCGCGCTGGATCTCGGCGATCACGTTGGGCGGGAACGCCGCCGAGGGACGGGCGTTGCGCGGATCGATCGTCATGGCCCGGTCCTCAGTAGGAATCGGCGTGGTCGACATGGAAATTGTACAGCGTGCGCGCCGAGCCGTAGCGCCGGAACGCCGCCGCGTCGGCGGCGATGCCCGCGCGCGCCAGCAGCGCCGCGACCTTCTCGCGGTCGGCGGCCGTCATCTCCTTCTCGACGCAGTCCGCCCCCAGCGAGGCGACCGTGCCGCGCACGTAGATGTCGGCCTCGTAGAGCGAATCGCCGAGGTTCTCGCCGGCGTCGCCGCAGACCACGAGATTGCCGGCCTGCGCCATGAAGGCGCTGAAGGCACCGATCGAGCCGCCGACGACGATGTCGATGCCCTTCATCGAGATGCCGCAGCGATGGCCGGCGTCGCCCTCGATCACCAGCAGCCCGCCATGGCCCGAGGCGCCGGCCGACTGCGAGGCGTTGCCGGCGACGCGCACCGTGCCGCTCATCATGTTCTCGGCCACGCCCCAGCCGCAATGACCGCGGATCTCGACATCGGCGGCCTCGTTCATGCCGGCGCAGTAATAGCCGACATGGCCTTCGACCACGACCTCCAGCTTCTGGGTCAGGCCGACGGCCACGGCATGCGCGCCGCGCGGGTTGATCACGCGCCACGCGCGCTGGTTGGTGTCGGCGGGAAGAGCGTGCAGGCGGCCGTTGAGGGCGCGCACGTCTTCGGCGGCGAGGTCGACGGTCTGCATGGGTCAGTCCAGCTTCCAGGTGTAGACGACGGCGGGCCGGGGTTCCCAGATGGTCGCGTCCCCGACCCCGGGCAGGTCGGCGATGGCACGATATTCCGAGGCCATGGCCACCCAGTCGTCGGTCTCGGCGAGCACGGCGGGCTTGCACGCGATGCCGTCGCGCAGCACCGCGAAGCCTTCGCGCGTGCCCATCGCGAAGGTGTAGAATCCGTCGAGGTCCCTGAGGCCCGCCTCCATCGCCTCCTCGAGCGAGGCGCCCTCGCGCATGCGCCACGCGAAGTACCGCGCCGCGACTTCGCTGTCGTTGTCGGTCTCGAAACTCTCGCCGCGCCGGCGCAGGAAGGCGCGCAGGCGGTTGTGGTTCGACAGCGAGCCGTTATGGACCAGACACATGTCCGGCGCCGCGGTGAAGGGATGGGAATGCTCGGTGGTGACGATGCTCTCGGTCGCCATGCGCGTATGGCCGATCGCATGGGTGCCGGCCATCGCCGGAATGCCGTGGCGGCGCAGCACGTCGGCCGGCAGGCCCATCTCCTTGTACACTTCCATCAGCCGGCCATAGCCCATGACGCGCACATCGGGTGCCTGTGCGGCCAGCCAGTCGCGCAGCGCGGCCTCGTCGGCATCGGCGACCAGCACCGCATGATTGGCGCGCGTCTCGGCCTCGACATCGGCGCCGAAAGCGGCGGCGATCGCCCGCGCCAGCGCCGCCCAGTCATGGGCGGGGTCGGGATGGTGCAGCGTCAGCTTGCATGCGCCCTCGGCCGCCGGCCGGTGATAGACCGCGATCCCGGCGCTGTCCGGACCGCGATCGGTCATCGCCGCGAGCATCGCGGAGACATGCCGGCCCAGCTCCGGTCGCAGGGCGGGGTTCTTGAGGAAAAGACCGACGATGCCGCACATGGAGGGGAACCTTTTGCGTGGAACGTCGCGCGGGCGCGGACGCCGGAGGAATATAGCCGAGGCGCCCCGACGTGACAGTGTCCGTCGCGCGCCCGGGCGTGCAGCGGCCGGGACCGGTGGCGCCTCCTGTGCGATGGAGGCCCGGCGTGCCGGCCCTGCAATCGGGGGTCTGACCCAAAGCGGGGTCAGAAGACCCGACAGACGCGATCCCGCAGCCCCCTGGGGCGGAGCGGGACGGCAGGGCCGGGATATGGTACGGATCTTGCGTGACGACGATCGCAGGGGGCGTGCCGTTCCGGCCTTGATGTCCCGTGCGAGGGAGACGCGATGGCGGGCGAGGCGTTCGACGAGATGGGCGGGCCGCAATCCTGCCGGCCCCAATATGCGCGGATCCGCGACTGGCTGGCGGCGACGCCGCGCGCGACCATCGAGACCAAGCGGCGCGAGGCCGAGTTCCTCTTCCGCCGCACCGGCATCACCTTCGCCGTCTACACCGAGGGCGGCGATCCCGAGCGGCTCATCCCCTTCGACGTGATCCCGCGCGTGCTCGACGGGCGCGAATGGGATGTGCTGTCCCGCGGCCTGACCCAGCGGGTCAAGGCGCTCAACGCCTTCATCGCCGACATGTACGCCGCCCAGGACTTCCTGCGCGCCGGCCGCATCCCGGCGGATCTGGTCCTTCGCAATCCCGGCTTCCTCGCCGCGATGAAGGATCTGCCGGTCGCGCGCGACGTCTATACCCATGTCGCGGGCATCGACGTCGTGCGGGTCTCGGCCGACGAGTTCTACGTGCTCGAGGACAATTGCCGCACGCCCTCGGGCGTGTCCTACATGCTGGAAAACCGCGAGGCGATGACGCGGCTCTTCCCCGACCTGCTGACCCGATGCCGCGTGCGGCCGGTCTCGCACTATCCCGATCTGCTGCTCGACACGCTGCGCTCGGTGGCACCGGCCAACTGCAAGGGCGATCCCGCGGTGGCGCTGCTGACGCCGGGCCAGTTCAACAGCGCCTATTACGAGCATTCCTTCCTTGCCGACGAAATGGGCATCGAACTGGTCGAGGGCGTCGACCTGACGGTCCAGGATCTGGTCGTCTACATGCGCACCACCCGCGGGCTGCGCCGCGTCGACGTGCTCTATCGCCGGATCGACGACGCGTTCCTCGATCCGCGCGTCTTCCGGCCCGATTCGGTCCTGGGCGTGCCGGGGATCATGGAGGCCTATCGCGCCGGCAACGTCACCATCGCCAACGCGCCCGGCGCGGGCATCAGCGACGACAAGGCCGTCTACACCTTCGTGCCCGAGATGATCCGCTTCTATCTGGGCGAGGAACCGATCCTGAAGAACGTGCCGACCTGGCGCTGCAGCGAGCCGGAGGGCCTCGCCTACGCGCTCGACCATCTCGGCGAGCTGGTGGTGAAGGACGTCGCCGGGTCCGGCGGCTACGGCATGCTGGTCGGGCCGCACGCCACGGCGGCCGAGCGCGCCGAATTCGCCGCGCGGCTGCGCGCGAAGCCGGAGGGCTACATCGCCCAGCCGACGCTGGCGCTGTCGACCTGCCCGACCTTCGTCGAGTCGGGCGTGGCGCCGCGCCATGTCGACCTGCGCCCCTATCTGCTGGTCGGCAAGGAGATCCGCCTGGTGCCCGGCGCGCTGACCCGCGTGGCGCTGCGCGAAGGCTCGCTGGTCGTCAATTCCAGCCAGGGCGGCGGCACCAAGGACACCTGGGTCATCGAGGCGTGAGGGGACAGCCATGCTGAGCCGCACCGCCGACAATCTCTTCTGGCTGGCCCGCTACATCGAGCGCAGCGAGAACCTCGCGCGGCTGCTCGACGTCGGTCTGCGCATGGCCAGCCTGTCGCAGGAAGCCGGCGGCGACGAGAGCGAATGGCGCTCGACCATCGTCGCCGCGGGCTGCGAGGCGAGCTTCGCCGCGACCGGCCGCGCGCCGAGCGCGCAGGCGGTGATCGACCACCTGACCCGCGATCCCGGCAACCCGTCCTCGATCCTCGCCTGCCTGGAGATGGCGCGGCGCAACGCGCGCGCCGACCGCACGGGCATCACCACCGACATGTGGGAGGCGGTGAACTCGGCCTGGCTCGAGGCTCGCACCCTGCGCGAGGAGGATTTCGCGGCCGAGAACCTGCGCCGCTTCCTGGAATGGGTGAAGGAGCGCTCGCTGCGCTTCGGTGGCGCGGCGCTGGGCACGATGCTGCGCAACGACGCCTACTGGTTCACGCGGCTGGGCATGGCGATCGAGCGCGCCGACAGCACCGCGCGCATCCTCGACGTCAAGCACCAGGCGCTGCTGCCGCGCGCCGACGGCGCCGGCGACACGCGCGACTACTACCAGTGGACCTCGATCCTGCGCTCGGTCTCGGCCCAGCGCGCCTATCACTGGGTCTATCGCGACCGGCTGCAGCCGCGGCTGGTCGCCGACCTGCTGATACTGCGCCCGGAGATGCCGCGCTCGCTGGTCTCGTGCTGCTTCGACCTGTCGCGCCATCTCGACCTGCTCGCCGGTTCCGACGGCCGGCGCGGCGAATGCCACCGCCTCGCCGGGCTGATGCATGCCGAGCTGCGCTACGGGCGCATCGACGACATCTTCCGCCAGGGCCTGCACGAATTCCTGACCGGCTTCATCGACCGGAACATCGTGCTCGGCGGCGAGATCACGAAGCAGTATCTCAGCTGACGGCCGGTGCGGGTCGCTGGCGGGAGGCTTGCTCCGGACGGCGATGTGGCCCAGTTTCGCGACCGGTACGCGGACACGAAGGCGGATTCGACATGACCTATTGCGTCGGGCTGCGCCTCGCCGAGGGGCTGGTGCTGCTCTCCGACACCCGGACCAACGCGGGCGTCGACAACATCTCGACGTTCAACAAGATGCATGTCGTCGAGCAGCCCGGCGAGCGGCTGGTGTGCATGATGACGGCGGGCAACCTCTCGCTCAGCCAGATCGTGGTCAACATGGTGCAGGAAGGCTTCGCCAGCGAGACGCTGGACGGCCGCTTCTCGCTCGCGACCACGCCCAGCATGTTCGCCACCGCCCAGCTGGTCGGCGAGGCGATCCGCAAGGCCTTCGCCGCCCATGGCGAGGCGATGCGCGCGCAGGGGATCGCCTTCGACGTCTCGATCCTGCTGGCGGGCCAGGTGACGGGCCGGCGCATGCGGCTGTTCCAGATCTATTCGGCCGGCAATTTCATCGAGGCCACCGAGGAGACGCCCTTCCTGCAGGTCGGCGAGCACAAATACGGCAAGCCGATCCTCGATCGCGCCGCGCGCTACGACACGCCGCTCTACGACGCCATCAAGCTGGTGCTGGTGTCGATGGACTCGACGCTGCGCTCCAACCTGTCGGTCGGCCTGCCGATCGATCTTCTGGTCTATCGCCGCGACGAATGCCGCGTCGACATCCGCCGCCGCATCCACGGCGACGATCCCTATTTCCGCCAGATCAGCGAGCAATGGTCCTCGGCGCTGCGCGAGGCCTACCGCGCCATCCCGCGTCCCGACTGGGCCGGGGGCGGGCGGTAGGCCCGGATCCCGGCGCCGCGCGATGCCTGTCCTGCCCGCCGAGGCCGCGCGCGTCGACGCCGAACTGCCCGTCGTCGTGGTCGGCGCCGGTGCCTGCGGCCTGTGCGCCGCGCTGGCCGCGACCGAGGCCGGCGCCGAGACGCTGGTGCTGGAGCGCGACGCCGTCCCGGCCGGCAGCACCGCGCTTTCGACCGGGCTGATCCCCGCCGCCGGCACGGCGCTGCAGGCGGCGCTGGGGATCGACGACACGCCCGAGCTCTTCGCCGCCGACATCCTGGCCAAGGCGCGCGGCCAGACCGACGCCGCCATGGCGCTGGCCGTCGCGCGCGCCTCGGGCCCGGCCGTCGCCTGGCTGATGGAGCGCCACGACGTGGTCCTGTCGCTGGTCGAGGGCTTCCTCTATCCGGGCCACAGCCGGCTGCGCATGCACGGGACTCCGCATCGTTCGGGGCGCGAGCTGCAATCGGCGCTGCTGGCCGCCGTCGCGCGGCGCGGCATCGACATCCTGGCCGGCGCCAGGGTCGCGGATCTCTACGCCGAGCCCGACGGTCGCGTGCGCGCCGTCGGCGTCGTGCGCCCCGACGGCGCGCGCGAGACCGTGGGCTGCCGCGCGCTGGTTCTGGCCTGCAACGGTTTCGGCGGCGACAGGGACATGCTGCGCCGCCATATTCCCGAGATCGCCGAGGCCGACTACGCGGGCCATGCCGGCAACACCGGCGACGCGGTGCGCTGGGGCGCGGCGCTGGGGGCCGCCCTCGCCGACATGGGCGCCTATCAGGGCCATGGCGCGGTCGCGCATCCGCACGGCAACACCATGACCTGGGGGCTGATCACCGGCGGCGGCTTCCAGGTCAACGCGTCGGGCGAGCGGTTCTCGAACGAGGCCGCCGGCTATTCCGAGCAGGCGGTCGAGGTCGTGCGCCAGCCCGGCCGGCTGGCCTGGACGATCTTCGACGCCGCGCGCGAGGCGCCGGTGCTGGGCTTCACCGACTATCAGGAGGTGCTGGCGCTGGGCGGCATCCGCAAGGCGGACACGATCGAGGGCCTGGCGCAGGCGCTCGGCCTGCCCGAGGCGGCGCTCGCCCGGACGCTCGCCGAGGTCGAGGCCCTGCGCGCGGAGGGCGGGACCGACCGGTTCGGTCGCCGATTTTCGGGCACGGCGCCGCTGACGCCGCCTTTCTGCGGGGTTCGTGTCACCGGCGCGCTCTACCATACCCAGGGCGGGCTGGTGGTCGATCCCGGCGCGCGGGTCCTGCGGTCCGGCGGCGACGCGCTGCCCAATCTCTTCGCCGGCGGCGGCGCCGCGCGCGGCCTGTCCGGTCCGTCGCGCTGGGGCTATCTTTCGGGCAACGGGCTGCTGACCGCCACCGTGCTGGGACGCGCCGCCGGGATCGGCGCGGCGCGCCTGGCCATGGGATCGGCGTAGCCGCTGCCCATCGTCCCGCCGCCCCGGATCCCGTCATGCCCGCGCCGCGCACGCTCTTCGACAAGATCTGGGACAGCCATGTGGTGCTGACCCGCGGCGACCAGACGCTGCTCTACGTCGATCGCCACATCGTCCATGACGGCTCCTTCCACGCCTTCGCGATGCTGCGCGACCGCGGCCTGACGCTGCGCCGGCCGCGGCAGAATTTCGGCGTCCCCGACCATTACGTCCCGACCCGGTCGCGCCGCGCCGCCGATGCCGCGACGCCCGAGATCGGCGCGATGATCGAGACGCTGGCGCGCAACCTGTCCGAGACCGGGATCGAGAGCTTTGCCCTCGACGACATCCGCCAGGGCATCGTCCATGTCGTCGGTCCCGAGCAGGGCATCACCCTGCCGGGCCTGACCCTGGTCTGCGGCGACAGCCATACGTCGAGCCACGGGGCGCTGGGCGCGCTCGCCTTCGGCATCGGCCAGTCCGAGAACCTGCACGTGCTCGCGACGCAGACGCTGTGGCAGGCGCGCCCCCGCCGGATGCGGATCGCGATCGACGGCACGCCCGGCCCCTTCGTCTCGGCCAAGGACATCGTGCTGGCGGTGATCGCGCGCATCGGCGCCGGCGGCGCGGTCGGGCATGTGGTCGAATTCGCCGGCGCCGCCATCCGTGCCCTGTCGGTCGAGGGACGGCTGACGGTCTGCAACATGTCCATCGAGGCCGGCGCGCGCGCCGGGCTGGTCGCGCCCGACGACACGACCTTCGCCTATGTCGCAGGGCGGCCGCTGGCCCCCTCGGGCGCGGATTGGGACCGGGCGCTGGAGATCTGGCGCGCGCTGCCCTCCGACCCCGGGGCCGCCTTCGACCGCGAGGTGGCGATCGACGCCGCCACGATCGCGCCGATGGTGACCTGGGGCACCAGCCCCGAGGACGCGCTGCCGATCGACGCGGTCGTGCCCGACGCCAAGCCCCAGGCGCTGGCCTATATGGGGCTGTCGCCGGGCACGCGCCTGACCGACCTCGCGATCGACCGCGTCTTCATCGGCAGCTGCACCAACAGCCGGATCGAGGATCTGCGCGCCGCCGCCGCCGTCGCGCGCCGCGGCAAGGCGCGCGTGCCGGCCCTGGTCGTGCCCGGCTCGGGCCTGGTCAAGGCCCAGGCCGAAGCCGAGGGGCTGGACCGGATCTTCCTTGGCGCGGGCTTCGAATGGCACCACGCCGGCTGTTCGATGTGCGTGGGCATCAACGGCGAGACTGGCCGGCCGCTGGAGCGGATCGCCTCGACCTCCAACCGCAACTTCGAGGGCCGCCAGGGCAAGGGTGTGCGCACCCATCTGATGAGCCCGGCCATGGCCGCCGCCGCCGCGCTGGCCGGGCGGCTGGTCGACATCCGGGCGCAGGGGTGAGCGAGATGGACGCCTTCACCCGCCTGACCGCGATCGCGGCCCCCTGCGAGCCCGAGAACGTCGACACCGACCAGATCCTGCCGGCGCGGTTCCTGAAGATGCCGCGCGGCGGCGGCCGGCATTACGGCGATTTCCTGTTCCATGACCTGCGCCGCCTGCCGGACGGCACGACGCGCGCCGATTTCGTGCTCGAGCGACCGGAATTCCGGTCGGCGCGGATCCTGGTCGCCAACGCCAATTTCGGCTGCGGCTCGTCGCGCGAGGGCGCCGCCTATGCCTTCCGCGACGCCGGCTTCCGCGCCATCGTGGCCCCGTCCTTCGGCGACATCTTCTTCGGCAACTGCCTGCGCAACGGCATCGTGCCGGTGCGCCTCGCGGCGGCGGAATGCGCGCATCTGCGTGCCCGGCTGGCGGCGCGCCCGGGCACCGCGCTGACCGTGGATCTGGAGCGGCAGGAGGTGGCGCTGCCGGACGAGGCGCCGCTCGCCTTCGCGCTGGAGCCGTTCTTCCGCGAGATGCTGCTCAAGGGCGTCGACGAGCTGGGGCTGACGCTGGGGCTGGACGCCCAGATCCAGGCCTTCGAGGCGCGCCGCCGCGCCGCCGAGCCCTGGGCGATACGCTGAGCGCCGCCCCGCGGTCTCACAGGCGCGGCGCTGGCAGCGGCGCCTGATCGATCGTGCTGCTGCGCCCGCGCCCCAGCCCGGTGCCCGTGCCCGGCGCCTCGCCGTTGCCGCGCGGCGCCATGGTCAGATCGACCCCGACGCCGCCCAGCGCGAAGCCGAAGCTGCGCCCGGCCATCTGGATGGTCGCGATCCGGGGGCCCTGGTGGAACACCAGCAGGCTGGTGGCGGCGCGCAGGCTGGTGACCTCGGTCCAGCCCAGCCGCGGCATCTCGGCGCGGAAATAGTCATAGGTCTCGGCGATGCCGCCCCGCGCGGTGAAGACCAGCCGTCCGGTCCAGTCCCGCCCGCCGCCCAGGACCAGCGAGCGGTCGAGATCGATCGCGGTGCCGGGCGGCAGCGCGATGTCCGGGAACTCCCCGAACGCCACGCGGCTTGCCGGCGACGAGGCGGACATCCCCGCGCCCTGCCCTGGGTCCGGCGGCGCGACCGGCCCGGTGGCGCAGGCCGTGAGCATCAGCCCGGCCAGGATCGCGCCGCGGCGGGCCAGGACACCAGGATTGCAGATCGGGTTCGGCGGCATGGCAATCTCGCTCCAAAGCAAGAAAGATATCAGGAAAGTCCGGCCAGGTCAGCGCCGCGTGACGATCGCCACGCCCAGCACGGCAAGGCCCATGCCCGCCAGCTGGACCGGCACCAGCGCCTCCCCGAAGCCGATCCAGGCCTGCAGCGCGGCCAGCGGCGGGACCAGGTAGAGCAGGGCCGCGGTCCGGGCCACCGTTCCGCGGCGGATCATCACCAGCAGCAGCGTACTGGCGGCGATCGACGTCCCCAGCACCGCCCAGGCCATGGCCGCGGCGGTCTGCCAGACGGGGTCCAGCCGCATCGGCTCCAGCGCCCAGGCCAGCGGCAAGGTCACGGCGCAGGCCGCGGCGAACTGAAAGGTCTGGGTGGTCAGCGGATGGCCGGTCGGCAGGAAGCGCTTCTGGTAGAAGGTCCCCAGCGTCGCCGACAGCATGGCCGCGGCGTTGATCGCCAGCGGCAGCAAGGCGGCCCCCAGCGCCGGCCCGGACACGGCCGCCAGCTTCGGCCACAGCACCAGCCCGATGCCGCAGAAGCCCAGGCCGATCCCCGCCCATTGCCGCGACCGGATCGTTTCGCCGATCAACCAGGGGGCGAGCATGGCGGTCATGATCGGCTGCAGCGCCGCGATCAGCCCGGAGATCCCGGCCGGCACACCCTGTCCGATCGCCCACCAGACCCCACCCAGATAGAGGGCATTCAGCAGCACCCCGCAGGCCAGTCCGTGCGCCCGCTCGCGCCAGCCGTCCGGCCAGGGCGCCCGCAGCGCCAGGGCCAGACCGGCCAGCGCCAGGGCCGTCAATCCATGCCGCAGTGCAAGAAAAGTCAGCGGATCGGCATGGTCGGACGCGAACCGCGCGGTCGTCCAGCCGGTCGACCAGAGCAGCACGAACAGGACGGGCAGGAGGCGGTCGGGCATGGGTGCGGGGGCGGCGGCGGGCCGCAGGGGTAATCGAAAGGCGGAGCCGGGGGGCGAAACTGCCCTGGCCGGATTCATAGATCCGAATCAGCGGTCTAGACATCACAATTCATAGAAAAAGCGAACCTTTTCCGCGCGACATTAGTCCTTGTCGCTTTTGCGCCCTTTCGGCTAAAAGCTACATGCCCAGCTAGGAGTGCCCTCTTCATGGCGACACAGACTGTTTCCGGATCCGCAGGAAACGACACGATTGCGTTCTCGTTGAGCG
>JBIKLI010000482.1:0-2722 GCA_044359885.1 Alphaproteobacteria bacterium | reverse complement strand
CGAAATCGACAGGCCGATCGCGCTGTCCTCGTTGCCCGTCGCCGCGCTCACCGTCAGGTTCGGCGTGTCTGCGACCGCGTCGACCGTCACGACCAGCGCCTGGCTCGTCGAGGCCGAGACCGAACCGTCCGTCGAGGTCGAGGTCACCGTCAGCGTGAAATCCGCATCGCTGTTCGTCGGCGGCGTGATCGACAACGTCGCCAGCTGCGACGGCGTCAGCGTCCAGCTGCCGTCATTGTTGTTCGTCCCCGCCGACAGAACCGCGCCGCTCGGCACGTTCGAGATTAGGACCGACGCGCTCTCAGACAGATCCGTCGCCGTCGTCGAAATCGACAGGCCGATCGCGCTGTCCTCGTTCCCCGTCGCCGCGCTCACCGTCAGGCTCGGCGCGTCGGCGACCGCGTCGACCGTCACGACCAGCGCCTGGCTCGTCGAGGCCGACACCGAACCATCCGTCGAGGTCGAGGTCACCGTCAGCGTGAAATCTGCGTCGCTGTTCGTCGGCGGCGTGATCGACAGGCTCGCCAGCTGCGCCGGCGTCAGCGTCCAGCTGCCGTCGTTGTTGTTCGTCCCCGCCGACAGAGTCGCCCCGGCCGGCACGTTCGAGATCAGGACCGACACGCTCTCCGACAGATCCGTCGCCGTCGTCGAAATCGACAGGCCGATCGTGCTGTCCTCGTTTCCCGTCGCAGGGCTCGCCGTCAGGCTCGGCGGCTCGACGACATTGGCGACGGCGATCGTGACGTCGCGCGTCAGGCTCAGACCGCCCTGGTCAGTCACGGTCACCGGAACAGTCACGACCGCTGCCGCTTCGCGGTCGAGTGCGATCCCTGTCCTGAGACGCAGCACCGTGCCCGCGACCTCGAAGGGCGAAGTTTCGGGGGCCGCGAAGGAATGCGATCCCCCGGCATCCGGATCGGACACCGACAGGACACCGACCGTCGCGCCCGCGGCATTTTCCGACACAGTGCCGCCGGCAAGCGCCAGGTCGAGGGGCTGCTCGTTGGCATCGGTCACGGAAAGCTGGAAGCTGCGCGTGACCGAAAGCCCGGTGGGGTCGGTCGCCACGACGCCAAGGGTGACGGTCGGCGCCGTCTCGTAGTCGAGCGAAACGCCAGGACGCAGCTTGAGCACCGCCCCGGGAGCGAGTTCGAAACGGGAATCCGACAGCGTCACGGCAAATGCCGAGCCGGCATCCGGATCCGACACCGAGAGGATGCCAAACGTCGCGCCAGCCGCGTTTTCCGCGACTGCGGAGGCCGAGAGAGCGATCCCGGTCGGCGCGTTGATGGCCACGCCGGCATCGGTGAACTGCAGGAACTCGATGCCGTCGAAGACGATCGCGGCACCCTGGCCCGCCAAGGGCGTCAGTGTCGCCGTACCGGCCGATCCCTGAACCGTGTAGGCCGCCGCGTCATAGGCCAGGACGAGCGTGTCGGCGCCGGCGCCGCCGGAAACCGTATCGCCGCCATCGGCCCCGGCGACGAGAACATCGTCGCCACCGCCGCCGTCGATCAGGTCGGCACCGGCGCCGCCGATCAGCGTCTCGCCGGAGCCCGCCCCGCGCAGCGTGTCGGCGCGCGCGGTTCCGGCGACGATCTCGAAGCCGGAGAAACGGTCGACGCCGATCCCGCCGGCGCTCGATCCGCCGCCCGGCAGATCAATGGCGATCCCCGCCGCCAGGTCGATGGAGATCCCACGGCTTCCCTCGGCCAGCGCATAGGACAGAAGGTCCTGCCCGGCGCCGCCTTCGGCGCTGTCATCGGCGCCGTCGCCGTGCAGCAGGACCACATCGTCACCGCCGCCGGCCGCGATGCTGTCGGCGCCGAAGAACGAAGCGAATGTCTCGTCACGCGAGGAGCCCAGCAGGATGTCGGCGCCCGACGTGTCGGACAGGATCTCGAATTGCGAGATGATGTCGGCGCCGAAGCCCGGACCAGCGGTACCGTCCGCCGGATTGTCGGAGACGGTCCCCGCGTCCAGGTCGACGATCACGCCGCGTATCGATCCGGCCGCAAAGCCAAGCTGGTCGTTCCCGGCCCCGCCGCTGGCGCTGTCCCCGGCACCATCCGGCGACAGGAAGATGGTGTCGTCGCCGTCACCGCCGGAGACCAGATCCGCGCCCTCGCCATCCAGCAGAAGGTCGTCCCCGCCGCGGCCCTCGATCCGTTCCGCCGCCGCGCCGCCCGCGATCTCGTCGGCGAAATCGCTGCCGACGAAGCCCTCGATGCTGACCAGCGTGTCCGTGCCGATCCCGCCCGGATCGCTGAACACCGAGAACAGCTGCGCCAGCGCGACGCGATCGCTCGCCAGCCCAGCCGCGAGATTGACGGCGACGCCGCCCCCCGCACCGCTGTAATCGACGCTGTCGAAACCGTCCCCACCGAGGATCGTGTCGTTGGCGCTGTCGGAACCGAGGCGGATCGTGTCGTCGCCTGGGCCGCCCTCGACCAGATCGGCACCGGCACCGGGGACGAGAATGTCGCTGCCGCCACCGCCCTGCAGCGTGTCGTCGCCAGCGCCACCCGGCATGCTGTCCGGCAAGGCGGTTCCCGTCCCCAAGACGCTGCCGTCTTCGCGCGCCGAGAAGCTCGGCGTCGGCGTGACGGTGGCGACGGTCTCGGTCGGGCGGGACCGTTCCTCCTGTTCCTGTTCCTGTTCCTGTTCCTGCTGCTGTTGCTGCTGCTCGGTCTGATCTGCCCCCGCCGCCGTCGGATTGTTG
>JBIKLI010000481.1:0-2727 GCA_044359885.1 Alphaproteobacteria bacterium | reverse complement strand
CGCCGATTATAGCAGAAGCCCGATCACGCGCCCGTCTCCCGCGGCTTCGGGAAGACAGGGCAACGACCGCTCCCGGTTTCCTCTCCTTGTGCTTAAAAAGCCGGAGCGATAGGATTGATTTTCCGTCGTTTTACATGCGGTCCCGCCGGCGCGGGCCGCTGCCCCTGGCCCACGGTCCCCTCATGCTCAATGCGCGTCTCGACCTTCTGAACGACTACCCGTTCCAGCGGCTCGCCGAGCTGCTGAAGGGGCACGAGCCGCGCAGCAACGCGAAACCGATCCTGCTGCATGTCGGCGAACCGCAGCATCAGCCGCCGGGTTTCGCCCTCGACATCATCGCCGCCGACCGCACGCGCTGGAACCTCTATCCACCGGTGGTCGGCACGCCCGGGCTGCGCGAAGCCTGTGCGGGATATCTCTGCCGCCGGTTCGGCATCCCCGGCACGGCGATCGATCCGCATCGGCAGATCGCGCCCGTGGCCGGCAGCCGCGAAGGCCTGTTCATGCTGGCCTTGCTGGCGATCACCCCGGCCGAGAGCGGCCCCAGGCCCGTCGCGCTGATGCCGAACCCCTTCTACCAGGTGTATTTCGGCGCCGCGATGATGGCGGGAGCCGAACCGCTCTGCCTGCCGACCAGCGCCGCCGGCAACTGGCTGCCCGATCTTGACGCCATCGACCCGGCCATCCTGGCGCGGACCCGGATCTTCTATCTCTGCAGCCCGGCGAACCCGCAGGGCACCTGCGCGGATCTCGATTACTGGAAGAAGGCGCTGACCCTTGCCCGCCGGCACGATTTCCTGCTGGTGGCCGACGAGTGCTACGCCGATCTGTATTACACCGCGACGCCGCCGACCGGCGCCATCGAGGCCGCCCTGGCGCTGGGTCCCGGGCCGCAGGGACACATGCTCGACAACCTCGTCGTGTCGCACACGGTCTCGAAGCGCTCCTCGGCGCCCGGCATGCGGTCGGCTTTCGTCGCCGGCAGCCCGCACGCGATCGGCCTGTTCAACCGCCTGCGCTCCTACCAGGCGGCCTCGATGCCGCTGGCGGTGATGGATGCCTCGGCAGCGCTGTGGCGCGACGATGCCCATGCCGGCGCGACGCGGGCGCTCTATCGCCGCAAATACGACATCGCGGACCGGCTGTTCGCCGGACGTTACGGATATTACCGGCCCGCCGGCGGCTTCTATCTCTGGCTTGCGGTCGGTGACGGCGAAGCGGTGGCGCTGCGGCTCTGGCGCGAGGCCGGGATCAAGGTCCTGCCCGGCGGCTACCTGACCAAGCCGGCCGCCGACGGCAGCAATTTCGGCGCGCCCTATATCCGCATCGCTCTGGTCCAGGATCTGGACGCGACCGAGGATGGCCTGACCCGCGTCAGCCGGGTCCTGGCCGACATGGAAGCGGGGGCGGCATGACCTCGCTGGCGCTGGGCCGCCAATGGCTGCCGGCCGGCAGCGGCGCCTTCCTGCGTCGCCGGCTGACCGAGATCGCGGGCGCGGGACTGGTGGCGCTCGCAGCGCTGCTCGCGGTCGCCCTCGCCACCTACGCGGAAAGCGACCCCTCGCCCAACAACGCGGTCGCCGGACCGGCGCGCAACGTGCTGGGCATTCCCGGCGCCGCCGTCGCCGACATCGCCCTGCAGTCGCTCGGGCTGGCCGCCATGCTGCCGGTGGCCGTGCTCGCGGCCTGGGGCGTGCGGCTGGTGCGCAGCCACCGCCTGCCGCTGTGGTGGCTGCGGTTGACGCTGCTGCCGGTCGCCATCGTCGCCGCCGCGACCGCGCTCGCCTTCCTTCAGGCGCCGGCCGACTGGCCGCGCCCCTTCGCGGTCGGCCTGGGTGGCATCGCCGGGCGCCTGTGCCTGACCTGGATCCTGTCGCCCCTGCAGGGCCTGGGGATCGGCGCGATCGGCCTCGCCGCGATCGCCGGGGCGTGTGCCGCGGCCGCGCTGGCGTTCCTGCTGGCGGTGAGCTGGATCGAATGGTGCGCCGCCGCGCGCGGCATGGCGAGCGCAGCCGGATCCGTCTCGGGGTCGGCGGGGGCGATGGGCCGGCGCATCGCCGCCCTCGCGCGGCGGCTGGGCGATCCGGCCCGCCAGCGTGCCGATCAGAAGGCCAGCCGGCGACGCGAGCGACGCGAGCCGGGACTCGGCGAGCGTCCGCCATCCGGCGGCGAAGCCATCGTCGCCCCGGACATCGCGCCCGCGATGCCCGCGCGGCCGGCGCCGCAGGACCTGGTCGAAACGCCCGCGCGCGAGACGCAGGCCGCCCGGCCGCGCCGCCAGCCGCGCAAGCAGGCCGCGCTCGATCTCGGCGACGGCACCATCGAGATGCCCAGCCTCGAGCTTCTGCGCCTGCCCCGGCCGGAAGACAGGATCGCGTCGGTCGACGAGGCGGCGCTGGCGCAGAACGCGCGGCTGCTCGAGACGGTCCTCGACGATTTCGGGGTCCAGGGACGGATCGTGAAGGTGCGACCCGGGCCGGTGGTCACGCTCTACGAGTTCGAACCCGCCCCCGGCACCAAGGCGTCGCGCGTGATCGGCCTGGCCGACGACATCGCCCGCTCGATGAGCGCGATCTCCGTGCGCGTCGCGGTGGTGCCCGGCCGCAACGTCATCGGCATCGAGCTGCCCAACGCGTCGCGCGAGACGGTTTTCCTGCGCGAGCTGCTGGCCGATCGCGGCGCCGATCTGGGCGCGCAGGCGTTGAGCCTCGCGCTGGGCAAGGACAT